>SFCP01000139.1 GCA_004558535.1 Bacteroidales bacterium | reverse complement strand
GTACACAGGCAAAAAAAACAAAGGTGGCCACGACATTGCTGTCGCAGCCACCCGGATTGCTTGGCCTGCTCGGCCTGTCTGCGGACGGACCTATTTGCTGCCCGTATAGGGCGAGGCAGGGCCATCGTAGAAGATTCGGAGCGCACTCTGCGTGCCGCCGGTGGTGCTACCCCAAGGGGTGGTGTAGCAATCCAGCAGGTCGAGGTAAATGCTGTAGGTTCCGTCCTCGTTGCGGCTGACACTGAGCGTACCGTCGTTGGCTTTGTTCATGTATTCGTTGTCCTGCGAACTCAGCTGAAAGGTCTGGTATTTCACCTCCCAGGTACGGGCCTCAGCGGCAGCCAAGTCGATTTCGCCGGTGTCGATGAGAGACGTTTTGATCTTGATCATCGGCGTCAGGAAATTGTCGTCGGGGTCATCGTTGGGCTGCTTCATGAGATAGAAATAGGTGAAGATACCACTTTCGCGCATCTGCATGCCCACGAGTGGCACGTTGGCTGTTTCCTCGCCCACGTCGTTGGTGATAATCATGCTGTTTTCTGCAGCCCGATCGAAGTAGAGGTCGTCGAGCGAGGCGACGGTCGTCGTGCTGCCGAAGTAATCGGCTACGATATGGGTGCCGTCCTGCAGGGTGAGGTCGAGGGCAATGTAGAACGTATTGTTACTACCCTCGGGGTCAAGGGCGGTGGTGATGGTGCCGGTCGTACCGGCCAGCGCCTCGGTCACGACCTGCCGCTTGTAGTCAATCAGCCGCAGCGTGTAGCTGCCGGCGGCCTCGGCCACAGAGAAAGTGCCCGTGCCCAGCTTGGCGGCCGATACGCTGAACCACACCACGCAGTCGCCGCCCTGCATGTCGGCCGGCGAAGTCGTGTCGACCGGGCCGAAAGCGAAGTGGCGCGTACCGCCGGTGCCCTCAGTCATGGTGAAGACGGAAGCCATGCGCCCCTTGTAGGCGGTGCCCGAAGCGGGGGTGACGGTGAAGCGGCCGGAGGCGGTGTAGGCGACGGCATAGGTGCCCGAATAGTTCGCGCGCAAGGTATTTCCCTGCCACGAAGCCTCGAGCACGAGCGTCAGAAACTTGCCCGACTTGTCCTTCTGCACGCGCAGGCTGCCCGTCAGTCCCTCGGTGATGTCGGTACCGGCCAGTTGCAGCGCAACGCCTTGGGCAGCGGCGGTGCTGAGGTCGTAGGTAGTGCCCACTCCGTCGGCGGGAATGCTCACGCTGAGGGCACCGGTCTGTGCGGCATCGTCCAAGCGGTAGGTCCGGCCCTGCACGCTGCACACTTCGGTCACAGCGGTGATGGGCGTCACGGTCATGTTGTATTCATACTCGTTGTCGAGTTCAGCGGGTTCGAGGGTCGAGAACGTGACACTGTCGATCGTTGTCACGGGATAGTCGACCGTCGTGCCATCCGTGCGGTGGATGGTCATCACCTGCACCTGGGCCGAGGCTACTACGCCACAGCACAGGGCGGCGAGAAGGGTGAGAAATCTGCGGGGCATCATCGTTTTACCACTTTAACGGCGGGACGGTTGCCCACCCGGATTAAGTACATGCCACGGGGCAGTCCGCTGAGGCTGACACTGCTGCAGCCCGTAGCGGAGCGCAGGCAGGCACCGTCGGGCGTGAAGACCCTCACGCTGTCGGCGGGACGGACGCCACCGAGCAGGATGGTCTCGGCATCGGCGTAGGTAAATTCGGGCGCGGTGGCGGCATGCTCGATTCCCTCGGGCACTTCGTACATCAATTCTATGGGGCCGGTCCACTTACCGGTGATGTTGTAGCCGCCATCGTCGATGATGTCAATGTCGACGGACCAGGTGTCTGCCTCGTAGTTGCGCTTCAGCACCACGGTGCCGTATTCCGCGGGGGCCAAACCGTCGGCCACGAGGTAGCGTCCCTCGGCAAAGTGGAACCAACGCGTGCCGCAGAGGTCGCCGCCGTTGGCAAAGTAGCCCTTGAGCAGGCGGAAGGGCGCGTAGTACGCAATATCCTTCTTCTCCATGACGGTGTAGGTGCCCGGAGAGACGATGGGGTCGCCCAGGTTGACCAGCATGTCGATACGGAAGATGTCACCGCCGTTGTCGACCAGCACCTGGTCGCGCCCGGAGGGCGAACCGATGTCCAGATAATAGTGGCTGCAACCCTCGGCGGCCTCCTCCTTCCACAGACGGGCCACGGGGATTTGCGCCAGATCGAGTTCGTAGTCCTGCGTGAGCGTGCTGACGCAAGACGAAGGCATATCCTGGCTTTCATCCAAGAAGCGGATGGGGCCGGTGTAGGTGCCGCGGATGAAGTGGCCGTCGTCGGTGACAAGGTCCAGCCGTACGGTGTAGATGCTGTCCTCGGTCATGGCGACATCGACCAAGCCCTCGGCCACATAGGCCACGGCAAGGGTGCTGTCCGCCTTGCGCTGTTGGCAGAAAGAGCCCATCACGACCGTCTGACCCATATAATCAACCACCAAACCGGGATACCAGGTCAGTCGGTTGAAGCTGCGTTGCATCGTGTAAGTACCCGGTTTCAGGCAAATCTCGGAGGCATCACCAAAGAGGGTATTGAAGAGGCACATCTGTACGCAGAAGCCGACGCCGGTGTGCGAACCCGTCTCCTGATCGTAGTCGCAGTCGTAGAGATTCAGCAGAATGTTGCCCGTCTTGGATTGGAAGAAATTACCCTCGTAGAGTCCCATTGCCCCGGTCAGCTGCAAGTCCAAATCCTGTCCGATGAGGGGATAAGGGCTGTTGATGGTAGGCTGACGCCGGAAGCTCATCGTACCGGTGAACTCGCCTTGCTTGACCACCTTGCCCTCCTTGTAGGAGAATGCAATGTGGAGCTGTCCGTCGGCCGCCTTTGTCACCTGGATGGAGCCCGTCATATTGTAGGATTTTCCGGAGGTATCGGTCAGGTAGTAGACCGAAGAATAATCGGGGTTGTAGGTAAAGAGCGTCGTGTCGGTGGCAGCGGCATACGTCCCCTCGGGCAGGGCCACGGGGTCGGTCGTAGGTGCATAGAAGTCCAAGACAACCGCCCATCCCTCGCTGCCCTCGGTAAAGGTCAGCTCGCCGGTGCCGCCGTCGTAGGTGGCCGGTGCCGAGGAAAGCACGAGATAGTAATCCGTGACGCCTCCGCCCAGATTTTTGTAGTAGGCAGCGGCGCAGTAGGGGAACTGCAATGGCGCCGTCTCCTCGGTGGCGACTGCGGAAGTCGCTGCGGGTTTCGGCGCCATCTTGACCCATTCCGTCTGTGCGCTCAGCGCGAGGCCGGCAGCAAGGAACAGGCACAACAAGGAGTAAAGTCTTTGTTTCATGAATGGTATGTAATTAGATTTTTGTCGAAGAAAACCTTGCCAAACAAGCGCAAGGCGGCCACTATCAAGCCTTTCGTGCTTGCAAAGGTAAAGGTTTTGCCCGAAAAACGGCAAGGAAGTACCACCAAAAACGACAAAACGCCTGATTTTCCCGCCCGAAACTGACATCAGTGAAGACAAAGCGTAACCATCCGAAACAAGCCGACTTTTACATGACGTTTTTGCTTGTGAACTTTGCAGTCAAAAACGCCATGTTTAATTTGAATGAAAACAATCGCTTT
>SFCP01000138.1 GCA_004558535.1 Bacteroidales bacterium | reverse complement strand
ACAGCCCGACGGTACGTCGCTTGTGGTGACGCGCCACCTTTTGGGCAACCGCTTCCTGTACTTTACGACGACGGACGGCGAGGTTCTCCTGCAAAATCCGACGACGCGGGCTTTCTGCTACGCCACGATGGCGGACGGACAGCCCGTCTGCTCGGACCTGTGGGCGCATGAACCGCAGTGGCGCGGTGGTGCAGAACGGGCTTTCCTGCAAAGCGAGCCCAACCGCGCGCAGCGCATCGTGCAGGCTTTTGCTAACAGCCTGCCCGAGGCGGAAACTCCTGCCAGCCGTGCTACATCGACTGTGACCGGCTTCACTCCCTACGGCGAATCCGCGGGCGGAACGGTGCCCAGCATCGGCACGCCCCTCATCCCGGTAATCATGGTGGAGTTTCCCGATTTGACCTTTATGGAAACGACAACGACGGACAAGGTGACCCGATGGCTCAACGATGATGACTATGCAGACGAGGAATACTGCGCAGGGTCGGTGGCCACATGGCTGAAAGACCAAAGCAACGGGCTGTTTGCACCGACGTTTGAGGTGGTGGCCCGTGTGCAGGCTAAAAACGGCTATGCTTACTACGGCGCCAATTCGGCCGGCGGCCGCATCGACCTGAAGTGCTCCGAACTGGTGAGCGAGGCCCTGCAGGCAGCGGCCGACGGCGGCGTGGACCTCAGCCGCTACGTGCATCCCGAGACGGGCACAGTACCCTTGGTAAGCATCTACCACGCCGGACCGGGCGAGCACTCTTCCTACGAAGACGGCTGCGAAGATTACCTGTGGGCACACTACCTGCGCGGGGCTTTCACCGTGAACGGTGTGACCGTCAGCTCTTATTTCGTAGGCAACGAGACCTTGCGCGCCTATTCGATGGACGACCAAGGCATCATTACGCCGGGCGCATCGCAACCCGATGGCATCGGAGTATTTATCCATGAGTTTGGTCACGCGCTGGGCTTGCCGGACTTCTACTACACGGGGTCGGACACGACAGTGGTCGATACCCTACAGACGCCCTACTATTGGTCTGTAATGGACTACGGACAATACATGTACGACGGTTATGCGCCCTTGGGCTACTCGGCCTATGAGCGGGCACTGTTAGGCTGGCAGAAGATGGTGCGGCTGACCGAGACGGGCTTTTACAAGCTGCCGGCTCCCGCTGCAGAGAACGTGCCGGCCGACACGGCATACTACATGTACAACGATGAGAACCCGAACGAATTCTTCGTATTGGAAAACCGCACCACGGGAAAATGGTTCCCGTCATTTATGGGCTCGGGAATGCTGATGACCTATGCGATAGCGGGAAATTCAGCTGGGCACTTCTCCGCACAGACCTGTGGGGAAACGGCACAGGACAGGATTTCACCGAAAGCACAAGCCCCGCAGCCGTATTGTCGGATGGCAGTCCGCTGAGCTGCCGCCTGTATGGCATCACGCTGCAGGCCGACGGTTCCATCAGCTTTGCCCTGAACGACCCCGCGCTGACCGCTATCTCTGCGCCACAGGCTGTAAGCATGAAGACACGACCCACGTATGACGCCATGGGTCGCATCGTGCCGGCCGGCAGCCGTGCACCGGGCCTCTACGTACAGCCGATGCCGGATGGAAGCTACCGGAAAGTGATGGTGCGCTGACGCCCCTTTTTGAGATTCGACATCTTCTTTTAATTAGGAATTAGGAATTAGGAATTAGAAATTGCCATCCGGATTGGGTCTTCCTCCAGAGCAAGCTCTATTACTCTCACCTTGTACGCAAATTACATATTACGGGCTGCGGCTCGGCCATTAAAGCAAGCTTTATGGCTCTCACCTTGCACCGTAATTCCTAATTCCTAATTTCTAATTCCTAATTCCCTATAAAGACCTCGTCCATCAGAATGTCGTGGGGCAGGACGGGTACGCCCGCTACGCGTTGGTAGGAAAAGCAGATGCCGATTTTGTAAATCCGTTCGCCAAGGTCGGGATGACTCATGAGGCGGTCGTAATAGCCTTTGCCGCGGCCCAGTCGGTGGCCGTCTTCATCAAACGCCATGCCGGGAATGACGGCGGCAGTGATTTGCGAATAGGCGGTAAAGTAATCGTCTCCCGATGGTTCGAGGATATGGTAAGGCCCCGGTTGCATCCTTTCAGGGCCGCGGTATTCCTTGAGCCGCAACGGTTCGTTCCCGGAAAGGGAGGGAATGACGGGAAGCAGTATTTGCTTTTGGGAACTCCATGCGCTGAGCAGCGGCGTGATGTCCGGTTCATCGGGTAGGGGGCTGAAGAGCAGGACGTACCGGGCGGCACGAAGCACCGGGTGGTGGAGCAGGCGGCGGCACAGGTCTTGCGATTCGCGGATGCGGAGAGGCTCGGGGAAGTCGGTGCTAAGGTGGCGAATCGTTCTGCGCAGTGCGGATTTGTCAAGCGTGTCGGGGGACATGGGGACGGTGGGTACTAATCTGTGGATGAAAGGGGATGATTGGCGGCAGGCTGCTGCGCGGCAGGTTCGTTCTCCGGGGTGGAACCGTAGTAGTCCTCCCATTCCTTGAGCGCAGTCTGCCAGTCGGTGGTTTCGGCGGCAGCCTTGTCGGATGCGGCTTTGGCGGCGGTGGCGGCAGCCTTTTGCGCCGCCCGCTTGGCCTTCATCGCCTGTATGGTAGCATCGTCCAAGATGTGGATGGCTCCCCGGCGGATGGCTTCGTGCAGTTCCTCCTCGCCAAAAGCCTTTCCCTGTACGTTGAAATCGGAGATGTTGAATTCAAAATCCACGCGCAGGTGGTGGCGGATTAACTTTTGCTGATAGCGTGTGCCTGCATTTTTCTTGCGAAGCAGGCGGGCTATGCAATTGATTTCGTGTTGCGAAAACTTGTTTCTGCCCATATCGGTTGTAGGTATTTGCCCGGCCAAAATACAATGCGTGTCCGGCTTGTGGGGCACAAATATACGGAAAATAGCGCGGATTTCCCGAGATGGGAAATAGGAAATTGCGGGCCGGCAAGGCAGACTGTACGGAAAAATGTTGTACTTTTGCAAAACTTTGGTTGCGACATGGTGCACCGTTTCGCCATCTCTCGCCGCTGCGACATCGTACAGTCCGGTCCTCTGCCTGTACCCTGTTTACTCACAATTCGATATACACAAATATGAAATCAAGAATTTTAGCTATGATGATGTTGGTGGGAACTACCCAGTCACTTTCTGCCGCCATGACAGAAGATGCTACGAACAAGGGCGGTGACGATGCCTTCGCCTATACGGATATCAGCTTTGCCGATATCCAGATGCTACGCTACAAGGTAGAGGGCTTCGAGCAACTCAGCCTGAGGGAGAAGACCTTCATTTATTATTTACAGGAAGCAGCTATCATGGGCCGCGACATCCTGTTCGACCAAAACGGCTGTTACAACCTGCGCATCCGACGTATGCTCGAGACGGTCTACACCTCCTATGCGGGAGACCGGAGTACGGAGGAATTCAAGAATTTCACGACTTACCTGCGTCGCGTGTGGTTCTCGTCGGGCATCCACCATCACTATGGGTGCGAGAAATTTGTACCCGGTTTTTCCGAGGAGTGGTTGCGCGGCGTGCTGAAGGAACTGGATTATCGGGAGCCCGGCATGCAGGAAAATTCTTCCTGGGAAAGCCTGATGCCCGTCATCTTCGACCCCGCGGTGATGCCCATGCGTGTCAACCAGCGAGACGGCGATGACCTGGTGCGGACCTCGGCGGCCAATTATTACGGTCCCGACGTCACACAGGCCGAGGCGGAGCAATTCTATGCCGAGCGCAAGGCGACCGGCGACCCGCGTCCCGTCATGAACGGCATGAACAGCCGATTAATCCGCAATGAATTCGGCCTCTTGGAAGAACGGGTTTGGCGTGTGGGTGGACTGTATGGCACGGCCATCGAACGCATTGTCGAACAGTTGGAGCAGGCACGCCACTATGCCTGCACCCCGGAGCAGGAAGTGGTGATAGACCGGCTGATAGAGTTCTACCGCACGGGCGACCTGCGCACCTTTGACAATTACAGCATACACTGGTTGCGCGACACTGAGAGCCGTGTGGACTTTGTGAACGGATTTACGGAAAGTTACGGTGACCCGTTAGGCATGAAAGCCTCCTGGGAAAGCATCGTCAACTTCCGCGACATCGAGGCCACGAAGCGCACACAGAAACTTTCCGAGAATGCACAGTGGTTTGAGGACCATTCACCCGTGGATAGCCGTTTCAAAAAAGAGGAATGCCGCGGCATCTCCGCCAAAGTGGTCACGGCAGCCATGCTCGGCGGCGACCTCTATCCCTCGACAGCCATCGGAATCAATCTGCCCAACTCCGACTGGGTGCGCAGAGAGTACGGATCGAAGAGCGTGACCATAGGCAACCTGACCCACGCCTATGCACAGGCCTCGCATGGCTCGGGCATGGACCGGGAGTTTGTCATAGACGACGCCACTCGCACCTTGATACGTCAATATGGCGACATCTGCGACGACCTGCACACCGACATTCATGAATGTTTGGGACACGGCTCGGGCAAACTGCTCCCCGGCACCGATCCGGATTCGCTGCGCTCCTATGGTTCCACCATCGAGGAGGCACGCGCCGACCTGTTCGGCCTCTACTATTTGGCCGACCCGAAACTCCTCGAATTGGGATTGGTGCCGGACAAGGACGCCTATTGCGCACAGTACTATACCTACATGATGAATGGCCTGCTCACACAATTGGTGCGCATCACGCCGGGAAACACCATCGAGGAAGCACACATGCGCAACCGTGCCCTGATAGCCCGGTGGGTGCTGGAGAAAGCTACCGAGGAGGCTGCTCAGGGCAGCAAGAAAGTGCCCGCAGTGGAGTTGGTGAAAAAAAAGGGCAAGACGTATGTCCGCGTGAACGACTATGCCGCCCTGCGCACCCTGTTTGGCCGATTGCTAAGCGAAGTGCAGCGCATCAAGAGCGAGGGAGACTATGCCGCCGCCCGCGCCTTGGTCGAGAATTACGGGGTACAGGTGGACGAGACTGTGCATCGCGAAATCCTGCAGCGCTACGAACAGCTGCACCTCTCTCCCTACAAAGGCTTTATCAATCCGGTGTACAAGGCCGAACGCAATGCCGACGGAGAGATCATCGACGTCAAACTGGATTATACCGAGAGCTACGATGCGCAAATGCTGCGCTACAGCCGTGACTACAGCACCCTGCCGCTGATGAATTACTAAGGTCGTGGCATAAAATAAAAGGAGGGTGTGTCATAATTGGTGCACCCTCTTTTTATAATCATCTAAAAGAAACAAAGCCCTGACTTTCACAAGCCGGGGCTTTGCCATGTCAGAAAGT
>SFCP01000015.1 GCA_004558535.1 Bacteroidales bacterium | reverse complement strand
TCCGATGGGCAGCCGATGCCGGTATGAGCGCCGTGCAACTCCTCCCCATCAACGACACCACAACCACCGGCAGCTGCCGCGACTCCTACCCCTATAGCGCCATTTCCGTATTCGCACTGCATCCCATCTACTTCGATGCACGGACCATCAGCGACAGCGCTGCCTACGCCCACCACAAAGCTGCCGCAGCTGCACTCAACGAACTGCCGCAGCTGGACTACGAGGCCGTTTGGAAGCTGAAAAGCCAAATGCTACATGAGCTGTTTCAGGAAGAAGGCGACCGCGTACGACACGCCCACGAATACCGCAAGTTCTGTCGTGACAACGCTCATTGGCTCACGTCCTACGCTGATTTCTGTGCATGCCGTGACTACTTCCACACCGCCGATTTCCGCTGCTGGCCTGCCGACAGACCCGCTACATTGGAGCACGAGCGGCAATATCACATCTTCGTGCAGTACCTGCTACACCGCCAGCTCAGCGAAGTCCATTCCGTAGCCCGCGAGTGCGGCGTAATGCTCAAGGGCGACATACCCATCGGTATCTGCCGCGACAGTGTGCCCGCCCGCGAAGACAGCGAGCTGTTCCACTTCGACGGAGCCGCCGGCGCACCGCCCGATGCCTTTGCCACACAGGGACAGAACTGGGGCTTCCCCACCTACAATTGGGAAGCGATGGCTGCCGACGGCTATGGTTGGTGGCGCCGACGTTTGGCCCACACCGCCCAATATTTCGACGCCTACCGCATAGACCACGTGCTCGGCTTCTTCCGCATTTGGGAGATACCCGTCGCCCAGCGTTACGGCACTTTAGGACATTTTCGCCCCGCCCTGCCGCTCAGTTGCGACGAAATCCGCGCCTTCGGCTTCACCGGCCATCCCGACCGGTTTGCCCGACCGATAATCGTAGGGCGGATGCTGGAAAAACTGCATGCCATCTGCACTACTGCCCACCTGTCGCCCGACCTCTATTTAGAGACAGATGCGAACGGAGATTGCCGGCTTCGCCCCGACTTCTCCACCCAAGCAGCTATTTACCATCGGCTGCCGCATCCCGCCGCACTCCGCGAAGCCCTGCTCGATGCTGCCGCCGAAGTCCTCTTCATCGAGGACAGCGAACACCCGGGGCAATATCATCCACGCGTGATGGCGCACAAGACTGCCGTCTACGAAAACCTCTCCGCTGCCGACCGTCAGGGTTTTGACCGCCTGCACGAAGACTTCTTCTATGTGCGCCACAATGACTTTTGGGCCCAGCGCGCACTCGAGAAACTTCCTGCCGTCATCAACTATGCCGACCATGCTGTCGACTATACCGAGCGCGCCGGCTGCCCCGTCGGCCCTCCTAATGGCATGCTGCCCTGCGCCGAAGACCTCGGCATGATACCGGATTGCGTCAGGGGCGTGCTGGAGCAGTTGGGCATCCTGTCACTGGAAATCCAGCGCATGCCCAAGCAGTGGGGCGTTCGTTTTGCCCGGACAGCCGACTACCCCTATATGAGCGTAGCCACACCCGGCACACACGACATGGCCCCATTCCGCCTATGGTGGCGGGAGTCCGCCACGCAGACCCAAGCCTATTGGCAGGAAGTACTCCACCGCAGCGGCGAAGCACCCGCCGATGCCCCTGCCGATGCCTGCGAGCAAATGGTGGCCGACCACTTGGCCGCCCCCTCCATGCTATGCCTCATTGCCCTGCAAGACCTGCTCGGCATGGATGCCCGGCTGCGCCACCCCCGGCCCGAAGAGGAGCAAATCAATTGCCCCGCCGACCCCAACCATTACTGGCGCTATCGCATGCACCTCACCCTTGAAGCACTCCGCGCTTCCACCCCCTTCAACGAAAAACTACGCGCCCTCATCCGCCGCAGCGGACGCGCCAACGCATGACGCCCCATGCAGATACTCCTCGCTCCCTCCAAGACCATGATCAACCGGCCCTCCGCCGGCTCCGGGGTAGACGCCGGTCTGTCTCCCTGCCTGTCCTCCACAAATCCGCGGCGCTGGGCCACCGCCTGCACCATCGCCCGCGAACTGAGCGACTGCGCCCCCGACCAGCTGGCCACCATGCTGCGCTGCAGCCCCCGACTGGCAGCAGCCGCCCACGCACACTATCAGCGCATCGCCCTGTCTGCCCCTGACGAGGGAACACCTGCGCTATGGGCCTACCGGGGCACCGCCTACCGCCATCTCGACGCCCCCTCGCTCACGACCGCCGAAGCAGCCTGGGCAGCCGGGCACCTTTGGATAGCTTCCTATCTATACGGTCTGCTGCGCCCCACCGACAGCGTGCTGCCCCACCGCATGGAGGCCGGCATCACCCTGTCCTGCACCGGTGGGAAGAGCCTCGCCGAATACTGGCGCGATGCACTGACCGACGAACTGATTACCGCCGTCCGCGCCGACGACGGCATTCTGCTCCATTTGGCCACCGAAGAGTTTCAGCACCTGTTTCATTGGCGCCGGGTCGAAGCATCCGTGCGGATTGTCAAGCCGCTCTTTTACGTGGAACGAAATGGCCACCGCACCATTCAGGCAGTATGGGCAAAGACCGGACGCGGAGCCATGGCGCGTCACGCCATCCACCAGCACCACTGCAGCACCCCCGAAACACTCACCACATTCTCCTACGCCGGCTTTACCCTTGACCCGGACTACCACAATCCCGACTTCCCCAAATTCGTGCGTCCGGCATAAGGGGATGATAACGGGGCAGCGAGGAGGCAGCATCGAGAGGACAATGATGGATAACGGGGCAGCGAGGACGGGGTCTATTCTCCACCCGCACTTTTTACATCTTTTCCACCGTTCTGCACAAATATTTTTGAAAAGCGGGGGCGGATGAGGGGACGGCATGATTTTTTTGCTTACCTTTGCAGAAGATAGGAGGCACAGCATGGTATGCAGGCCTGTTTTGACGCGCTGCGCCCGCCCTGCACCGGCTTCCCCTCCACCAAAGATATAAGAATACGCGTATGGAACCCCTAAAGCACGAATGCGGCATTGCCATGGTACGCCTGTTGCGCCCCCTGAAGTACTACCAGGAGAAGTACGGCACGTGGATGTACGGACTGAACAAGCTCTACCTGATGATGGAGAAGCAGCACAACCGCGGACAGGAGGGCGCAGGATTGGCCTGCGTGAAGATGAGCGCACGCCCCGGCGAAGAATATATGTTTCGCCAACGCGCTTTGGGTACAACAGCCATACAGGAAATATTTGCAGGCGTACACCGCGAGTTGGGCAACTTCTCCCCCGCCGAGCGGAGCGACAGTGAGTTTGCAGCCGGACAGCTCCCCTTTGCCGGCGAAATATATATGGGCCACCTACGGTACTCGACGACCGGCAAGAGTGGCCTTTCCTATGTCCACCCCTTCCTGCGCCGCAACAACTGGCGGGCGCGCAACCTATGTATCTGTGCCAACTTCAACCTGACAAACGTGGACGAAATCTTCGCCCACTTGGCCGAACGGGGGCAGCACCCGCGAATGGTGTCGGACACGTATCTGCTGCTGGAGCAGTTGGGCCACCGGCTGGATCGCGAAAGTGAGCGCCGGTTCAACGAGGCCCTTGCCCAAGGGCTGGGCGGCGCGGAGGTGACCCGCTACATCGAGGAGCGAATCAATGTAGCCAACGTCCTGCGCGAGAGTTCCCCGCTGTGGGACGGCGGCTATGCGCTATGTGGCGTGACGGGCAGCGGCGAGATGTTCTGCCAGCGCGACCCTTGGGGCATACGTCCGGCCTTTTGGTACGCCGATGACGAGGTGGTGGCCGTGGCATCAGAGCGGCCTGTCATCCAAACCACGTTTGACCTGGAGGCAGATGCTATCCACGAACTGCATCCCGGCGAAGCACTCATTGTGAGGGCCTCGGGCGAGCGGCGCTGCGAGCAGATTCTGCCACCGGGCAAGATGGCTGCCTGCTCCTTCGAGCGTGTCTACTTCAGCCGAGGTAGCGATGCCGATATCTATCGCGAGCGCAAGGAAATGGGCCGCCAGCTGGTGGTGCCTATCCTCAAGGCCGTAGACTACGAACTGGATAATACGGTCTTCTCCTACATCCCAAATACCGCCGAGGCGGCCTACTATGGCATCCTGCAGGGCTTCGACGAATACCTGAATGCACAAAAGGCGGAGGAAATCGAGGCATTGGGCTGCCGCATCACGGCCGAGAGGGTGCACAAGATCCTGTCGCGCCGCGTACGCTCGGAGAAAGTGGCCTGGAAGGACATCAAAATGCGCACCTTTATCGCCGAGGGAAACAGCCGCAACGACTTGGCGGCCCACGTCTATGACATCACCTATGGCTCCCTGCGACCCGGGGTGGACAATCTGGTGGTCATCGATGACAGCATCGTGCGCGGCACCACGCTACGCGAAAGCATCATCCGCATACTGGACCGCCTGCACCCCAAACGCATCGTAATCGTCTCGTCCTCGCCACAAGTTCGCTATCCCGACTACTACGGCATTGATATGTCGCGCATGGACGAATTTATCGCCTTCCGCGCAGCCATTGCCCTGCTTCGTGACAGAGGGATGGAAAGCATCATAGGGGAAATCTACGACAAATGCAAGGCGCAGGTGGACCTGCCCAAGGAACAGGTAAGAAACTACGTGCGCCGCCTGTACGAACCCTTCACCGCCGACGAGATTTCCGCAAAAATGGCTGAAATGCTGACACCCGAGGGTGTGGATGCCGAGGTGCATATCGTCTATCAGACCCTTGAGGGACTGCACCGCGCCTGTCCGAAAAGCCCCGGCGACTGGTACTTCAGCGGCAACTACCCCACGCCGGGCGGCGTGAAGCGCGTCAACCAAGCCTACGTGGACTGGTACGAGGGAAAATTCCTGAAAAACACATAAAAAACCACACATACACTACATATATGCGAAAAGTTACATTAGTCCTCAGTGACGGAACAAAGTTTCACGGCCAATCCTTCGGCCATGAAAGCCCCGTGGCCGGCGAAGTCGTCTTCAACACAGCCATGACGGGATACCCGGAAAGCCTGACAGACCCCTCCTATGCGGGACAGATGCTGGTCATGACGTATCCGCTGGTGGGCAACTACGGCGTGCCGCCCCACACCTGTGGCGAAAACGGCATGGCCCAATACATGGAGAGCGACCGCATACACGTGGCGGCACTCATCGTGGGCGATTACAGCGAAGCCTACAGTCATTGGAATGCCACCGAGAGCTTGGGCGAATGGCTGAAGCGGGAGAAGGTGACAGGAATCACCGGCATAGACACACGCGAACTGACAAAGGTACTGCGCGAACACGGCGTCATGATGGGCAAAATACTTTTCGATGACGACCCCGACAGCATACCCGAAGCGACCTATGAGGGCGTAAACTTCGTAGAACAGGTGTCGTGCAGGGAAATCCTGCGTTACAACGTAGGAGCCGGCAAACGGGTGGTCCTCGTGGACTGTGGTGTCAAGAACAACATCATCCGCTGCCTGGTCAGCCGTGGCGTGGAAGTCGTACGCGTGCCCTGGGACTATGATTTCAATACACTGGAATTTGACGGCCTGTTTCTGGCCAACGGTCCGGGCAACCCCGATACGTGCGTCAAGACGGTGGAGCACATCCGCCAATTCCTGCAGCCCGAAGAAAACCGTCCGTGCATGGGTATCTGTATGGGCAACCAACTGCTGTCGAAAGCGGCAGGCGCAAGGGTCTACAAACTGAAGTACGGACACCGCTCGCACAATCAGCCCGTACGCAAGGTCGGCACCAACCTGTGCTTCGTGACAACGCAGAACCATGGCTACGCAGTGGACAGCACAACCCTGCCGGCTGATTGGGAACCGCTCTACGTCAACATGAACGACGGTTCAAACGAAGGTGTACGCCACAAGACAAAACCTTGGTTCTCGGCGCAGTTCCACCCCGAAGCATGCAGCGGTCCGGTCGACACAGAGTCCATGTTTGATGAATTTGTCAATTTATTAAAGCAACAATAGGTCCTACCCTCTAAATCATCTGCATCTATGGAAATCAAAAAAGTATTGCTTTTAGGCTCCGGAGCCTTGAAAATCGGTGAAGCCGGCGAGTTCGACTACTCCGGTTCGCAAGCCCTCAAGGCATTGAAAGAAGAAGGTATCAGGACCGTTCTGATAAATCCCAACATCGCCACCGTACAGACCTCGGAGGGAGTGGCCGACAGCATCTACTTCCTGCCGGTGACGCCCTTCTTTGTGGAAAAAGTCATCGAAAAAGAACGCCCTGACGGCATCATGCTGGCCTTCGGCGGACAGACGGCACTCAACTGCGGCGTAGAGCTCTATAAATCCGGCGTACTGGAAAAGTACGGCGTTCAGGTGCTGGGCACCCCCGTTCAGGCCATCATGGACACGGAGGATCGCGAACTCTTTGTCCGGAAACTGGACGAAATCCACGTCAAGACCATCAGTAGCGAGGCATGCAGCGACATCGAATCGGCACGCCGCGCCGCCGCACAATTGGGCTACCCCGTCATCCTGCGCGCCGCCTACGCCTTGGGCGGACTTGGCTCGGGCTTTTGCGACGACGAGGCCCAACTGCTCAAGCTGGCTGAAAAGGCTTTCTCTTTCTCGCCGCAGGTGCTGGTCGAAAAGAGCCTGAAGGGATGGAAAGAGATAGAGTACGAAGTGGTGCGCGACCGGTTTGACAACTGTATCACGGTCTGCAATATGGAAAACTTCGACCCGCTGGGCATCCATACGGGAGAGAGCATCGTCATAGCACCCTCGCAAACCCTTTCGAACGCCGAATTTCACAAACTACGCGAGCTGGCCATACGCATCGTACGCCACGTGGGCATCGTCGGGGAATGTAACGTGCAGTACGCCCTCGACCCCGCATCCGAGGATTACCGCGTCATCGAAGTAAACGCCCGACTCAGCCGCTCCTCCGCTCTCGCCTCGAAAGCCACAGGCTATCCTTTGGCCTTTGTCGCCGCAAAATTAGGATTGGGCTACGGATTGTTCGACCTGAAAAATTCGGTCACCAAGACGACTACAGCCTTCTTTGAACCGGCACTCGACTACGTGGTCTGCAAAATTCCCCGCTGGGACCTCGGAAAATTCCGCGGCGTGGACCGCGAGTTGGGTTCTTCGATGAAATCCGTGGGCGAAGTCATGGCCATCGGCCGCACCTTTGAGGAAGTCATCCAAAAGGGACTCCGTATGATTGGACAGGGCATGCACGGATTTGTCGACAACAAGGAACTCCGCATCGACAACGTGGACGCCGCCCTGCGCGAACCGACCGACAAGCGCATCTTCGTCATCGAAAAGGCACTGCAACAGGGTTATACCATCGACCAAATCCACGAACTGACGAAAATCGACAAGTGGTTCCTCATGAAGTTGCAGAACATCCATCTGACGGACTGCCGGCTCCATCAAGTAAAATCCATCGAGGAACTTGACCTCGAACTGCTGAGAAAAGCCAAGGTGCAGGGCTTCACCGATTTCCAGATAGCCCGCGCACTGGGCATGGAGCAACACGCCGACATCGAACAGGCCAGTATGAAGGTCCGCGCATGGCGAAAGCAGCACGGCATCGTGCCCGCCGTCAAGCAAATCGACACGCTGGCCGCCGAATATCCCGCCATGACCAACTACCTCTACCTGACCTACTCGGGCGTGGCACACGATATCGCCTACGAAAACGATGGCCGCTCCGTAGTGGTACTCGGCTCGGGCGCCTACCGCATAGGCTCCTCCGTGGAATTTGACTGGTGCGGCGTACAGGCACTGGGCACCATCCGCAGCCAAGGCTACCGCTCCGTCATGATCAACTTCAACCCCGAGACCGTATCGACGGACTACGACATGTGCGACCGCCTGTACTTCGACGAGCTCACCTTCGAACGCGTACTCGACATCCTCGACCTGGAGCAGCCCTATGGGGTCATCGTATCGACCGGTGGACAAATTCCCAACAACCTGGCCATGCGACTCGACGAGCAGCACGTACCCATCCTGGGCACACAGGCCAAATACATCGACAACGCCGAAGACCGCGAAAAGTTCTCGGCCATGCTCGGCCGCATCGGCGTGGACCAGCCGGAATGGAGCGCGCTCACCTCCATGGAGGACATCAACGCCTTTATCGACCGTGTGGGCTTCCCCGTTTTGGTCCGCCCCTCCTATGTACTCTCGGGAGCAGCCATGAACGTTTGCTCCAATCGCGAGGAACTGGAACGCTTCCTCAAACTGGCGGCCAACGTATCGAAAAAGCATCCCGTCGTTGTCAGCAGCTTCCTGCAACACGCCAAAGAGGTGGAAATGGACGCCGTGGCACGCGACGGTGAAATCATTGCCTACGCCATCAGCGAACACATCGAATTTGCCGGTGTACACTCCGGAGATGCTACCATCCAGTTCCCCCCGCAGAAACTCTACGTGGAAACTGCACGCCGCATCAAGAAAATCTCCAAGCAAATCGCGCACGAACTGCACATCAGCGGCCCCTTCAACATCCAGTTCCTGGCACGCGAAAACGATATCAAGGTCATCGAGTGCAACCTGCGCGCTTCGCGCTCCTTCCCCTTTGTGAGCAAAGTACTCAAGATCAATCTTATCGAACTGGCTACACGCGTCATGCTGGGACTTCCCGTGGAGAAACCCGCCAAGAGCCTCTTCGACCTGGACTATGTGGGTATCAAGGCCTCGCAATTCTCGTTCAACCGCCTGCAAAAAGCCGACCCCGTGCTGGGTGTCGACATGGCTTCTACCGGAGAAGTCGGCTGCCTGGGACTGGATTCCCGCACGGCACTGCTCAAAAGTATGCTGGCCGTCGGGCACCGTATTCCCCGTAGGAACATACTCCTCTCCACAGGCGACGGCAAGCGCAAGGCCGAGATGCTTTCAGCTGCGCGCATGTTGACAGACCACGGCTACTGCCTCTTTGCCACCGGCGGCACCAGCCGCTACCTCACCGAAAACGGCATCCCCAACACCATGGTCTTCTGGCCCGGCGAAGAGGGACACCCGCAGGCACTCGACATGCTCCACCGCAAGGAAATCGACATGGTGGTCAATGTGCCCAAGAACCTGAGCTCCGGCGAACTGACCAACGGATACAAGATCCGCCGCGCAGCCATCGACCTCAATATCCCCCTCATCACCAATGCCCGGCTGGCATCCGCCTTCATCTATGCCTTCTGCACCGTCAGGCTCGAAGGCCTCGAGATCATTTCGTGGCAGGAGTATTAAAGAGAGAGACACCATCACCTGCAATCAAACTTCAAAATCAAAAAAACCACACAATATGTATAGGACAAACACCTGCGGCGAATTGCGCCTCCAGCACGTAGGCCGGCAAGTCACCTTGGCCGGATGGGTGCAGCGCAGCCGCAAAATGGGCGGCATGACGTTCATCGACCTGCGCGACCGCTATGGCATCACGCAACTCGTATTCAACGAGGAAACCGACGCACCGCTCTGCGAACAAGCCAACCGATTGGGACGCGAATATGTCATCCAAGTGACCGGCACCGTGGCCGAGCGCTTCTCCAAAAACAGCAAACTGCCTACCGGCGACATCGAAATCCTCGTCTCGCAGCTCCTGGTCCTCAATGCCTCCGAAGTGCCGCCCTTCACCATTGAGGAACATACCGACGGCGGCGACGACCTGCGCATGAAATACCGCTACCTCGACCTGCGCCGCCCGGGTGTGCGTGCCAACCTCGAGCTGCGCCACAGGTTCTGTCTGGCGGTTCGCCACTTTCTCGACAGCAAAGGCTTCCTGGAAATCGAGACCCCCGTACTCGTAGGGTCCACCCCCGAGGGAGCGCGCGACTTCATCGTACCCTCCCGCATGAACAAGGGGCAGTTCTATGCCCTGCCGCAAAGCCCGCAGACCCTCAAGCAACTCCTGATGGTGGCCGGCATGGACCGCTATTTCCAGATCGTCAAGTGCTTCCGCGACGAGGACCTGCGTGCCGACCGACAACCCGAGTTCACACAGATCGACTGCGAGATGAGCTTCGTGCGCCAGGAGGACATCCTGGCCCTCTTCGAGGAGATGACCAAACACCTCTTCCGCGAAGTCCGCGGCTACGACTTGGGCGAGGCCCCCTTCCTGCGCCTTTCCTGGCACGAAGCCATGCGCCGCTTTGGTTCCGACAAACCCGACATGCGCTTCGGCATGGAGTTCGTGGAACTCATGGACACGCTGCAGGGCACCGGCACCTTCCCCGTCTTCAACGAAGCCAGCTACATCGGCGGCATCTGTGCGCCCGGTTGTGCAGGCTATACCCGCAAGCAGCTCGACGAACTGACCAACTTTGTCAAGAGCCCGCAGATCGGCGCCAAGGGATTGGTCTATGCCCGCGTCGGCGAAGACGGCAGCGTCAAGAGCTCCGTCGACAAATTCTATACCCCCGAGGTGCTGGCTGCGCTGCGGGCGAAAATGAATGCCGCTCCCGGCGACCTCATTCTCATTCTCTCCGGCCCCGATGCCATGCGCACCCGCAAACAGCTCTGCGAACTTCGCCTGCTGATGGGCGAACGCCTGGGGCTCCGCGACAAGGACCGATTTGCCCTGCTTTGGGTGGTGGACTTCCCCATGTTCGAATGGAGCGACGAGGAGCAGCGCCTCATGGCCATGCACCATCCGTTCACCTCGCCCAAACCTTCTGATATTCCCAAGCTCGACACAGACCCCGCCAACGTGCTGGCCGATGCTTACGACATGGTCTGCAACGGCGTGGAGGTAGGCGGCGGTAGCATCCGTATACACGATGCAGCCCTCCAAGCCAAGATATTCCAAGTGCTAGGCTTTACCCCGGAGCGGGCACGCGAGCAGTTCGGATTTCTCATGAACGCCTTCCGCTATGGCGCCCCACCCCACGGCGGACTGGCCTACGGACTGGACCGCTGGGTCAGCCTCTTTGCCGGGCTCGACAGCATCCGCGACTGCATAGCCTTCCCCAAGAACAACAGCGGACGCGACGTCATGCTCGATGCGCCCTCGCGGGTAGACCCGGCGCAACTGGACGAACTGGCACTGGACCTGCGCCCCGTGGACTGACGCCACACCTTTTTCACGCTTACCTGCGACATAGACCGTGGGGGAGCGTATATCGGCAGGAGGTAGTTGCATGGCATATAAAAAAAAGCAGCTGCCTCCTGCCTACTTCTATAGTTCACCAAGCACGACGCCTCGCGATTTTTTACGTACCTTTGCTCGTCCGCCAACAAACCATAAAAATACACAGGCAAAAAAATAGAACGCCGCATACAATAATTGGGACTTTGTTTCGTTAAGGTAAGCATGGGGTGCGTCCCTCCACGGAAAACAAATGCACCCACCACATCAAAAAAAACAATGATAGAATATATCCAGGGAAAGATAGACAGCGCAGACCCGCAACAGGCGGTGATAGACGTGGGCGGTATCGGCTACCGCCTCGCCATCTCGCAAAGTACCTACGCCGCCATCAGCGGCAAGGAACAGGTGCGGCTCTATGCGCACGAGCTCATCCGCGAAGATGCCCGCACACTCTACGGCTTTGCCTCGCGCCGGGAGCGCGACCTGTTTCTCCTGCTCATCGGCGTAAGCGGCATAGGCGGAGGGACGGCCCGCCTGATCCTGTCGGCCCTAAGTCCGGACGACCTAATACACATCATTCGCCGGGAGGATGCCGCCCTGCTGAAACGCGTGAAGGGCATCGGACCCAAAGCGGCCGCCCGCATCATCGTGGACCTGAAGGACAAGGTCCTCCTGCTGATGGAGACCGCCGGCGAGCCGTCCACAGCGACGGACGCAGCCGCCCACGCCGCAGCCGCCCACGCCGCAGCAGGCGCAGAGGAAGCCATGGCGGCCCTGACGATGCTGGGATTTCCGCCGGCGGCCTGCCAAAAAATGGTACGGCAAATCCTGACGGAACAACCTACGCTCCCCGTAGAGCAAATCATCAAGCTTGCGCTCAAGATGCTGTAAGGCGCTCCCCCCTACGCGCAGCTCCCCCCATGATGGTACGGCAAATCCTGACGGAACAGCCTACGCTCCCCGTAGAGCAAATCATCAAGCTTGCGCTCAAGATGCTGTAAAGCGCTCCCCCCATACGCGCAGCTCCCCCATGATGGTACGGCAAATCCTGACGGAACAACCTACGCTCCCCGTAGAGCAAATCATCAAGCTTGCGCTCAAGATGCTGTAAGGCGCGCTCATACGCTGTAAAGCGTCCCGGCGCGCAGCCCCCCCATAGTCCCCCCATAGTACTGACACACGCCCCATGCGAAAGGCTTTGTTCAAAATATTCCTGTTACTCACGGCTGTCACGACGGTGGCCCGGCTCACTGCGCGCGCAGTGGCCGGCAGCGGGGAGGCGACAAACCCGACCGCGGGTGCGGCAGCGGAGGGCACACGAAGCGCCGGACCCCAGGACGGAAGCGCCACGAGGTCCGACAGCGTCAGGCCAAGGTACAGCGTGCGACGGACCACCCTGCAATCCGCCGACGAAAAAGCACCGACAGCGGACCTGCGCAATCCGGAAAACCTCCGCACAGAGGTATTCTACGACGAAGCTACCGGCACCTACCGTCTGGGAACGAAGTTGGGGGACGACTTCCTGGAGACGCCCTTTCGCATGACACCCGAAGAATATGGCGACTGGAGCCTCAGACGCAACATGAGACAATTCTTCCGCTCCAGAAACCGCGAAGATTTTGAGGCAAAGGGCAAGGAAAAGTTTGACTTCACGGACATGAAGTTTGACCTGGGCCCTGCCAATAAGATCTTCGGTCCCGGTGGCGTGCAAGTGAAGACACAAGGTTCGGCCGAACTGAAAATCGGTGCCAACACGCGCTTCGTGGACAACCCCTCGCTCTCGGAACGCAACCGAAAAGTATTTGGTTTTGACTTTGACGAAAAGGTAAACCTCAGCGTCAGCGGAAAGGTGGGCGACAAGGTAAAGATGGACTTCAACTATAATTCCGAAGCCACCTTCAACTTTGATACGCAAAACCTGAAACTACGCTACGAGGGCAAGGAAGATGAAATCATCAAATTGATCGAAGCGGGCAACGTGTCGCTCCCCTCCAACTCATCGCTGGTGCGCGGAGCTTCCTCGCTGTTTGGCGTCCGTGCAGACTTGCAATTCGGCAGGCTGAAGCTGCAAACCGTCATCTCGCAAAAGAAATCGAGCAGCCAAACCGTCAGCTCGAAAGGTGGCGTGCAACTGACCTCCTACGAGTTTTCGGCAGATGAATACGATGAAAACCGCCACTTCTTCCTGGCACACTTCTTTCGCGACCGCTACGACGACAATATGTCGCAGTTGCCCAACATCCTGTCCGGCATCAGCATCAACCGTATAGAGGTATGGGTAACCAACAAGAACGGTACGACTACCAACACGCGCAACATCCTGGCACTCACGGACCTGGGAGAGCACGACCGAATAGCCAATCCCATGTGGACAGCCGGCGCAGACAACAATCCGGCCAATACCTCCAACAGCCTGTATGCCACACTGACCACCTCCCTCAGTGCCGCACGCGATATCAACCAATGCACCATGACACTGGACGCTGCCGGGCTGGTGGGTGGAGAGGATTACGAAAAACTGGAATCTGCGCGCCTGCTCTCGGCCTCGGAATATACGCTCAACAGCAGCTTGGGCTACCTGTCACTGAAATCCACCCTGCAAACAGACCAAGTGTTGGCCGTGGCCTTTGAGTATACCTATCGCGGCCAACGATACCAGGTGGGAGAATTTTCGACCGACGTGCAGGAGGGACAAAAGGTGCTGTTTGTAAAGGCACTGAAGAATACGGCCAATACGCCACAGATGGGCAACTGGGACCTGATGATGAAAAACGTCTATTCCCTGGGAGCCACCTCCATTCAGAAAGATAAATTCAGAATGGATATCAAAATTCTGAGCGACACGACCGGCGTATACCTGTCCTACCTGCCCGAGCCCAACCTGAAAGACAAAAAGATACTCTCACTCGTAGGGCTGGACCGTTTGGACAACAATAACAAGCGCAACCCCAACAGCTATTTCGACTACGTGGAGGGCTATACCATTGACCCGACAAGCGGACGTGTCTACTTCCCGGTGGTGGAGCCATTCGGGTCGAACTTGGCAAAGGTCATCGGCGACGAGACCGTCGCACAGCGCTACGTCTTCCAGGAGCTCTATGACAGCACCAAGACAGTGGCCAAACAAATTGCCGAGAAAAACAAATACCGCATCACGGGAGAGTACAAAGCCACAAAGCGTGACGAAATCCAGCTGGGCGCCATGAACATACCCCGCGGTTCGGTGGTGGTGACAGCCGGCGGCGTCACACTGATGGAGGGCTCGGACTATTCCGTGGACTACAATTCCGGTATCGTGAAAATCCTGAACAAGAGCATTCTGGATGCCGGGACTGCGGTCAACGTCAGCCTGGAGAGCGACACGGATTACGGCATGCAGCGCAAAACGATGTTCGGACTGAATTGGGAATACGACTTTTCCAAAGACTTCCAAATCGGCGGTACGTTCATGCACTTGGGCGAGAAGCCCCTCACCACGAAAGTGGCCATGGGCAGCGAACCGCTGAACAATACCATCTGGGGGCTGAACATGTCGTGGAAGAAGCAAACGCAATGGCTGACCAACGCATTGGACAAATTACCCTTCGTGGAATGTACAGCCCCATCGTCCATCAATTTCACGGCAGATTTTGCCCAGCTCATTGCCGGAAAGAACAAAGGCTCACAGGGAAACGCCTCCTACATTGACGACTTCGAGAATGCGAAGAACGGCATAGACATCAGCGCACCGACGGAATGGACCATTTCGTCAGTACCGGCGATGTTCGGCGAAAGCAGCCTGAGCGGCGATATCCGATATGGATTCAACCGCTCGCTGTTGGCGTGGTACTACATTGACCCCCTTTTCACCCGTCGGTCCTCCTCGCTCACGCCCGGTCACATCAAGGGAGACTTGGCCCAACTCTCAGACCCCTATGTCCGGGAAATCTACAAAAACGAGCTTTTCCCGAACAAAAGTATCAACTTCCGCGAATCCACTACACTCAACGTGCTCAACCTGGCCTACTACCCCAACGAGCGCGGCCCTTACAACCTGGACCCCTCGGTGGATGCTGACGGCCACCTGAGTAATCCGAAAAGCCGCTGGGGCGGCATGATGCGAAAGCTGGATGTCACCGATTTCGAAGCAGCCAATATCGAATACATAGAATTCTGGATGATGGACCCCTTCATCAAGGCACGCGAAAACGGCGCGGACCTGACGGGCGACCTGTACCTCAACTTGGGAGAAATCAGCGAAGACGTCCTGAAAGACGGCA
The DNA here is from genome assembly GCA_004558535.1 of Bacteroidales bacterium. GTDB lineage: Bacteria > Bacteroidota > Bacteroidia > Bacteroidales > Bacteroidaceae > Alloprevotella. The sequence goes on along the minus strand of SFCP01000015.1, from coordinate 12,391 downwards.
AGAAATTCTATGAAAGCGGACTGCCCGTAGATGATGACCCCGCACAGTTCACCGAAACCATCTGGGGAAGAGTTCCTACGCAAAACAGTGTCACCTACGCATTCAACACATCGGTCAATGCCCGCCAAAAACAAGACGTGGGCTACAACGGACTTACCTCGGAGCAGGAACGGACTTACCCGGCATACCAAAACTATCTGGCGCAAATCCAGCCCATCGTAAGGCCCGAAGTCTACGACTCCATACTGGCTTCTCCCTCCGGCGACAGATACCACTACTTCCGCGGAACGGACTATGACGAGGCACAGCGCTCCATCTTGGACCGCTATAAATACATCAACAATCCCAACGGAAACTCCGTCGACGCCGAACATTCTCCCGAAAGCTACAGCACGGCCTACAAGACTACACCCGATGCCGAGGATATCAACCAAGACTATACCCTGAATGAATATGAGAAATACTTCCAATACAGGGTAAGGATTGCTCCGGAAGCTATGGTCGTAGGACAAAACTATATCGTGGACAAGCGCGAGACGGTCACCACCACACGCGATGGAAATCAACTGGAAACCACATGGTACCTCTTCCGAGTACCCTTGAAAGAATACGAAAAGCGCCAAGGCAACATCACCGACTTCACGTCCATCCGCTTTATGCGTCTGTTTATGACCGGATTCAGCCAGCCCGTCGTACTGCGACTGGCCACCTTCGACTTGGTCTATGGCGAATGGAGAGGATACGAACAGGCCCTTTACAGCGGACATGCTCCCGAGGTGAGCGGCACGATGGCAGTGTCGGCGGTCAGCTTCGAGGAAAACAATGAAAAGACACCGGTCAACTACGTGATACCTCCCGGCATCAGCCGCGTCTTGGACCCGGGACAGGACCAAGTCCTCCAAAACAACGAGCAGGCACTGGCCATGACCGTGAAAAATCTGGCTTCGGGCGATGCAAGAGCCGTCTACAAGAATATCTCGCTGGACCTCAGACGCTACAAGCACCTGCAAATGTTTACCCACGCCAACAGCCTGGCCGGCGAGGAAACCGTGGAGGATGGACAAACCAGCCTGTTCATACGATTGGGCTCTGACTACAAGAGCAACTTCTACGAGTACGAAATTCCCCTAAGCATCACGCCCGAAGGCAAATATCCCAACAGCGATGCCGGCGCACGGATAGTCTGGCCGGAAGAGAACCTGCTGGACATAGACCTGACGGTCCTTACAAATGCCAAGCGTAACCGCAACAAGCAAAAAAGCCAAGGCCTCATCAGTTACGCCCAACTCTACAGCGAATACGATCCCGACAAACCCGGCAACAAGGTAAGCGTCATGGGAAATCCCTCATTGGGCGAAGTGCGTACGATCATGATCGGCGTGCGCAACAATTCGCGTGCCATGAAAAGCGTAGAAGTCTGGGCCAACGAATTGCGATTGCAGCAATTCTCGAACAATGGCGGATGGGCTGCACAGTCCACCCTCAACCTGCAACTGTCTGACGTAGCCTCGGTCAACCTGAGTGGACACATCGAAACGGATGGTTTCGGCGGACTGGAGGAAACCGTCACACAACGACGCGACGACAACCTCTACGAGTACTCCGTGACCACCAACGTCGAAGCCGGACGCTTCCTGCCTAAACAATTGAAGCTGAAAGCACCCATCTACTACTCCTACAGCAAGCAACGTACTGTGCCACGCTACAATCCCCTCGACACCGACATGGAAATGGACGAGGCTTTGGCCGGCCTGGCAAATGAGCACGAAAAAGATTCGCTGCGCAACATTGCCGAACAGGTAATTATCAGCAAGAACTTCAGCCTGTCCGGCCTGCGCTTTGACATCGCCACCAAGCGACACCCCATGCCCTACGACCCGGCCAACTTCACCTTTGGATACGCTTTCAGCAGCCGCCATACCACCGGCGAAACCACCGCATGGGAAAAGGACCAAAACTGGAAGTGGAACTTCAGCTACAATTACTCCCCGAATTACAAGCCGTTTGAACCCTTCAAGAAAATGAAGAGCAAAAGCAAATGGCTGAAAATCGTCAAGGAACTCAACTTCAACTATATTCCGCAAGCCCTCTCGTTCAATTCCGACATCACCCGCAGTTATTATGAACTACAGGAGCGCGACATGGAAAATCTGGACAATACCTCGCTCCCCCTTACCTGGAACAGCGACTATAATTGGAACAGAAATTTCACACTGCGATGGGACCTGACCAAAAGTCTGCATGCCAACTTCAGCTCAGGTACCAACGCCGAAATCGAACAGCCCTATACCGCTATCAACAAGGACCTGTACCCCGACCAATACACAGTCTGGAAAGACTCTGTCCGTACCAGCCTGCTGCACATGGGACGCCCCCTATCCTATCAGCAGTCCTTTGACGCCTCCTGGCAACTGCCGCTCAACAAGCTCCCCCTGTTCGACTGGCTGACCGTTGATGCCAAGTATGCCTCGACCTACAACTGGACACGCGGTGCTGAACTGGACGACGGTACCTCCATGGGAAATACCATCGCCATGTCAAGAACGGCCAGCGGCAACTTGAAGCTGAAAATGGAGACGCTCTACAACCATATACCGTTCCTGAAAGAAGCCAACAAGCGCTTCACCAACAGCTCTATGAATGCTTCGGCCAACAAAAAAGAATCGGACAAGAAAGTATTCATAAACGAAATCCAGCTGAAAGCTGACACGACGGTACAGGTCAAGCACAACCAAAAGAGCAAAAAAGTACAGGTTACTGCCTTACGAAGTGATGGGTCGCGCTATCCGATACGCTACAAGGTGGTGGATGCCAACAATATCCTCATCTTATCACAGGACACGGCCAAAGTGAAAATTACCGTGAAGCCCAAACGGCGCAAGGAGGAGACAGGCTGGTACAAGGCGCTTCAACTCACCGCACGCATCGGTATGATGGTACGCAATGTCAGTGTGTCCTACAACAACAAGTACAACATGACCCTGCCCGGCTTCCTGCCCCAGGTGGGAGACATCTTCGGTCAGCGCAACGAGGGCGGATTCCAACCAGGATTGGACTTTGCATTTGGCTTCGTGGACGACGGCTATATCCGCAAGGCGGCCGACCGCGGCTGGCTCATGTGCAACGACAGCGTCATCACGCCGGCCACTACCAGCATCAACGAGGACCTGCAAATCCGCGCCACACTGGAGCCGTTCACCGACCTTAAAATCGACTTGTCGGCCAGCCGTACAGATAACAGGAACAAAAGCATCCAATACATGTATGCCGGAATGCCTACCACGCAAACCGGTAGTTTCACGATGACCACCATCAGCATCGGTACCGCATTCGAGAAAACCGGCTCCGCAGACAAAGGCTATCCCAGCAAGTCCTTCAGCAAATTCGTGCGCGCACTGGACGTCTACCGCGCCCGCATAGAACAGAAATACAATGGAGCGGCCTACCCTGCCGGCAGTGCACTTGCCGGTCAGCCTTTCGATCCCGCCAACGGCACCATCAGCAAATACAATGCAAACGTCATGATCCCCGCATTCCTCGACATCTACGCCTCGGGAGGAGGGTCGCTCGACATATTCCCATCGCTGACAAAACTATTGCCCAACTGGACCGTCAGCTACAGCGGATTGTCCAGATTGCCGCGCATGAAGAAAATCTTCAAGAGCTTCAACATCAACCATGGCTACAAGAGCATCTACAGTGTGGGAAGTTACAACACCTTTACTTCATACATGGAGTACATGGACGGATTTGGTTTTGTGACAGACGTCACCACCGGCAATCCCATCCCCTCGGGAATGTACGATATCTCGACTGTGAGCATTAACGAAAGCTTCGCACCGCTGGCCGGCATCGACATGACATTCCACAACAATCTGACGGCAAAAGTAGAATACCGTCGTACCCGCGTGCTTACCCTTAGTATGACCTCGCAACAACTTACCGAAAGCCGCTCCAACGACTTTGTCATCGGCTTAGGATACAAGATTAACGACCTCAACCTCTTTGCGCCCAAGAAAGCCGTACGCAGCAAGGGCAAATCCAAAAAGTCTGGCGAAACGGACAAACCGGGCAGCGGAAGTCAACGTACCAAATCCAACACAGGATTTAGCAACGACCTCAACCTGCGTCTGGACTTCAGCATTCGCAACCAGAGCGCACTCAACCGCGACATACTGACCGAACTGACACAGGCCACCAGCGGTAACAAAGCCGTGAAGGTAAGTTTCTCGGCCGACTATGCACTGAGCAAATACCTCACCCTTACGGCTTTCTACGACCGCCAGTTCAACAAGCCCCTGCTGACCAGCAGCTCCTACCCCACCACCACCCAGGACTTTGGCATTACGCTCAAGTTTATCCTTAACCGCTAAAATCAACAAGGCCGCATGATTGATCAAGCCACCATAGCCCGCATACTCGACGCCGCCAACATTGTCGACGTGGTCAAGGATTTTGTCACACTGCGAAAAGCCGGCGTGAACTATAAGGGACTATGCCCCTTCCACGAGGAGAAGACACCCAGTTTCGTCGTCTCCCCCTCCAAGCAGTTGTGCAAATGCTTTTCCTGCGGCAAGGGCGGCAACGTGGTCCACTTCATCATGGAGCACGAACAGATGACCTACCCCGAGGCACTACGCTGGCTGGCCAAAAGGTACGGCATCGAAATCCAGGAGAAAGAGCTGACCCCCGAAGAACGGGCCAAGGCTACGGAGCGCGAAAGCCTCTTTATTCTCAACGAATGGGCTCGCGACTACTTCATCAACATCCTGCACAACGACGTCGACGGTGTGGCCATCGGAAAAGCCTATTTCCGCAGCCGCGGCTTTCGCGATGATATCATCCGAAAATTTCAGCTGGGCTTCTCCCCCCAAAGCCGCGATGCCATGAGTCATGCCGCACTGAGACGGGGCTTCAAGGAGGATTTCTTGCTGAAGACCGGCCTTTCCTATCGCACACGAGAGGGACGACTGCAGGACCGCTACCACGGCCGTGTCATCTTCCCCGTCCATACCATCTCCGGAAAAGTCGTTGCCTTTGGCGGACGTATTCTGACAAGCGACAAGACGATTGCCAAATACGTCAACTCCCCCGAATCCGAAATCTACAGCAAAAGTCACGAACTCTACGGACTCTACTTCGCCAAAAGCGCCATTGTAAAGCAGGGACGCTGTTACCTGGTCGAAGGCTACACCGACGTCATCTCAATGCACCAAAGCGGCATCGAGAATGTAGTGGCTTCTTCCGGCACTTCACTTACGCCGGGACAAATCCGTCTGATTCATCGGTTTACGGAAAACATCACAGTGCTCTACGATGGCGACAGCGCCGGCATCAAGGCCAGCCTGCGAGGCATCGACATGTTGCTCTCCGAGGGCATGAACGTCAGCGTACTGCTACTGCCCGATGGCGATGACCCCGACAGCTTCGCACGCAAGCACAATGCCGAGGAATACCGCCGATACATCGAGGAGCACCAGGTAGACTTCATCCGCTTCAAGGTCAACCTCCTCCTGGCCGACTGCAAAAACGACCCTCTCCGAAAGGCAGAACTCATCCAAAGCGTCGTGCAAAGCATCGCTGCTATCCCCCGCCCCATCCCGCGCCAAATGTATATCACGGAATGCGCTTCGATGCTGGATGTCGATGAGGCGCTGCTCATGCACGAGCTGCAACAGCAAATCAAGACCATCCGCGCCAATCAAAAAAACTATACCGAAGGGCAACCCGCCGGCCAGGGCAGCAATGCCTCCACGCCCAATGCCGGATCAAGTGAACAGACCGATAGCAAGTCCCCCAATGACAACACCGGCAGTAACGCTGAAGACACCACGAACACTGCCACCTCGAATGCTATCGAAAAAAGCATTGTCCACGACAGCGTCGGAGCTGAAGAAGGACTGCTTGTTGAGGCCCTCATCCGCTATGCCGACCTGCCCATTCCGCTAAATTTTACTGCCGAAAACGAGGCATCGGACGCCCCCGAGGAATACACCGTAGCGCAGTACATCCAAAGTGAATTAACGACCGACGGATTGCAGCTGCCCTCCGCTATGGGCCGGAGCATCCTGAATGAAGCCACCTCCCTGCCCCTCGACCGAAACGGACGGTCCTTGACACACTTCCTGGCCCACCCCGACCCGGAGATCAGCCGGACGGCAGCACAAATGGGCGAAGACCCCTACGTGCTCTGCCAATCACAGCAAACTGGCTACGTGCCCGAACGTCAGCGCCTCGGTGAACTTATACCGCGGCTGGTCCATGATTTCAAGAACGCTGTCCTCAACCGTGAACTACAATCACTGCTTCGCCAATTGCGCGACCCCGCTGTCATGAGCAATCCGCAGGAATATCGGGAAATCATGCAGCATTACAAGGAACTCTACGAAGTGCAAAAAGCCTTCGCACGCTATTTGGGGGAACGCGTGGTCAACGCCGGCATGCGCAAAAGTTAAGAAACGACACGGCCCCATATAGTATAGTAAACACGGTCTAAGTGCCTTGTACTACTTCCTGCCTAAGCGAATAACTAAGTGCTTTGTAGAAAAACTAAGTGCCTTGTAGTTTTTTCTAAGTGCTTTGTAATTTTTTCTAAGTGCTTTGTAATTTTTGCCCAACTCCCAAGCCTTATAAAAGAGCGGAATGAAACTGTTTTTCTCGCGCATACACGCACACGCGCACCTACACGTTTTTTACTCCCTATTTTTCCGCAAACTATACACCACAATATATATACTACTGAATAACAACACCTTGCGGGTGTATAGTTGACCTCTAAAACTATACACCAACTGTTCACAAACCCTTCACAAACTATTCACCACCCTCACCACCCTTCACCACCCTCACCACCCTCACCACCCTCACCACCCTCACCACCCTTCACCACCCTCACCACCCTCACCACCCTTCACCGAACAGCGATTTCTGTGCACGCTTTATGTAAACCGTTTGCAAGCTATTTGGGGAGAAAATATTTCGGTACGGCAGTTTTGTACCGAAAAATTCCTCCTTCCACCGGCTTCACAGGAGTTTCTTCCCTCAACCCTTCACCCGCAGACCGCTAAATATGAATGGCTTATGCACCCCGGGTGTATAGTTTGCAGGAAAAAGCGGCAAATAAACACGTAATACGCACACGTACGCGCACAAGTACGCCCTCCATTTTCGTTTCACAAATACAACCCCTGGCCCACCGGCAGCAAAGTCCCAACACAGGAAGAGGCAAGCATGGCGTACAGGTTAGCCCCAACCCGAGGCCCGGCAAAAGAATGAAAGTTCACGCCTCAAAAAAACGGCATTCCTTTTGCAGCAACGGAAAAAATTCTTAATTTTGCGGCATACTTCAAAAATATCAAATTTCAAAATAGTAATTAAGCTATGGGAAACCAAAAACGAGTGTACACATTTGGTGCCGGCCGCGCTGAAGGCCGCGCCGATATGCGTAATGAATTGGGTGGCAAGGGTGCCAACCTTGCCGAAATGAACCTCATAGGAGTGCCTGTGCCTCCGGGTTTTACCATTACGACTGACACTTGCAACGATTATTATAAAATCGGTAAGCAGGAAGTAGTGGAAATGCTCAAAGCCGATGTGCAAAAAGCATTGCAACAAGTAGAGGAACTCATGTCCTCAAAGTTCGGCGACGTAGAAAATCCCCTGCTGCTGTCCGTTCGCTCCGGTGCACGCGCCTCTATGCCCGGTATGATGGATACCATCCTGAACCTGGGTCTTAACGATGAAGTAGTAGAGGGTTTGGCCCGCAAGACCAACAACCCCCGCTTCGCCTATGACGCCTATCGTCGCTTCGTACAGATGTATGGTGACGTGGTGCTCGGCATGAAGCCCACCAACAAGGATGACATCGATCCCTTTGAAGCTATCATCGAACAGGTGAAAGAAGAAAAAGGTGTGAAGCTGGACAACGAGCTGGACGTAGAGGATTTGAAAAAACTCGTAGTCCTGTTCAAGGAAGCTATCCAGAAGCAAACCGGCAAGGCATTCCCCACCGATCCCATGGAACAGCTTTGGGGAGCTATCTGCGCCGTATTTGACAGCTGGATGAACGAACGCGCCATCCTGTACCGCAAGATGGAAGGCATCCCCGCTGAATGGGGTACGGCCGTTACCGTCATGGCCATGGTATTCGGTAACATGGGCAACACCTCGGCAACAGGCGTTTGCTTCAGCCGCGATGCTGCTACCGGCGAAGACATCTTCAACGGTGAATGGCTCGTAAATGCACAGGGCGAAGACGTAGTGGCCGGTATCCGCACACCGCAACAAATCACCCTCGAAGGCAGCCGCCGCTGGGCAGAACTGCAAGGCATCAGCGAGGAAGTGCGCAAGGCACAGTACCCCTCGATGGAAGAAGCCATGCCCGAAATCTATGCACAGCTTGACGCCATCCAGACGAAGCTGGAAGAGCACTACCGCGACATGCAGGACATGGAGTTCACCGTACAGGAGGGCAAACTGTGGTTCCTGCAAACCCGTAATGGTAAGCGCACCGGTGCTGCCATGGTTAAAATCGCCATGGATCTGGTTCGTCAAGGCATGATTGACGAAAAGACTGCCATCCTGCGCTGCGAACCCAACAAACTCGACGAACTTCTCCACCCCGTATTCAAGAAGGAAGCTCTGGCAGGTGCCAAGGAACTGACCCGCGGTCTTCCCGCAAGTCCGGGTGCTGCCTGTGGCCAAATCGTATTCTTCGCCGAAGATGCTGTGAAATGGCACGCTGACGGCCACAAGGTTGTCATGGTCCGCATCGAGACTTCTCCCGAAGACCTCGCCGGTATGGCCGAAGCTGAAGGTATCCTCACGGCACGTGGCGGTATGACCAGTCATGCAGCCGTTGTAGCCCGCGGTATGGGCAAGTGCTGCGTCAGCGGTGCCGGTGCTATCAACGTAGACTACAAGTCCAAGACTGTAGAGATCGACGGCGTAGTACTTCACGAGGGTGACTACATCTCGCTCAACGGCTCCAACGGCCGTGTCTACAAAGGCGAAATCCGCACCCAGGCTGCCGAACTCTCCGGCGACTTTGCCGCACTGATGGACCTCTGCGCCAAACACACCCGCCTGTTGGTTCGCACCAACGCCGACACGCCCCACGATGCTGAAGTAGCTCGTAGCTTTGGTGCTGTAGGTATCGGTCTCTGCCGCACAGAGCACATGTTCTTCGACAACGACAAGATTGTTGCCATGCGCGAAATGATTTTGGCAGAGGACCTCGAGGGCCGCAAGAAAGCATTGGCCAAGTTGCTCCCCATCCAAAAGGAGGACTTCAAGGGCATCTTCAAAGCCATGGACGGACATCCTGTCAACGTACGTCTGCTTGACCCGCCCCTCCACGAATTTGTACCCCACGATCAAAAGGGACAGGAGGAAATGGCAGCTGCCATGGGTGTCACTGTTGAATACATCCGTCAGCGCGTAGAGAGCCTCTGCGAGCACAATCCTATGTTGGGACACCGCGGTTGCCGCCTAGGTAACACCTACCCCTGCATCACACAAATGCAAACCCGCGCCATCCTCGGTGCTGCCATTGAACTGAAGCGCGAGGGTTACGATCCCCATCCCGAAATCATGGTACCCCTCACCGGTATCCTGTATGAGTTCGAGGCACAAGAGAAAGTAATCCGTGACGAAGCTGCAGCCCTCTTTGCTGAGGAAGGCATGGAAATCCCCTTCAAGGTAGGTACGATGATTGAAATTCCGCGTGCAGCCCTGACCGCAGACCGCATTGCCAGCCGCGCTGAGTACTTCAGCTTCGGTACAAACGACTTGACGCAGATGACTTTCGGTTACAGCCGTGATGACATCGCAAGCTTCGGTACTCGACCAGAACGGCGTAGGTCAGCTCATCCAAATGGCTGTAGACAAAGGCCGCTCTGCCCGTCCCGACCTGAAGTGTGGTATCTGCGGCGAACACGGTGGTGAACCCAGCTCCGTGAAGTTCTGCCACAAAGTCGGCTTGAACTACGTAAGCTGCTCTCCGTTCCGCGTGCCCATCGCACGTCTCGCAGCCGCGCAGGCAGCAGTAGAAGAATAAACGACGAAACTTGAAACTAAGCGAGTTAGGCGGAAAGCCCCGAAAACAAAGGGGCTTCCGCCTAACTTCGTAAATGGAGGTTCGCGCATTTCGACACGGAAAATGAGCAGAATGAACGAAAAAGATTTGGAAAAATTTTGGGTATTCGTACATCATGATTTGGACGTGATTTGGATTGCAAGTGAGTGAGTTAGCGCAGGTTCTTGGCAATGCCAGGTCAAACAATGGGAACACAGTTTAGCAGATAATAGAAATTATTGCTGTCCGGTAAAACTTTTGCAAAGAAAATAAATTAGGGCTGACACTTCTCGCGAGGTATCAACCCTTTTGGTTCTCTTTGTTTGTGAGAAATAAATATATAGCCATGAGCAAAGATAGTCATTTTACCGGACAGCCGCTCTATAGTCAAGTATTAACCCGAGTTTGATGCCATAAGAAAGTTTTCAACTATTTGGGGGGTAGAACTAACTATCTGTATATCAGTAATGGTATCCTGCGAAACTGAATTGTAGTACACAGGAGCTTCGCCGAAAGGTGAATGTCAAACTTGGGTTAAGAACAAGACGCCCCTCAATTGTCGATAAGTTCCAAGTATGCTTCTTTCATATCTTTGCTGAGGAACGAATTGTTTATCAGTTCCACCCATGCAGGGAGAGCGTTCTTCATACTTGCAATCAACTGCATTGTTACGTTTTCCTCTATGCCCATCGTAGCTGAAGCTTTGAGGAAATCGGAAAGTTTCAGACGTGACTTCTTTCCATTCAGCGCTAATGCTAACTCTTCCTTGTCTTTCGGGTTAACGATGGCAACATTCAGCAGGTCGTAAGCCGGAGTCAACTGATAAAGTTTCTTCGGACGGTAAAGCGAGAAGTTCTTTAGGTGCATGTCGTTGTTGCCGGTGATGAAGGAGAATAGCAAAACCTGCATGAAATTCACGAGGTCAAGCTTAGGCATAGAACTATAAGCGACAATCGTCTTGGCAATCTGTTCGCACGAACTCTTGTATTTGTACTCCGTGGGATGAAGCGTCAGTTGGCATAGGTCCTCCATGTCAATCTTCTCACCTTTCTTCGTGCGGTCGATGCGGTGTGTGATGTAGCCGAGGGTACTATCTGCCAGTCGGATAAGCGAGTGCGGTACCACCTTTATGCGTGCAACCTCTGCCATGTGCATTGTGAGGTCTTCGTTCTCGGGCAGTTCCGGATAAGTATCGGTTTGTGGTTTGAAGATGAAATCTCCCCAAAGTCCTACGATGGTGAGTCGGTTAGAGCCATCATGCTTATGAAGATTCAATGACAGCTTTGGCTGAACTCCTGTAAGAGACGTTTGCGCTTGTATTACCTGTGCAGCCAGCGCATCGAGATCTTCTCGCCTATACTCCAGCAATGGCGCATCCGCAGTACCGAAGAACTTACGGGCACAGTTAGGATGAAAGTCCTTATGACCTTCCCCCAACTCCTTATAACAATATAAACACCTATTCATTGACAATTTACCATTTACAAAGTACCATTTACTTCCTGTACACTCACGCTGCCAATGCACTCCTTGCAACACAACAACAGAAGCGACATTCGGTCAAGCACGCTGATGTCCGTATTGCGCAAGGCAACATCAAGCAACCACCCCTCGGGAATCAATCCGTCGAAAAAGGGAAACAATACAGGACTTCTGTATGCCTCCTTCTGTAATGGAAGGGTGAGAGAAATGGCTACTGGCGATGGGGAGGCGAGGTAGGCATTATCGTAGATGAACGTATAGTTGCCCCCGTCTTCCGTCAGCACACCTGCCAACGTTTCTTTTCTGTATATCTTGGCTTGTCGCATAATGATTATCCCTCGTTAAATCGTGGTGCTGCCACCTCAAGATTGCGCACGAAGTTAAGGCCCACGCCCGACTTCATGGCGAGTTCCTCCTGCGTCATGCCGAACTCCTTGCGGAGCCCCTTAACCGTCTGTGACAATTGCGTTCTTTCCATAGAAATTTTGCTTTGGGGGTATAGTAAGTAATGCAATATTATATCCTTTCGGATGCAAAATTACTACTAAACTTCGAAATTACATCATTTCGAATATAAAAGACGACCAATCTCAACAAATTATATCTTTTCGGATGTAATTTGACATAGATTAGTCGTGTCAAGAAGTCAATTTTTAAGCTTGTTGTTTTTCTCAACTTTTCGGCGTTGGTCTCATTGCATTTTCTAACACAGGCACAAAGAAATGCATCCAAGCGTCTATATCACCTGTTGTGTTCTCACTTGTATCATATAGTAGTATTCCTCAGTATTTCTGAAAGCGGTGTCGGAACAAATGACCTAAAAGTCATATCTCC
>SFCP01000014.1 GCA_004558535.1 Bacteroidales bacterium | reverse complement strand
CGGCGTGGTGCGCTTACCTTCGCTGTTTGCGATAACTACGGGTTCGTTTCCTTCGAATACGGAAACGCAGGAGTTGGTAGTTCCTAAGTCAATTCCAATGATTTTTCCCATGATAGTATTCCTTTTTTATTTGTTATTATTCGGTGAATGGAGGTGCAGCCTACATGCGGCGCACACTCTGTCTTATGGCAAGCTGTATGCCAAAGCGCCGCGGCGGCAAAATTTTCCCCATGTCTGACATTTTGGCAGAAAATCATGGCAGAAATGCCGTCCCATACGTCCGCAACTTATTTTCCCGGGGGTCCGAACTATCCCGCCGGCAGTTGAAACTATCTCGGACTTAAAAAAAACTGCAAGGCACTTAGAAAAAACTACCTCCTGCCTAAATCGTCCCTTCCGGGCGGTTCGCTGCCCCTTCGCAGCACAGAAAAAGGGCGCAAACGGCCCGTCAGTGGGCTGTCTGCGTCCTTTGCCAATGCAAATATACACCTTATTTTTTCGATTTCCAAATGCCGTTAACATTTGCCGCACGGGGATTTTCGCGCGAAAGTGCAGGAATTTTCGCTTTTCCCGCAGCGGTGCCGCAGGGGCGGTCCGCATCCTTGCGGACGGGGACGGCGACGGCTAATAATACAGGCCCACGGGCGGGCGCTGGGAGAGCGAGGCCACGCGCTCCCAGTCTGTCAGCTGCCACAGGGCCTCCAGGTAGTCGGCGCGGCGGTTGCGATAGTCGATATAGTAGGCGTGCTCCCACACATCGAGGGTCAGCAGCGGCTGCAATCCCAGGCGCAGGGGATTGCCGGCGTTGGACAACGGCAGTACGCGCAGGTGGCAGTCTGCATCCAGCACCAGCCAGGTCCATCCACTGCCGAAGAGTCCGGCCGCAGCCGTCTGCAGCGCAGTGCGAAAGGCTTCCACCGTACCGAAATCGGCACACAGTTGTTTCTGTAAGCCTGCCGGGATGGCTTTCGGTGTGGGCGTGAGGCCGTCAAAGTAGAAAGTGTGGTTCCATACCTGCGCAGCGTTGTTGCGCAGGGCACCTTCGGGCGCCGTCGTGATAATGAGTTCCAGGCACATGTCGGCATAGGGCGTACCCTCGGCCAACTTGTTCAGATTGTCCACGTAGGTCTGCAGATGCTTTCCGTAGTGATACTGGATTGTTTCTTCACTCAGCAGCGGAGCCAAGGCACTTGGTGCGTACGGGAGAGGGGGCATCAGGTGTTTCATAAGTCATACGGTTTTTGTGGTTTAGGAACAGTTATTTCTCACGTGCCGACAGTGCTGCACAGGCAACCTGCCCGACGCCTCAAATGTACGACTTTCCCCATAGCCGCCCAAACTGACGGCGTGAAATGCTCCTAAAAAACTCCACAAAAGGTAAATGCCGGCAAGGGCGTACTTACGGGGAGAGGCGAAGTGACTATTCGGTGATAGTCGTAAGGCTATCGGCAACCTCGCACACCCGGACTTTCATCAAATATTCAAGGCGTAATGGCTTTTGTATCAAACCTACATAAATGACACTCTACACCTGCGCATTTTACTCCCCGCCGAAAGGTATTGCAAACTATACACTCACTATACACATGCCGTTTCTACCGTCTCGCCGAAGTACTGCAACTTCAAAAAAACTCAATTAAATCAATCACCGGAGCCAATAATTTAGAGAAAATTTCAATCCATATAAAAATTTATAGTAATTTTGCAGCGGACTCAGCAGGAGCAATGGATTTTTGATAGTATCTACTCAGACTTCACAGCCTCCTACACCAGGATTATCATGTACTGCGGCCTGACACGGGCTTCTCACCTTGAAATCCTGGGCATGAGAACCAAACTTTAGGAAAGCGTTTATCACGCGCTTAGTTTCCTGACCGCTTGAAATCTGGCAGTTTCATATTCAGTCACGGAACAAAGCAACGATAGATGCTCATAGGATGTAACTGCGTATATCCTTAGGTAGCTTGTACCCTTAATATTATAAGGAGTATGGCCACCGTCATAGGATAATCTGCATATACATCGGCGTGGGCTTCTGCGTTGCTCGTTCTTGACTGGATGGGCAAATGCCAGAGCCTCAAGCGGTGGGACGAGTAACGATACAGTCTCCCACGCTTTTCTTTTACTGACAATCTCATTAATCATTGCCAAATTCGGGGAGATTATAGGCACGAACAAATCACCCCTTTATTATGAAAAAGTATTTTTACAATTGGCTGACAGTCATGATGATTGCTACCCTGTGTGCAGGATTCACCTCTTGTGATGATGACGATGAACCCACGTCAACCTCAAAAATCTATGGCACCTGGGAAGAACGGTACAGCACCGATGGAGACGTTGAGGTCACCACGTTTGAATTCAAGAAAAACGGAACCGGATTAAGAACTTACCGAGTCGAAACCTCCAGCGGGATCGGAATTACCGCTGACCCCGTGAACTTCACCTACACCTACACTGAAGACGGCACTATCTCCTTGAAATTTGAAAACGATGGAACGCTTTACACTGGCACATGCAGCATCACGGGAAGCAGCATGATACTCAGATACGGTGGCACCTACTACGCCTTGGTAAAGATTAAATAAGAAAGTAGGACATCTGACTATAATGGCGCAGGGACAGGAAACAAATCCATCCCCGCGCCATTTCTTTGCCATCCAAAAAAGCCCCGCGACACTTGACAGAGGCAAGCTCGCGGGGCCAACGCTTAAGAAAAATTTATCAGAAACCTCGGATTAGCCGATTTCTATGCGACGCTGCACTTTCTGCACGTCTTCCTTTTGCTGCTTCGGCATCTCGATGGTCAGCACACCGTCGTTGACTTTCGCCGTGATGTGCTCCTTCACGATGTCCTCGGGCAGGGTGTACACCTGCTGGTAATTGGAGTAGGAGAACTCGCGGCGCAGGTAATGTTCCTTCTTGTTCTCGTCCTTGTGCTCCAACTTGTTTTCGATGGCAATCTCCAGGTTGCCGTCGTTGTTGAGGTTGACGCGACAGAACTCCTTCTTGATGCCCGGCACAGCCACTTCCATCGTGTAGCCCTTGGCGTCTTCCTTCACATTGACAGCCGGCGCTGTGGCGCGAAGCCGCGGCATCCATTCATTGTTGAAGAAATCATCAAATTCAGTGGGAAACCAACTGTTAGAACTCATAATCGGTAGCATAATAACCTCCTGTTTTTTATGGTTGTTGTAATGTTCATTTCTTTGTAGTCGTACTGCCTGCGGTATCCGCGGCCTTGCGCTACACCTAAGTAAGTGGCAAAGGGCGTGCCTGTCGCTACCATCCCCTCGCCACGCGGCCGTAATGGCAGGAAAGCTTAAATAATTTATATCTTCCTGCCTTTCAGACAGGACAAATCGGCATGCCGCGGCACCTGGCGAAGCCCCGACCGGACATTTTCAGCGACAGCGGGCGTCTCGGATTGCCGATTTTTCCGTAAGTTTGCACAGGCATTCATCCCTCACTCCCGCAGAAGAAAATGACAGAAAGCATATGGATAAGCGCCGTCGGCCTGTGCGGCGCGTCGATAATCGGTTCGATTGCAGGCTACTTCATCAAGGAACTGCCGCACAAGTGGAACGACAGCGTGATGGGCTACTGCGCCGGCGTCATGCTGGCTGCCTCGATCCTGGGACTGCTCGTGCCGGCCTTCGAAGCTACCGACATGCACGGCGCTTGGCTGGTGGTGGCAGGCGTGATGGCGGGTGGACTCATACTGAATGTGCTGGATTTGGTCACGCCTCACCTACATAGCATCACCGGACTCGACGCCGAGGAGCACCGCCACAATCATTCACTCAACCGCGTACTGCTCTTCGTGGCGGCCATTGCCCTGCACAAACTCCCCGAAGGCATTGCCGCCGGCGTCAGTATGACAGGCGCGGACAGCGCCTCGTGGACCGTATCAATGGGCATCGCCCTGCAGAACGTGCCCGAGGGGATGGTGATTATTGCCCCGCTGCTGCTGGCCGGTGTGTCGCGGTGGCGCACCTTCCTCATCTCCGTCGCCATCGGCCTGCTCGAGATAGCCGGCGTATGGCTGGGCTTCGGCCTCGGCACATTGATGGAAAACCTGCTGCCGCCCCTGCTCGGCTTTGCCGGCGGCGCCATGCTCTACGTCACCTCCGACGAAATGATACCCGAAACCCATGCGCACGGCTACCAGAAGCAGGCCACTTACGCCCTGTTGCTCGGCACGCTCACGCTCATCCTCCTGGAGAAATGGGTAGGCTGAGACAGACGGCCCTGCACCAAAGCAGAACGGCACACACCACCATATTGCCACACGCGCCTGCCATTTCCGCTGCCTGCACCCCGCAGAAAAGCAAAAAAAGTCCGATTTATTTTGCCGTAACATAAAAATAGCCTACCTTTGCACTCGCTTAACAGCAAAAAGGTTTGATCCGCTAGCTCAGCTGGTAGAGCACAACACTTTTAATGTTGGGGTCTTGGGTTCGAGCCCCAAGCGGATCACAATCCAGGCAATGCGACGATATTCCGATATTGTCGCATTGCCTTTTTATAGTATCGGTCGTGAGGATTTTGCAAGGGTTGGAAAAATGAAAGCCCCGGAGAACCCGTGAGTATCGTGGTTTCACTTAGGACCTGAAGGTAAGGATGAGACATGAAATCTGCCTTTCATTTCCAAGAAAGTAGGGTGATAATACGACCCGGAGCTTCCGCAGCAAAGTTTTGTACCTCTACGGGAAAGGCAAAACCGAAGGAAGAAGTCTGAAAAAGCATATTCATGAATTCTTCAGGCGAGAAGTAGGCCGCAACAGGCACTCCGTCCCAAAAAAGTGGTCGAAAAAACCACTCCTTACTAAAAAAAGCTACACTGTAACGATAGAAAATAAGTTTTTTTATATCTTTGCACAATATAGACGACCACTGCGAGCCACAGATTAATTCACACTATAAAATTAAAACGCTTATGAAAAAATTACTACTGATTCTACTACTGACCATCCCCATATTGGCCATGGGACAGTCAAACGGAAATTCGGGGAAGGTAAAGGTACAGCCATCTCTGAAGCTCAGCTCTGGTAAGGACAAGAAAACGGAGACGAACACGAAGGGTAATACGAAACCCCACACAAACAAAAATAAAAACAACAACAGCAACACGGGGGCTAAAACCTCCGGCCGATCGAATTACGCCGACACCTACATCAACGTGGACGGAGACAATTCAACGGATGTCGCCTTTACGGAGGAGGGCGGCAGTCGCGAGTTGTCGATCAATACCAACGCGGGAAGCTGGAGCGTTGCCTCGAGCCCGGCTTGGGTCATCATCGGAAACAAGACACGCCAGGGAATGACCCTGCGCGTAAGCAGCAACACGGAATCACAACCACGTTCGGGCCAGGTCGTTCTGAAGACGCCCAAGGGACACAAGGCCACCATCAATGTGACGCAAGCCACAGCGGCCATGACGGGTAAGCCCTCCGTGACCATGAAGAAAGTAAAACAGCTGCACAACCAAAGTCTGAGCGACGGCCAAGGCATGAAGATCCTGCTCACCTTTGACATCCAGAACTTCAAGGGCAAGGATGCACGCGCCGTGGCTTATTTCTACGATGCCGACGAAAATCAGTTGATCGACACGGACAATGCAACGGGATACGGCACCAAGGGCAACGTATCACACGTAGCTGCGTTCAAAAAGTTCAAACCGTCGTATGACAACAGCACCTACACGGATCTGGAAATCTCTATCCCCTACGCACAGCTACACCAGACGGGAACGAACAGCAGAACCCTGAAGTTTGAAATCTACGTTTGGGACGAAAGTACGGACGACGGCGACGCCTTCTATATGCCGGGCACATTCTACTCCTTCTCGTTTACCCCGGGAAGCAACAATACGACAAACTACTACCTGTTGGTGGACGGCAAAACCGACAGCCCGCAAAGCATAAGATACGAGGCAAGCGGCGGATATGCCACCTACGAGGTCAGCACCAACGCTCCGGATTACGAGACATGGGGTGTGCCGTCGTGGTGCAGCATTACGAACAAGACCTCCACGGGATTCAGACTGGTTTGCCAGCCCAACACGCTCAACACCGAGCGCTCGGACTACATGAAAGTAAAAGCCGGCGGACAGGAAATACGCATCAACATCAAGCAGGATGCCAACTCGGAGGGTGCCTCGGCTACCATCGACCGCGTATGGCTGGAAGAAAATGTCACTCAGAATGGACAGAAGGGCCTCAAAGTGCATGCACACTGCGAAATCAACCAGATGAAGGACCAAGTGGCCGACTTCCAGATTTGGTTCTACCAGTCGGATAATATCACAAAGGTGTGCGACACCTCCGGCTCCCACCTGACTTACAGCGAAGAGCACACCGTCATCTATGAAAGCTCGGTATGGAAAGACTTCCAGTTCTTCGTACCCTACAGCGACTTCAGCTCCGACACGCCCAACGGCACACTGACGGTGGACTTCGTCATACGAAATTCCAGCGGCGAAACGCTGGTGCGCAACGACAACCATTCCTTCACTTTCAACTCCTCCTACCGCGGCGGCGGCAACTCCGGTTCCACGTCCACAAGCTCTACGGGAAAAATCCACCGCGTATGGATGGAACATGGTGTCTACCAAAACGGCAAAAAGGGCATGAAGGTGCATGCACACTGCGAACTGAGCGGACAAAAAGGCAAGAAGGTGGATTTCCAAATCTGGTTCTATCAGGAAGACGACTTTACTCGCGTGCTCAACACCCAAGGAAATCACCTTTGGTACGAAGAAGAGCAGACCGTGCTGTATGACAACTCGGAATGGAAAGACTTTGTGTTCTTCGTTCCCTACGATGATTTCAGCACTGATACACCCAGCGGCACCCTGGCCGTAGACTTCAACATCCGCGACACGGATTTCAACCTGCTGGCGGGCAGCGAGAACAACCAGTTCACGTTTACCAACTCCTCGTCCACTCAGCGTACCCCCACCGCCAGCAACACATCGGCCACCATCAATCGCGTATGGATGGAATACGGCGTGTATCAGGACGGCCAGAAAGGCATGAAAGTTCACGCACACTGCTCTGCCGAGAACATGAAAGGAAAGACAGTGAAATTCCAAGTATGGTATTACTACAGCGACGATGTTACGCCGGTGAATAACCCTTCCGGAAGTCACCTGTGGCATGAAACCGAGGACACAGTGCTTTACGATCAGGCCGAATGGAAGGACGTTTCATTCTTCATCCCCTACAGTGACATCAATGTGCCGAGTGGTTTCCACGATAACCTGGCTGTGGACTTCGTGATACGCGACGAAGATTTCGAAGTGCTGGATAGGAAGGACAACAACGCATTTAATTTCCGGAAATAAGCACTTCAGAAAAATTCTGCACGGTGGAATTGCCACCCATAATCAAAGGCGTGTCGCCCCGCGGGGCGACACGCCTTCCTTTGTTGGTAGAATTTGGTTGTACCGACCGAAGCAGCGGTTCAGATGCGCTTGATCATTTCGCGGAAGATGGAGGCCATGAGCGGCTGCACGGCGTTGGCGGCACGCTGCACCTCCTCGTGGCTGACTTCCACGATTTTGCCCTCCACGCCAAGGTCGGTGATAATGCTCACGCCAAAGACGCGTATGCCGCAGTGGTGCGCCACGATGACTTCGGGCACGGTGCTCATGCCTACAGCGTCTCCGCCCAAAATCCGGTACATCTTATACTCTGCCGGCGTCTCGAATGTGGGTCCCTGGGTAGCCAGATAGACGCCCTCGACCACCTTTATTCCCTGCTCCCGGGCAATTTGGCGCGCCATTTCAAGCAGTTCGTGGTCGTAAGCCTCGTGCATATCGGGGAAACGGGGACCTGTGGGGAAGTTCGGACCATGTAGCGGATGCTCGGGCATGAAATTGATGTGATCGCGTATCAACATCAAGTCGCCAATGGCAAATTCGGGATTCATACCTCCCGAAGCGTTGCTCACGAAGAGGTTTTTGATGCCCAGCTCGTACATGACGCGGATGGGAAACGTCACCTCCTTCATCGAATATCCCTCGTAGAAGTGGAAGCGTCCCTCCATGGCCATCACTTCCTTGCCGCCCAACTGACCAAAGATGAGTCGGCCGCTGTGTCCCTCGACGGTAGAGAGGGGGAAGTTGGGGATATCGGCATAGGGGAAGCTGTCCTTGACTTCTATCTCGGCTGCAAGGCGGCCTAAGCCCGTGCCAAGGATAATTGCCGTGAGGGGGCGGGATGCAGTGTGGCTCTTAATCCACGCTGCGGTTTGCTGAATTTTCTGTAACATAGTCTGAGATGATTTGGTAAAAGGTTTCGGAGGAATTATGCAGGAAGTCCACGCGAATGGGCAGGACATAGAGCTTTTCCCGCAGTCCGGCGGAGAGGCTGTCGGCCATTTTCTCCAACCGTGCAGCGTCCTTGGCGGTTGTCACCACGGCGTCACAGCCGGCTGCGCAGGCTTCCAGCCGACGCAAGTCGGCCGCAGAGAAACGGTGGTGGTCGGGAAAGGCAAGCACCTCAAGGGTGCCACACTGCCCTCGCAGGTATTCCTGGAATGGGCGGGGCCGCGCGATGCCCGACAGGGCAAGTAGCCGTGCGGGGCGGGCGGGCGGTGGCGGCGCCATAGCCGTATCGTCCGGCGCAGAGGCTGCGGGATGCTGCGGAAACAGCCGTTGCCAGGCTCCATAGCAGAAGCGGGTGAAAAAGACCGGCTGTCCGGGGCGCGCATGCAGCCGCCGGCGGATACCCTCGCAGGCTTCCTCGCTCAAGTCGTCGGGGCATTTCGTCACGACGATGACATCGGCGCGGCGTGCCCCCCGGGTAAATTCGCGCAACCGGCCTGCAGGCATCACCCAATCGTCGACATAAAGCCGCGAATGCTCGGTAAGCAGGATATAAAGGCCGGCGTGCACACGGCGGTGCTGGTAAGCGTCGTCCAGCAGGATGACATCGGGCTGCGTTATCCCACACAGCTGCTCGATTCCCGCCACGCGGTCTTCGCAGACAAAGCATTCCAGCCCCGGACGACCTGCGCGTTGCAACTGCCAGGGCTCGTCGCCGCACTCCTCGGCACTCCGGCACTGCTGCACCGCACGGAAACCGCGCGTCCTACGACCATAGCCGCGCGACAGCACTGCTACCCGTCGCGGCTGGCTATCCCCGTGCGCCGCGGTCAGCTTTTCCACAAGGTACTCGGTATGCGGCGTCTTTCCTGTACCCCCCACAGCCAAGTTTCCCACGCAGATGACGGGCAGGGGAAAGCTGCGGGAAGCGAGAAGTCCTTTGTCGTAGAGGAAATTCCGCACCGCCATCACGCCGCCGTAGAGCAGGGAGAAAGGGAGGAGGAGGTAGTGGAGCACAGGCATGGCCGGGAGGGGATAAAAGTAGGTGACAGTGGCGTCAGCCTACCGGATATTGGGATCATAGAGCATACGGGCCTGCAACGAGGGGCGGTCGCCAACCTGCGTAGCGAAGCGCAGTGTGCCGTAGTACATACCCAGCGCTGTGCGCAGGCGGCCTTCCAGATAGTCCTCGCCGCTGTAAGTATTCTGCATCTGTTCCCAGAAGGTGAGCGGTGCGGGGTATTTGTCCACACCGTAGTCTGTGATTTTCGCCAATTTGGCAGCGTAGGCCACAGCGTCCTGCAGGGAGCCGACAGCGTCGACTAGCTTCAGTTCAAGTGCCTGTTGTCCGGTCCACACACGTCCCTGTGCGATGCTGTCCACATCGGCCACTTGCATCTTGCGTCCATCGCCCACACGCCGCAGGAAGAGGCCGTAGCCACGTTCCACATAGGCTTGCATTGCAGCGCTCTCTTCGGGCGTAAAGGGGCGTCCGACGGCCGTACCGAAGTCGGAGGCGGCATTGGTCTTGACCACGTCGAAGTGCAGTCCCAACTTTTCGGTCAGCAGTCCCGAAGCGTCGGGCACAATGCCGAAGATGCCGATACTACCGGTGAGCGTGGTGGGTTCGGCCACGATGTAGTCGGCCCCACAGGCCAGGTAGTAACCACCGGAGGCGGCCATGCCGCCCATCGATACGACCACGGGCTTTTTGGCCTTGAGCTGCTGCACGGCGCGCCACATCTGCTCGGAAGCATAGGCACTGCCGCCACCCGAATTGATACGCAGGACGACCGCCTTGACGTTTTCGTCGTTCGCCATTTTGTCCAGGTCGGCTATCACTTTGTCGCCCACGATTTCATGCTCGGAAGCAAAGTCGCCCGTGGGCACATCGACAATCGAGCCGTAGGCGTAGTAGACGGCCACCCGGCTTTCGGCGCTGCTTTCCTCGACAGCGTAGGACATGTCGGCGGCACTCATCAGCGTGAGCTGGTCCTGCTTGCTGAGCTTGCGCAGTTCGTCGCGCACTTGGTCGATGTAGAGCGTACCGTCGGCCAGTTTCATCTTCACATAGTCCTTGGCGTCCATCATGGCGGCATAGGAGTCGGCATACGCGTTGAGCGAGTCCACCGAAACCTTGCGCGAGGCACTCACGTCCGCGCATACCGTGCCCCACATGTCGTCGATAAATGCCTGTACCTGCTCGCGGTTGGCCGGGCTCATGGAGGTTTCGGTAAACGGCTCGACGGCGCTCTTGTACTTACCCACGCGGAACACCTGCATCCGCACGCCCAGTTTTTCCAAAGTCTCCTTGTAGAAAATCGGTTGGGAAGCCATGCCGTGCCAATCTATCATGCCCGAGGGATTGACGTAGACCTTGTCGGCCACGCTGGCCACATAGTAGGCGCCCTGCGAGTACGTGTCGCCATAGGCTACGATGAATTTCTTGCTGCTCTTGAAGTCGACGAGCGCCTGTCGTATTTCCTGCAACGTAGCCAGGTCGGTCACGACCAGGCCACCCTCGATGTAGATGCCGCTGACCTTGGGGTTGTCCTTGGCCTCGCGGATGGAGGCCAGAATTTGGTCCAAGCCCTGAACATCGGCCTCGGGCAGGCCCAGGAACTGGGCAAAGCTGTTGTCTTCGACCTGTTCGTTGATGACGCCATTGAGCCGGATGTGCAGCACCGTGCCGTCGGTTATCACCGTCTTGCCCGACCCTATGGCGAGCAAGGCGATAAACATCACAAACATGAAGAGCGTGCTGACGAACGACACAATCATCGTACCCACAATGACGGCCGCCACTTGCTGAAAGAACTGTTTCATAAGGTATACCTATAATATTATATGTATGACGTTATCGGATTTCCACCTCCACGGGGCAGTGGTCGGAACCATAGATTTCCGTATGGATGCAGGCCGAGACCAGGCGGGGCCGCAGAGCTTCGCTCGCCACGAAGTAGTCGATGCGCCAGCCTGCATTCTTCTCACGTGCCCGAAATCGGTAGCTCCACCAGGAGTAAATGCCCTCTTGGTCGGGGTAGAAGTGTCGGAAGGTGTCCACAAATCCTGCGTCCATCATGCTCTGGAAGCCGGCGCGCTCCTCGTCGGTGAAGCCGGCGTTGCGACGGTTGGACTTGGGATTTTTCAGGTCGATCTCGCGGTGCGCCACGTTCAGGTCGCCACACAGCAAGACGGGTTTCCTTTGTTCCAGCCCCTTGAGGTAGGCCAGCAGGTCGCGGTCCCACTGCATCCTGTAGTCCAGGCGGCGCAGTTCGTCCTGGGAATTGGGGACGTAGGCCGTCACGAGGTAGAAGTCGTCGTACTCGGCCGTTATCACGCGGCCCTCGTGGTCGTGCAGGTCTATGCCGAGTCCATAGGTGACGCTGAGCGGTTTGACGCGGGTGAAGATGGCGGTGCCGGAATAGCCTTTCTTGTCGGCATAGTTCCAGAAACTTTCATAGCCGTCAAACTGCAGGTCGATTTGTCCGGCCTGCAGTTTGGTCTCCTGCAGGCATACGGCGTCGGCATTCAGGGCGGCGAAGGATTCGCGGAAACCTTTTTCACAGCAGGCCCGCAGTCCGTTGACGTTCCACGATACTAATTTCATGTTTTTACGAATGAGTGGTTATAGCTGACAAACTTACGAAAAAAAGCCGAAGCGCAAGGGCTTTTTCTCCCAAAAAACAAATTCCCCGCCTCGGAGGCAGGGCCTCGGGGCAGGGATTTCCTATCGTTTGGCGGATGGGGGCGGCCACGCGACACCGCTCTATTCCTCCTCGTCGTCGAGGTCGAAGAACGGGTCGAAGCCATCGTCCTCGCTGTCCAAGCACAGGGGCGTGCTGAAATCGTCGATGGCGCGGCGGTCTTTCTTGGTGGGGCGCCCTGTGCCGCGTGCGCGGTCGATAAATCCGCTGATGCGGCTCATTTCCAGCACCTCGTATTGTTCGGGCGGCGTGATATTCTCCAGGATGTCGGGGAGCAATTTTGCGCCGACGCGCTTCTCGATAGCCTGACGCACCAGGAAGGTGTACGTCACGGGGGGCTTCTTCACGCTGACCTTGTCGCCGGCCTTCACGGTGCGCGAGGGTTTCGTCTGTGCGCCGTTGATGGCGATGCGTCCGTTCTTGCAGGCATCGGCGGCCAGGGTCCGTGTCTTGTAGATGCGTGCGGCCCACAGCCACTTGTCTATTCGTGCTTCTTGGGGAGTGCTCATAGGTGTTTCGCAGGCGCCTCAGCGCTTGTTGAAATGGTTCATGGTAAACTGTATGCCGCTGAGGGCGAAGCTCTTCACCATCTCGCCGGCCACCTCGAGGCGTTCGGGCATGATGGCGCGGTCGGCGTCGGAAAATTCGCCCAGCACGTAGTCGATCTGTCCGCCGCGGGGGAAGTCGTTGCCGATGCCAAATCGCAGGCGGGCATACTGCTGCGTGCCCAGCACCTGCGTGATGTGGCGCAGGCCGTTATGTCCGGCCTCGCTTCCGCCGGGCTTCATCCGCAGTGCGCCAAAGGGTAGCGACAGGTCGTCGACCACGACGAGCAGGCGTTCCAGCTCGATTTTCTTCTCGTGCATCCAGTAGCGCACGGCATTGCCGCTGAGGTTCATATAGGTGGAGGGCTTCAGCAGGAAGAGCGTCTGGTTTTTCACTTTCAGCTCGGTGATAAATCCATAGCGCTTGTCGGCAAATACAAGATTGGACGCTCCGGCCAGAGCGTCCAATACCTTGAAACCTATGTTGTGACGGGTTTCGGCATACTCGGGTCCGATGTTGCCCAACCCTACAATCAGGTGATTCATATCTGTTTGGGAATTTTGGGACAGGCCCGGACGATGTGCCGCACCTATCCTTCTTGGTTGGTTTATCCCTTGGCAGCAGCTGCGGCAGCACCCATAGCGGCACGGGTCATCTTGACAGTGCAAACGATAACCTCCTTCGGAGTTACCAGCTCCAAACCTTCGAAGTGCAGGTCGCCGACCTTGATGCTCTTGCCCAGGCCGAGTGCGGTCACGTCGATGTCCAGCTTCTCGGGGATGGCTGCGTAGGGAGCCTTGACGTTGATCTTGCGGATCATAGCCATGAGCTTACCACCGGCGCGTACACCTTCGGCCAATCCCTTGGGTGCGATGGGCACACCTACTACGATGGGACGGTCAGCCACTACCTCATAGAAGTCTACGTGGAGCACGTTGTCCTTGACGGGGTGGCACTGTACTTCCTTGACGATGGCCTTGTGCTCGGTGCCGTCGATGTTGATGTTGACCAGGTACACGTGAGGGGTGAAGAACACCTTGTTGATTTCCTTCTCACTGACCGTGAAATGCTCTGCTACGGGCAGACCCTTTTCGTCGCGCTTCTCTCCGTAGAGGACGCAGGGCACATTGCCGTTCTTACGTACTTCCTTGGTGGCTTTCTTGCCGATGACAGCGCGTGCGCTTCCGTTGATAGAAATTTCTCTCATGATTTTGAAATGATTTTGTGTTACTCTAAATTAAGTTATTCGCTTAATTCGCCATCACACGTCGGGCGCAAGCACCCTTCGCAGGACAAATCGGCTGCAAAAGTACGGATTATTTTACACACGGACAAGGCTTGGCGGCGCAAATTTACGCCCCGCGGGCCGATTGGGGGATTGAAGGGTAATTTGGAAAGATGTATCTGCATATATTTGAGGCTCCCCATCAGTGATTGAGGAGCCTCGTTCTATTATTCATCATCGTTGCTTGAGTTTTTCATTTCATTGGCAACCAATTCTTGCAACTTATTCTTCGGAAGCAAGTATTGATATTCGGCAACACCAATTGGTTTGTTTACATCTTGCAGAGCCAATTCGACTTCTAAATGGTCTTTTTCAGCACAAAGGATAATACCGATAGACGGATTTTCATCGGGAGCTTTTTCTAACTTATCCAGTAGCGATAGATAGAAATTCATCTTACCAATATATTCTGGCTTAAATTCGCCAATCTTCAATTCAATGGCAACCATAGAACGGAGTCGGCGGTGAAAGAAGAGTAAATCAACGCGATACTCCTTGTCGTTACAGGTCAGTGTATGCTGATTGCCGATAAAACTGAAACCGCTACCTAATTCCATAATAAATGTTGTGATTTTCTGAACAAGGCGACGCTCCAATTCTAACTCTTTCAATGGCTCAGTAGCATCTATGAATCCGAGATTATAACTGCTGCGGAACACCTCATTGGCATAATCCGCTTGCTGAGCAGGCAATGTGGAATCAAAGTTGTTGGACTTCTCTACCGCTTGTATTGAAAGATGGTATTCAGATTTAAGTGCGTGACGCAACATATCGCGAGACCAACCCTTAGAAACAACTTCATTGGCATAAAATACGATATACTCAGGAGACAGATCGTGGCTCATCAGAAGCAGATTATGACTCCATGGCAAAACTGCAACAGCCTGTCGCAGTTTTGTATCCCCCTCATTATAACGGAGATAAAATTTCTTCATATTCCAAAGGTTTCTTGGAGATAATCCCATATCGGGATATTTAGACTTCAAATCAACCGACAATCTTTTGACGACGCCATCACCGTGTTTGCTATCAATTTTCTTTTCTTCCAACAACTTGCCTATCTCCCAATAGGAGGACATCGCAACTGTATTCAGCTGCTTTGCTATTTGTAATCGCGAAGTCTCGATTACTGCAACAGCCTGTTGCAGTAATTCGTTATACTCATCTTCGTTGAATGGCCTTGAAACGGTTAAATCCTTCATAGTCTTATCTCTCTATTGCTCAAACCTTATGCAAAGGTATAAAAGTTTTCTGGTTGTAATGTAACATGAGCAGACTTAAATGCCTTTTGCCTATTGAATTATGATAATTGGGGGCCGATTGGGGGCGCTCTACGAAGCCGGCAGTACTGCTTACTTGCGATTTTGCGCACTCGAAGCGGACGAAGTGTTAACGCGGAAATACCGGATTTGGATTTCGCAAAAATATTTCGTATATTTGCATTGGCAAAGTGGGAAATCCCTGTAATTTCGGGGCTTTCCCGCTTTTTTTGTGCCGCAGAGGGCATCTACTGGCGGCTTTTTCGCAAAAACTACCCGGCACTTGCTCGAAACTAAGTGCCGGGTAGTTTTTTCTAAGTCCTTTGTAATTTTTCGCAAGTGCTACTTCGTGCCGAAGCAGCTGCCCGCCAAGTGCAAAGGAAGGTTATTTATGTTAAAGTAGAGCGGCCGTTGCCCCACCCTTTCGCGGGGCGTCTGCAGCAAAGCAGGGACGGATTAGAACTCGATGTCCAATCCGAAGTCGGCCGTGGGCACCTGGTCGGCCGTGGGCGACGGCGAGGACGGTGTATGCGGCTGGTCGGCGGCAACGGCGGCTTCGCCGGAGGTGCCATAGGGGCGATGCGGGGATGCATAGTCGTCGCGGCGACGGCCATAGTAGCCCTCGCGGCGGGGATAGCGGCCATAGTCGCCCCCACGCGGGCCGTAGGAACGGGAAGCGCCGTAGCCGGCATACTCATCGCGCGGACCGTAGGCTGCGCCATCGCCATAGTCGGCACGGTCGCGTCCCGAGCCTTCCTCGGTGGGTCCGTAGGGATTGTAGTAGCGGGGGCGCACCTCGGGACTGTGCTCCCGGGTGAAGTCTACCGCCGAAGTCAGGGCACTGACAAAGCGGTCCATATCCTCGCGGTACAGGAAAATCTTGTGCTTTTCAAATGTGGGACGCTCCTCCTCGGTTCCATCCTTTATCCGCTTGCTCTCGGTAATCGACAGGTAGTTCTCGTTGTGGCGGTCGCGCTTCACGTCGATGTAGTAGACGCGCTTGCCGGCTTTCACGGTGCGGGAAAACAAAATCTCGCTTTCCCCTCTCTCTCTCATCTGGTCATTATACTGTTCCATGCTATCTTTGTAATATATATAGGTCGTATCTGTGTCGGACTCGACCGGTAGCCCACCATCGCGCAAACGGCTACCGAGGCAGGAAAAGCCTGCACCTTGATTTCCCGACCCCGCAAAATTGCATTAAAAATTTCGTATGCCAACAAAAAAGGGAGGCAAAATACGCGCAAACCCCCGATTTTTTGTATTTTTGCTGCGCCAAGCCATGCCGACGGGGCTTTTCAGTGGAAAATCCATAGACCTTCGGCGCCGGATGGCCTAACAAACACAAACAGGAACAATGATTAACAGAGAATTAATCCGCCTGAGAGTGGTGCAGCTCGTCTATGCCTTCTACCGCAACGAAGGCAAAACGCTCGATGTCGCCGAAAAGGAATTCTTCTTCAGCTTCGACAAAACCTATGAGCTGTACCTCTACATGCTATCCCTATTGGTGGAAGTCCACAAGTTCGCCGTACGCAAGAACGAGACCCGCATCGCACGCATGCAGCGCCTGGGCAACGACAAGGCGGACGGCATCTTCCCGGACAAGATGGTGGCAGAAAACAAGTTCCTGCTGCAGCTGGCCGACAACAAGGAGCTGGGAGCCTACATGGAGCAGAAAAAGGAATGGATCGAGGAGGAACCCTTCGTCAAGAAACTCTACAACACACTCATCGAAAGCGACATCTTCCAACTATACCTGACCAAGGAGGAGTTCGACTATGAAGCCGACCGCGAGCTGGTACGGAAGTTCTACAAGACGTACGTCTGCAACAACGAAGGTGTGGAAGACCTGATCGAGGACCACTGCCTCTATTGGAACGACGACCGCTTCGTCGTCGACTCCTTCGTCCTGAAGACGATAAAGCGCTTCGCGCAGGCCGCCGGCAGCGACCAACCGCTGCTGCCGCAGTTTGCCAACGAAGAGGACCGCGAGTTTGCCGCAAAACTCTTCGCCGCAGCCATCAATAACGAGTCCCGCACCCGCATCATCATCCGCGAAAACTGCAAGAACTGGGAGTTTGACCGACTTGCCTTCATGGACGTCATCATCATGCAGATTGCGCTGGCCGAAATCCTGTCCTTCCCCTCCATCCCCGCCTCGGTGACGGTGAACGAGTACCTGGACATAGCACGCGTCTACAGCACACCGCGCAGCACGACCTACATCAACGGACTGCTGGACCACGCCATCAAAAAACTGCGTACCGAGGGCGTCATCCTCAAGGAACTGGTCCACGGGCCAAAGCCCGCTGCAGCCACCCCCAAGGAGAAAGAATGAACGCCGCGGACCGCACTACGCAAACCACTACCCTATCAGCAACAACCTACAAACAACTAACAAGAATATGAACACATTAATGATTGCCTTCCTCGAAGGACAGCCCGGTGGAGGTCTGGAGATGATCATCATGATGGTGGTACTCTTTGCCATCGTCTACTTCTTCATGATTCGCCCCCAGAACAAGAAACAGAAAGAAATCCAGAAATTCCGCAACGCCCTCAGCGTGGGCCAGGATGTCGTGACCATCGGCGGCATACACGGCACGGTGAAGAGCATCAACGAGAACGACAACACGGTAACCCTCGAAGTAGCCACCGGCACGAAGATCATATTTGAAAAAAGTGCCATCATGCCCGCCGGCACCGCTCCCGAACAGAAATAAGAGAGCGACGCGACCCACTTTCCGAAAGGATAAAACCAACCATCATGCCTACACGGAATTTTAAGAAACTGATATGGAGCTGCTTGTCCTCGCTATGGAGCAAGCAGTTCCTTATTTTCTTTTTTTTCCTGACCCTCTCGGCCGCCTTCTGGTTCTTTGAAGTGCTCAACGAAACGGGCGAAAGGGAATTTGAAGTGCCGGTGGAGGTACGCGGCGTGCCCTCGGGCGTCATCCTGACCGACGAAGTGCCCAAGAGCGTACGCGTGGTGCTGCGCGACAAGGTCGCCATGCTGCTCAACTACCGGTACGCCCAATCGCCCGGCCCGCTCGTCATCGACTTCGGCCGCGTGGCCAACAACTCGGGCCATGTACGCCTGATGGGAAACGACCTGGGCAAACAGCTGGCCGGCACGCTCAGCCCCGGCACGCAGATAGTGAGCATCCGGCCCGACACCATCGACTTCTTCTACAACTACGGCCTGTACAAACGCGTGCCGGTCAAACTCCGCGGCGCCATACAGACCGAGACGGGCTACGAACTGACCGGCACCCGCCTGCTGCCCGACAGCGTGACGGTCTATGCCTCCAGCACCATGCTCGAAAGCATCACGGCCGCCTACGTACGCCCCAACTATCTGCGCAACATCACCGACTCGACCACCCTCGAACTGGCCATCGAGCCGGTCAAGGGTGCCAAATTCGTACCGGCCAAGGTCAACCTGTGCATCTTCGTGGACCGCATGGTCGAAAAGCGCGTCAAGGTGCCCATCCGCACGGTGGGATTTCCCGCCGATCGCGAACTGCTGCCCATCCCGCAGGAGGTGGAAGTAGCCTTCTACGTGCCCATGGGCCGGTATCGCAGCATCGATGCCGACGACTTCAGCGTGGCGGTGCACTATCGCGACCTGCCTACCGACGGCAGCACCCGCTGCCCCCTGCGCGTGGACCGCAGTCCCGAGGGCATCAGCCGTATACGCATCTTCCCCGGAGAAGTAGAGTATGTCATCGAAGAAATCAAGCACTAATCCCCACCGCCCCCTGCGGCTCGGCATCACGGGAGGCATCGGGAGCGGCAAAAGCTATGTATGCCGGGAGCTGGAAGCTCTCGGCGTGCCCGTCTTCTACTGTGACGACGAAGCAAAGCGCCTCATCCGCACCGACCGCCCCCTGCAGGAAGCCCTCACCGCCCTGGTGGGCAAGGACCTCTACGCCGATGGCTGCCTGCAAAAGCCCGTCATGGCCGCCTACCTGTGTCGCGGACGTGACTACGCAGCCCGCGTCGACGCCCTCGTGCATCCCCGCGTGGCCGACAGCTTCCGCAGCTGGTGCCACCGGACCGATGCGCCCCTCCTCGGCATGGAGTGCGCCCTCCTCTTCGAGTCCGGTTTCGACCGGCTGGTCGACGAGACCCTCCTGATAGCAGCCCCCGAGGACGTACGCCTCGACCGCGTCATCCGCCGCGACGGGGTGAGCGAGGAGAAAGCCCGCGCCTGGATGGCCCTGCAAATGCCGGAAGCGGAAAAAGCCCGCCGCGCACGCCACCAGCTGCTCAACGATGACACAACACCCATCGGCCCGCAACTGCAGGCCCTGCTCGAAAAGCTGCGGAGCACCTGCTTGCAGCGTTCCGCGTCAGCTGAACCACCCCACGGCGAAGAGCCTTCACCCTATCCCACACTATGAAAACCTACGACTACCTGATAGTAGGCTCCGGCCTGTTCGGCGCCACCTTTGCCCACGCAGCACATCAGGCCGGCAAGAAATGCCTCGTCATAGACCGCCGGACCCACACCGGCGGCAACATCTACTGCCAAGATACGGACGGCATCGCCGTCCACCGGTATGGCGCTCACATCTTCCACACGGACAACAGGGAAGTCTGGGACTTTGCTTCCCGCTTCGTAGAGTTCAATCGCTTCACCAACGCTCCGATGGCCTGCCACAAGGACAAGCTCTACAACTTGCCCTTCAACATGAACACGTTCTACGCCCTGTGGGGCGTACACACACCGGACGAAGCACGCCGGAAGCTGGATGAGCAGCGCGGAAAGTACGCCCACATCGACCAACCGGCCAACCTGGAAGAACAGGCGCTGAAACTCTGTGGCGACGACATCTACAACATCCTTATCAAGGGATATACAGAAAAACAGTGGGGACGGCCGGCCACCCAACTGCCTGCCTTTATCATCCGCCGGCTGCCCTTTCGCTTCGTCTTCGACAACAATTACTTCAACGATGCCTACCAAGGCATTCCCCGCGGAGGCTACAACGCCCTGACAGCCGGCCTGCTCGACGGCATCGAGGTGCGGACCGGCTGCAACTTCTTCGAGCACCGCGAAGAACTGACCGCCTTGGCCCGACGCGTACTTTTCACCGGCTGCATAGACGAATTTTACGACTATGCCTACGGCCACCTGGAATACCGAAGCCTGCATTTTGAAACAAAGCGGCTGGAAATCCCCAATTTCCAGGGCAATGCCGTCATCAACTACACCGAGCGCGAAATCCCCTACACCAGAGTGATCGAACACAAGCATTTCGACTTTGGCAACCAGCCCCACACGGTCATCACCTACGAGTATCCCGATACCTATGCGCCGGGCAAGGAACCCTACTACCCGGTCAACGATGCGCGCAACACCGCCATGTACGCACGCTACCAAGCCCGCGCCAAGCAGGAAAAGGATGTCATCTTCGGAGGCCGCCTGGCCTGCTACACCTACGCCGACATGGACGACACCATCGCAGCCGCGCTGGACCTCTTCCGACAAGAATCCGAAAACGCCTAAATCCTCCGTCCACTATGTCCCTTTGGAATCATCGCACTTTCGTCTTACACCCGGACCATACCGACCTGCGGGAATGGATGGAGCAGCTGCCCGAAATCTTCGCCGAGGAAGCGGGCGAACTGATCCACGATGGACGCAACCAGCTGCGCAAAATCAGCCACGGCGGCACGGTCTACGTGGTCAAAGCCTATCGCAGGCCGCACTTCATCAACCGTATGGTCTACGGCCTGCTGCGACCGTCGAAAGCCAAACGCGCCTATGACAACGCCATCGCCCTGGAGCAGATAGGCATAGGCACTCCTGCACCCGTAGGCTACATGAACCTGCGGCGAGGCCTGCTCTTCGACCGCAGCTATCTGGTGACGCTGGCCTCAACCTGCCCCTACCGCTACGAAGACCTGTTTTCCCTCGACCTGCCCTTTGCCGACGAGGTCCTGCGGGCCATCGGACGCCTGACAGCCTGCCTGCACGAACACGGCTTGGCACACAAGGACTACGGACGCGGCAACATCCTGTTCGGACAAAGGCCGGACGGCAGCATACAACTGGAACTGGTCGACCTGAACCGCATGGCGCACGGACCACTCGATATGAAAGCCGGCTGCAAGAACTTCGAGCGCCTGCCGGCTACGCCACGGATGCACCGCCTCATGGCCGAGACCTACGCCGCAGCCCGTGGCTTCGATCCGGAGCAATGCTACCGCCTCATGCAAGCCTTCCGGCAAACCCAACCCGGGAAAATAGACAATAAATATTAGACCTGCTATGAACATTACTGCCGTCGTCGTCACCTACAACCGCCTGGAACTGCTGAAACGCACCGTCAGCTGCCTCCGGCAAAACGCCCCGCTCACCCACATACTGGTCATCAACAACAGCAGCACAGACGGCACTCCCCAATGGCTGGCAGAACAGGCGGACGAACGCCTCAGCTTCATCACACAGGAGAATGTAGGCGGCGCAGGTGGCTTCTACCGCGGCATAGAGGAGGCCTGCCGTCGCGGCGCTGACTGGATCTGGTGCATGGACGACGATGTATTCCCCCGCCCCGACTGCCTGGCCCGACTGATGCGCCAAACCAAGGACCCGCAAGTCGGCATCCTGGCTCCCCGCCGACTGCTGAATGGCCGTATTTTCACCAACGATTTCACCGGCTACGACTTTTCCCATCCGTTTCGGTCGGTATATCGCGGCAAACTCAAGCACCGCGACATACAGGCTCCCACAGAGATTGCCGGCACCGCCTTCGAAGGGCCACTCATCCGCCGCAGCGTAGTGGAAAAGATAGGACTTCCCAACCGCCATCTCTTTATCTTTTGCGACGATACGGACTACTGCCTGCGCGCCCACTTGGCCGGTTTCCGCCTGCTCTACGTGCCGGATGCCTTGATGGACAAGCACCCGTTCTTCTCGGACGACAGTTGGGCACAGCGCACCCGCAAAAAGCGCTGGAAGCGACTTTATCAAGTGCGAAACGCCACTTACCTCAATCACCACTACGGGAAAAACTGGGCCGTGCGCCACCTGCGCGGTTTTATCTGCATGCTGGGCTATCAAGTCACCGCCCTGCTGACCCTCCCCTTTGTGAAAGCCTATGAATGGAAAGACCTGGGAAAACTGTGGCGAGCCTATACCGACGGGCTGCACGAGCGGCTCTCCGATTAAACGCCGACTGGAAAAAGTCCCTCGCTAAATAAAAAGTTGTATCTTTGCATCCGTCTCTCCCCGCGGGAGACAAAAACACTGAATAAACACGAAAGAAAAATTACCAACCAAAAAGAGAAATGAAAGAAACCATCCTTTCCATCGCCGGCAAGCCCGGCCTGTTTCGATTGGTGGCTCAGGGCCGCGGCAACCTGATTGTGGAAACTGTCGACGAAGCCAAACGCCGCATGCCGGCTGGCGCACGCGATCGCGTGACCTCGCTCAACGACGTGTCGATGTACACCAACGAAGAGGATATGCCCCTCATGCAGGTATTCGAATCCATCAAGGAAAAATATAACGGGGAGAAAGTCGACATCACCCTGAGCAAAGCCAGCTCCGCCGAGCTCTTCGACTTCCTCGGAAAGGTGCTACCCGACTACGACGGCGACCGCATCTACCCCGGCGACGTCAAAAAACTCATACAATGGTACAACATCCTCATCGCAGCCGGATACACGGAATT
>SFCP01000137.1 GCA_004558535.1 Bacteroidales bacterium | reverse complement strand
AGGGGGCTTACTTTTGAAAAAATAAACCCCGAAGTCCTATTTTACGGGGCTTCGGGGAGGATTTTTATGCTCTTTTGTGTTTTACCGGACAGCAATAATTTCGTAACTTTGTCTTGGACCCATGGGGAAAGTCGTGTACGCTGCACGCTTTCCCCTTTTTAGTAAGCCGCCGGTGGGCATAAATACAAAGCACTTGGGCAAAACTAACAAGCACTTAGAAAAAATCAGAAAGCACTTGGTCAAAATTACTCGGCACTTAGTTTTGTCCAGGTACTTCTTGGCCGTTTGACATGTTGCAGGCGGTGTGACAAAAATGGCTATAAAACTGTCCCTTAACTTTATTTATATTAAAGTTTTGAGCCTATGCTGGACAGAATCCCGGTCTGCGTAATTATATGTTTGCGGCTGCGGCACGGCATAATCCAAGCAAACTTGGCTTCTGCACTCGCCTTGCACGCAAATTGCGATAGCGCCTGCTTTGTCCGGGCGGATAATTTTGTAATTTTGCAGGAAATCTTCCCCGTCATGAACAAGCGGTATCTATTCTTATCTGCCCTTTCGGCCGGCGCGGCAACCATCTTGGCACAGCAGCGCCCAAACGTCATCTTTATTTTAGCTGATGATTTAGGCTATGGCGACCTGTCCTGCTATGGCGCCGAGCGCGTTCATACGCCTACAATCGATAGCCTGGCACAGGCCGGTGTGCGGTTTACAAATGCCCACGCCTGTGCTGCCACCAGCACACCGTCGCGATATGGCATACTGACCGGCGAGTACCCCTTGCGCCGGCAGGGTACGGATGTGGCGGCAGGCAATGCCGGCATGATTATACCGCCCGAGCGCTACACCGTGGCCGATGTCTTTCAGGCAGCAGGCTATCGCACGGCAGCCTTTGGCAAGTGGCATTTGGGATTGGGCAGCCGTACGGCGCAGCAGGATTGGAACGGCGAGCTTGACCAAAGTCCTGCTGACTTGGGATTTGATTACCACTACATCATGGCAGCTACGGCCGACCGGGTACCCTGTGTCTACATCGAGAATGGCCGGGTGGCCAACCTCGATCCCGATGCTCCCATCAGCGTAAGTTATCGCGAGAATTTCCCCGGCGAACCTACCGGGCGCAACAATCCCGAACTCCTGACCAAGCAGCGTGCCAGCCATGGCCACGACATGAGTATCGTCAATGGCATCGGGCGTATCGGGTATATGCGGGGTGGCGGCAGGGCACTTTGGCGCGATGAAGACATCGCCGACTCTATTGCAGCCCATGCCGTGCAGTTTATTCACGAGAATGCCGACCGTCCTTTCTTCCTCTATTTCTGTACGAACGACATCCATGTGCCGCGGATGCCACACGAACGCTTTCGTGGCAAGAGCCCGATGGGACTGCGCGGCGAGGCCATCCTGCAATTCGACGAGACGGTGCGAAGCCTCACCGATGCTTTGCGCGAAGAGGGATTGGCCGAAAGCACCCTTATCATCCTGACCAGCGACAATGGCCCCGTGCTGGATGATGGCTACGAGGACCGCGCCGTTGAACTGGCCGGCAGCCACGCCCCCGGCGGACCCTATCGCGGCGGAAAATATAGCTCGTTCGAGGCCGGCAGCATCGTGCCGCTGATAGTATGTGGCACCGACCTTGTGCAGCCGGGGACAGTCAGCGCCGCCTTGGTTTCGCAGGTAGACCTCGCTGCCACCATGGCCGAACTGGTGCGGGTGGAGCTTCCCGACAGCGCTGCCCCCGACAGCCGTCCCTATCTGCGTACCTGGTTGGGGCGAAGCCGGACATCGCGGCCCTATGCCTTCAAGACCGGTTACGGTCATTCCCATATTCTCCGTACGGCGAACTGGACCTATATAGCCCCAGTTCCGGGCCCCGCCATCGTACCTTGGGGAACCGGCATAGAAACCGGGTGTGCCGAGGGACCACAACTTTATGACGTACACCGCGACCCTGCGCAGCAGCACAACCAAGCCCACCGCCATCCCCGGCTGGTACGGCGTATGAACCGCCTGCTGCGTACGCTGGGCTTTTCTTCTATTAATTAGGAATTAGGAATTAGGAGTTAGGAATTAGGAATTTGCGTGCAAGTCAAGAGAAGTTAGAATTAGGAATTAGGAATTTGCGTGCAAGGCGAGAGGAATTAAAATTAGGAATAGCCATCCGGCGGAAAATCTAATCCGAATGGCAATTCCTAATTCCTAATTTCTAATTCCTAATTAAAAGAAGACGCCCAAGCGGGCTCTCGTGCTTCCCCAATCTATTCCTCCGAAAAGTCTTTCAGAATCTTGCGATAGGAGGCATAAAGTTTGCCCCGCTGGATAAATCCGACGAAGTGTCCCTCAGCGTCTGCGACGGGTAGGGTGCCCGCCCCGGAACTATCAAATATGTCCATCACTTCGGGCATCGACATGTCCGTGCGGAGCAGGACAGGAGGCTGCGACATGAGTTGCTCTACGCGGTACATGCGGTACAACTCGCTGCGGAAGATAATCTTGCGCAGGTCGTTGAGGTTGATGATGCCCAGCAGGCGGTTGTCGGCGGCACATACGGCAAAATGGATGCTCTTGCTTTGGGCGACCACGTGGACGGCTTGGCCGAGGTAGCTGTCCTTGCTCAGGATGGGGCGGTTTCGGTCTATGACGGCGTCCATCGACATGAGGGTGAGTACGGCCCGGTCCTTGTGGTGCGTGAGCAGTTCGCCGCGCCGTGCCAGACGCATGGAGTAGATGCTGTGGGGCTCAAAGGCATGGATGGTCAGGTAGCTCGACACGGAGACAATCATCAGGGGGAGAAACAGGGCGTAGCCGCCGGTGAGTTCGGCGATGAGAAATACTCCGGTGAGCGGGGCGTGGAATACGCCGCTCATGACGCCGGCCATGCCGAGCAGTGCATAATTCGTTTCGGGAACGTCGAT
Source organism: Bacteroidales bacterium (assembly GCA_004558535.1). Lineage (GTDB taxonomy): Bacteria > Bacteroidota > Bacteroidia > Bacteroidales > Bacteroidaceae > Alloprevotella. The sequence continues at coordinate 1,295 of SFCP01000137.1, read as the reverse complement.
TTGCATGGGGGAGTAGGCGTTCCACAATCGCGAGAAGACAAAACCGCCGATACAGCCAAGAAACAGGCTGGGGGCAAACGTTCCTCCGCATCCGCCTCCACCATTGGTGGCAGTAGTGGCAAAGACCTTGAACAGCAGGATGCAGCCCAAATAAAGGAGCAGCAGGTGGGTATGGCCATAAAAGAGGGAGTTGTTCATGACATCGACGGCGCCCTCGTGGCTGCTGCCGAGCAGGAGATGAATGGTGTTGTAGCCCTCGCCATAGAGCGGCGGAAAGAAGTAAATCAGAATAGCGAGGACGGTGCCACCCAGGGCTAATTTGGACCACAGGCCGGAGAACCGGCCGAAGACCTGCTCGAATGCGTTCATTGCGCGGGTGAAATAGAGGGAAATCAATCCGCAGAAGATGCCCAGCAGAACGGCTGTGGGGACACGGTTGACGGTGAACGGGTCGGACAGGTGGAACGAAAACATGGGGTCGGTGCCGGTCAGTGCGTAGGTGATGCAGGTGGCCGTCAGGCAGCTGACCAGTAGCGGCAGCAGCGAGGCCATCGTCAAGTCAATCATCAGCACTTCGAGGGTAAATACGAGACCGGCAATAGGGGCTTTGAAGATACCGGCAATGGCGCCCGAGGCACCACACCCGATGAGGAGCATCAGGGTCTTGTGATCCCGATGAAAGAAGTTTCCCAAATTGCTGCCAATGGCCGAACCGGTAAGGACGATGGGGGATTCGGCTCCCACAGAGCCGCCAAAACCGATGGTCACGGCCGAGGCAATGACGCTCGACCAGGTGTTGTGGCGGCGTATGTGGCCTTGTTTTCGCGAGATGGCATAGAGGATTTTCGTGACGCCATGACCGATGTTGTCGCGCACGACGTATTTGATAAACAGGGCTGTGATGAAGATGCCGACCACGGGATATACGAGGTAGAGCCAGTTGGTGCGCGTGCTGTCAAACTGGGCCGTCAGCAGGTGCTCTATCTCAAAAATCAGCCATTTGAGTACTTGGGCGGCCAAGGCTGCTCCCACGCCTACCAGAAAACTGAGCAGCAGCACGTATTGGCGATTGCTGAGGTGCTGCTCGCACCACGCATTGATGCGTTGGCTGACAGGGGTGGATGTTGTGGTGGATGACATATCGTGTATTACTTTTATTTCAATTAGCGTGCAAGGCGAGAGAAGAGCAAATGCAAAGTCGAAGAATTTGCATAATTTGCTATTCCGAGCCGCAGCCGCTAATATGTAATTTGCATGCAAGTCGAGAGTAATAAAGCTTGCTCTAATTACCGAGC
>SFCP01000136.1 GCA_004558535.1 Bacteroidales bacterium | reverse complement strand
GTGTGTCATGCTCCAAAAGTGACGGAAATATGGCAAAATGACTTAGATTACCAAAAATAATAGTCCATTTACTTGGACTGCAACATAGAAAAACCGGTATAAACCCCTTGCGCCGGATGCAAAATGTCTCTTGCGAGCCATGGATGCTGTAGCCGTCTGAAAATCCCTCGAGCAAGCTCGGGTATTTTCAGTCGGCTACATCATCCCCCTATCGGGTTTTGCATCCGGCACAAGGCGATAAACAAAAAAAACAAACCTTGTCCTCCGTGACAGGAAGCACTTCCTCCGTGACAAGACGCACTTCCTCCGTGACAGGAAACACTTCCTCTGTGACAAGAAATCCTTGTCTTCCGTAACAATACAGCCGTCCTCCGTGACAATAACCCTTGTCCTCCGTAACAGTGATGTTGTATATAAATTCCGTTCTTGAGGTGGATACAATTACTATGTACCTCTACCCATAGATTGTTTTTTTTGTTTATCGCCTTACAGAGCAGGCTTTCAGTTTGGGCGTTAAGAGCTTGCTCTTATAAGACCAAAGTGGAAGCCTGACAGCAGGGCGCAGCCCCATCCTCTGCAAGGGGTTTTTCCGGTTTTTGTCCTCCCCAACAGACAAAGGGCGAGCGGGCTCCCGGTTTTTGTCTTTTCCCACTGACACAGAGCAAGGCTTTTATCCTAAGTTTTGTCTTTCCTGCGGAAGTGGCCGGAACGGGAGGTCCATAAGGAATGTTTACCGGACAGCAATCATTGGGAAATAGGAAGTGGTGGGCTTGGGCGGCCTGCTAATTCCTGTTGCCTTGCCCGGGTGTTTCCGGGATTGCCGGTGTCAGGGAATAAGGTTTGTCGGCGGGGCGCAGGCCGCGTTTGCGATTGGGCTTATCGCTCATTTCGAAGTCGAGGATGCAGCCCTCGGTAAGCATTTTGTGGGTGATATAGAGTTTGTCGTAGGGCTTTCCGTTGATGCAGAGGCGCTTCACATAGCGGCAGCGGTCACTTACGCCCTTGGCCCGTATGATGACTTCGCGGCCATTGGGCAATGCTATCCGGAGGTAGGGCAGGTAGGGCGCGCTGAGTACGTACTGGTCGCTGCCTGGGCAGACGGGGTAGAAGCCCATGGCTGAGAAGATGTACCATGCCGACATCTGTCCGCAGTCGTCGTTGCCGCCCAGTCCGCGCAGGTCGTTGCGGTACATGCGGTTCATGATGGTGCGTATCCACAGCTGCGACTTCCAGGGTTGGGAAGTCCAGGCGTAGAGGTACGGGATGTGGTGGCTCGGTTCGTTGCCGTGGACATAGCCGCCCACCAGGCAGTCGGCCGTGATGTCCTCGTTGTCTTGGTAGTACTTTTCCGGCAGGTCCATGCTGAAGAGTTCGTCCAGCCGTTGCCGGAAAGTCCTCTCACCGCCCATGGCCTGCATCATGCCGTAGACATCGTGGGGCACGTGGAAGGAGAAGTTCCAGGCGTTTCCCTCGATGAAGCCCTCGTTGTATGTCTGATACGGGTCTGCGTCCTCCTTGAAGTGTCCGTCGGCATAGCGGGGGCAGGCAAATCCCGTCCGGGGATGGTAGACGTTGCGGTAGGCCAGTGCCCGCTGGCGGAATTGGCCGGCCGTCAGCGAGTCGCCCGCTGCCAGTGCCGTGGCATAGATGGTCCAGTCGTCGTAGGCGTATTCCAGGGTGTTGGAGGCTGCTGTGGCATCGTGGTCATAGGGTACAAAGCCCAGGCGGCGGTAGTCGTCGATGCCCGGCATCCGTGGGCTGTTGGCAGTGCTCAGCATGGCGTCGAGCGCAGCGGCCCGGTCGATGCCGGCCCCTTTGGTCAGCGCATCAGCCAGTACGCTCACGGCGTGGTAGCCCGTCATGCACCAGCCCTCGTTGGCCATCAGACTCCACACGGGCAGGATGTGGTGCACGCTCTGCTCGCGGTGTGCCAGCATGGAGTGGACCATGTCCGTGTTGCGTTGCGTCTTCAGCAGGGCCAGCAGGGGATGGAGTGCACGATATGTGTCCCAGAGCGAGAAGATGGTGTAGTTGGTGAAGCCCTCGGCGCGGTGGATGTTGCCGTCCAGGCCGCGGTATTGTCCGTCCACGTCCATATAGACGCTGGGGTTGATCATCGTGTGGTAGAGCGAGGTGTAGAGCAAAGCCTTTTGGTCGTCGGTGCCCTCGCACTCCACGGCGGCGAGTTCGCGGTCCCATAGCAGCTGCGTGTTTTCGCGGATTTCGTCGAAGCTCCGGCCTGTTGCTTCGGCCTGCAGGTTGCGCAGGGCCCCCTCGGTGCTGACGGCCGAGAGCGCCACCTTGAGTACCAGCTCCTGTGAGGCCGTGTTGTCGAAGTTGAAGTACGCCACGGGGTTGCGTCCCGCCATTTCGGGGAAGTTGTGGCCGAGGTCAAATTTCCGCCAGAAGCCGCGGTAATCCGGTTCGCAGCGGTCGCGATAGCCGTAGCTTTTCAGCGGTTTGCTCAGGGCGATGGCGAAGTAGGTATAGTTGCACCGCGCCCAGCCGCTGGTGATGCGGTAGCCCGTGAGCAGGGTGTCGTTCTCCACGCGAAGGCTTGCCCAGAGCACCTTGCCGTCGTAATTGTAGATGCCGTGGCCCAGGTCGAGGATAAAGCGTGCCTCGGCGCCGGCGGGATAGGTGTAGCGGTGCACGCCCACCCGCGGAGTGGCCGTCAGTTGCACGCGGATGCCGTCTTCTAACTGCACCTCGTAGTAGCCCGCGGTGGCGTGCTCCGAGTCGTGCGAGTAGCGGGATCGGTAGCCGTCGTCGGGCTGGTCGGCCGTGCCGGGATTGAGGCGGAGCGCCCCCACCTGTGGCTGTATCAGCAGGTCGCCTAGGTCAGCGTGTCCCGTGCCGCTCAGGTGCGTGTGGCTGAATCCGACGATAGTGCTGTCCTCGTAGCGATAGCCGGCACAGTAGTCGTAGGCGCGGGGCTGGTAGCGCCCATTTACGTTGTGGGGAATGGTGTCGGTGTCGGGACTCAGTTGCACGATGCCGAAGGGGGCGCAGGCACCGGGGAACGTGTGCCCCATGCCCGCAGTGCCGATGAGCGGGCGGACCCAGTCGGAGGGCCGCTGCCGGGCGTGCAGGCGGTGGATCGGGAGGGAAAGCGCGAGGCAGAGCGCGATGAGGGTGAAATGCAGTGGTTTCATGGTATGGGAAAAGGTTGTGGAGTAAATAGAGCCGGCAGCCGGTGCGGGAATGAACCCGCGACAGGGCTGTCCCTCGCAAATTTAGGAAATCGTGGGGAAAGGGGTGGTCTGTGTGCAGGATTTTTTGTCAGTTGCCGCCTGCTTTCCCTTTGTAATGGTCCAAGGGAGTGCATCCTGCGAACGGCCTGCAGTGCATAGAAATGCACAAGCAGATTTAATATAAACTTTCCTAAACGGCCCTTTTGTGTCCCTTTTTGTCACGCGGCAAGGGTGGGGAAAAATGCCGGTCGGGACGTGTGCGAAACCAAGTGCTTTGTAGTTTCGACTAAGTCCTGCCTAATTTCAACCAAGTGCCGGCTGATTTTTTCTATCTCCGAGGTAGTTGCCCTTGATGATGAGGCAGAAACAATCGGAGCAGGCCCGGGAAATCCGCGGCCTGCTCCGATGCTAATGCAAAAATACTCCATTTCATCGCAAAATCCAAACCTCCCTTTCCCCGTTTTAACATTTCGCCGCCGTCTCTCGTTTTTGTATTATTGCTGTCCGGAAAAACTCCCAAGAGCATAAAATTCCTGTTCTTACTTTTATCCCGTTTTTTAGCGGACAGCCATGGAGGTGACGACCCACAAAGTCAGGATAGACCTCTTGCCCTGTGTCAGTCAGAAAAGACAAAAACCGGCCCCCCTTGCCCTGTGTCGGTCGAAAAAGACAAAAACCGGAAAAAACCCTTGCAGAGGATGGGGCTGCGCCCTGCTGTCAGGCTTTCAGTTTGGTCTTATAAGAGCAAGCTCTTAACGCCCAAACTGAAAGCCTGACACCACCTTCTTACAGAAGGCATCCATCCTCTGCAAGGCGATAAACACAAAAAACATTCTATGGGTAGAGGTACACAGTAAATGTATCTACCTCAAGAACAGAATTTATACACAACATCACTGTTACAGAGGACAAGGATTTCTTGTCACGGAGGAAGTGTTTCTTGTCGTAGAGGACAAGGGTTTTTTACCGGTTTTTCTATGTTGCAGTCCAAGTAAATGGACTATTATTTTTGGTAATCTAAGTCATTTTGCCATATTTCCGTCACTTTTGGAGCATGACACAC
>SFCP01000135.1 GCA_004558535.1 Bacteroidales bacterium | reverse complement strand
TGTAATGCTATTATTCATACCTCTACCAATGAATTAGTAGCAGGATGCAAAAACAGCCAAATTCCCAACTCCGTCACGAGTTTGGGAAGTTCCTGCTTCTATGAATGCCGCAGTTTGACCTCCATCACCATTCCCAACTCCGTCACGAGTTTGGGAGATAACTGCTTCAATCAATGCAGCAGTTTGACCTCCATCACCATTCCCAACTCCGTCACGAGTTTGGGCTATGGCTGCTTCTCTTATTGCAGCAGTTTGACCTCCATCACCATTCCCAACTCCGTCACGAGTTTGGGAAGTTCCTGCTTCTCTTATTGCAGCAGTTTGATCGCCATCACCATTCCCAACTCCGTCACGAGTTTGGGCTATGGCTGCTTCTCTAATTGCCGCAGTTTGACCTCCATCACCATTCCCAACTCCGTCACGAGTTTGGGAGATGACTGCTTCTTGAGGTGCAGCAGTTTGACCGCCATCACCATTCCCAACTCCGTCACGAGTTTGGGAGATGGCTGCTTCGCTGGTTGCAGCAGTTTGACCTCCATCACCATGCTCCCCTCCACACCTCCCAACAAATGGTCTAAGATATTTAAAAACACTCCATTAGAAACAGTCTATGTGGTGGACGAGGATGCCAAGACCGCCTATCAAGCTCAAGCGCCTTGGAGCGAATATGAGATTGTGGTTATGCCCACCGGCATAGGAGAAATGGAGACAGACAAGACTGCCCCACCATTGTTGGCTACGGCAAACTAATCAACGGCAAACAACGCGGCGCGGTCATCGTGCGTTACTCCGATGGCACTACGCGCAAGGTGCTGCTGAAGTGACAGCGCGAAAGGACAGTCCGTCACACAGACCGGTGCAATTATAGTGCTCAGAAATACACTTCGACATTCAATGGTTCATCCGTTCGAATAAAGAGAATTTCGGACACGCACATGGAAATAAAATCGAGTAGGAGGTAAATGCGACGTGCATAGTCCGGTACATCAATAAATTCGTAGTGGCTCTCGCTGCTTTTGCTTAAAAAGTGTACCTTTGCCGCAGACTAAGTTTTTACTGAAAAAGAAATAAGGAGAAAAGCAATGTCCGCTTCCAAAACAAAACGACTGGAGGCCTTGCGGCTGCTGCTGACGCGCCGCGAGGCAAGCACGCAGGAAATCTTGCTGCGGGAATTGTCTAAGATGGGCTTCCATGTTACGCAGGGCACCCTGTCGCGCGACTTGAAGCTCCTACGTGCCGTCAAGGTGGGCGGCCGGAACGGCAGCTGCTACATCCTGCCCCAAGACCCACGTTACAAACATTCCGTCACGGCGATAACTGCGCCCGAGTTTCTGCGCCACACGGGATTTATCTCGATCGATTTCTCGGGCAATATGGCCGTGATGCGCACGCGCCGGGGCTATGCTGCGGTAATGGCAGGCGAAATTGACGCCCAGGAACTGCCCGGCGTGCTGGGTACGGTGGCCGGCGACGACACCGTATTTATCGTGCTGCGCGAGGGCCTGTCGCGCGACGAGGCTATCGATCAACTGGCACAGGCCATTCCCGCCATCAAAAGCACGGTGCTTTAATCCCAAGCGGATTTTATACAAAATAAGCGCGGGCTGTCCATCGGACAGCCCGCGTGTGTTATATCAATGAGGGGATGCTGGCATTACATCATGCCGCCCATTCCCGGTGCGCCCATGGGCATTTCGGGTTTGTCCTCCTTCTTGTCGCAGATGACGCACTCAGTGGTGAGGAACATGCCGGCCACGCTGGCAGCATTCTCCAGAGCTACACGGGCTACCTTGGCGGGGTCTACTACGCCGGCAGCGCGCAGGTCGCAGAACGTCTCGTTCTTGGCATTGTAGCCGTAGAAGCCTTCGCCCTCGCGTACCTTGTTTACGATGACTGCACCTTCCACACCGGCGTTGGCGCAGATCTGACGGAGCGGTTCCTCGATGGCGCGGCGGATGATGGCGATACCGGTATTTTCATCGGCGTTGTCGCCGTGCAGGTTCTCCAGAGCCTGCTGTGCGCGGATGTAGGCCACACCGCCCCCCGTTACGATACCTTCCTCGATGGCTGCGCGGGTAGCACAGAGGGCGTCGTCGCAGCGGTCCTTCTTTTCTTTCTGCTCTGTCTCGCTGGCAGCACCGACTTCCAGTACGCATACACCGCCGGAGAGCTTGGCCAGACGTTCCTGCAGCTTCTCCTTGTCGTAGGAGCTGGTCGTGTTGGCCATTTCGTTCTTGATCTGCTGTACGCGGTCGTGGATGTTGGCAGCGTCTCCGGCACCGTCTACGATGGTCGTGTTGTCCTTCGTCACGGTTACCTTTTCAGCCGAACCCAGCATGTCGAGGGTAGCCTGTTCCAGCTTCAATCCCTTTTCTTCGCTGATGACCACGCCGCCGGTCAGCACGGCGATATCTTCGAGCATGGCCTTGCGGCGGTCGCCGAAGCCGGGAGCCTTGACGGCGCAAATCTTGAGCTGCGTGCGCAGGCGGTTGACTACGAGCGTCGTGAGAGCTTCGCTATCCACGTCCTCGGCGATGACGAGCAAGGGGCGGCCGCTCTGTACGGCGGGCTCCAGGATAGGGAGGAAGTCCTTCAGGTTGCTGATCTTCTTGTCGTAGATCAGGATGTAGGGGTTCTCCATGACGCACTGCATCTTCTCTGCATCGGTCACGAAGTAGGCCGAGAGATAGCCGCGGTCAAACTGCATACCTTCTACGGTCTTGAGCACCGTGTCGCGGCCCTTGGCATCCTCGATGGTGATGACGCCGTTCACGCTGACAGCACGCATACCATCGGCGATGAGCTTGCCGATTTCGGGATCGTTGTTGGCCGAGATGGTAGCTACCTGCTCAATCTTGTCGTAGCTTTCCTCTACCTGTTCGGCCTGCTCCTTGATGTTTTCCACGACCTTGGCCACGGCCTTGTCGATACCGCGCTTCACGTCGAGGGGGTTGGCACCGGCGGCCACGTTCTTCATGCCTTCGGTCAGAATGGCCTGTGTCAGCACGGTGGCAGTAGTCGTACCGTCACCGGCATCGTCACCGGTTTTCGAGGCTACGCTCTTCACGAGCTGTGCGCCTGCGTTCTGGAAAGCATCTTCCAATTCGATTTCTTTGGCCACGCTCACACCGTCTTTGGTGATGCGGGGTGCACCGAATTTCTTGTCGATAACCACGTTGCGGCCTTTCGGACCGAGCGTTACTTTCACGGCGTTAGCCAGTGCATCAGCGCCTTCGCGAAGCAGTTCGCGGGCATCTACGTCATATTTGATTTCTTTTGCCATAATTGAGTCTCCCTGTTCCGCAGCCTGCAGGGCCTTTGGGGCGAAACCGTCATCTCGCGGGAGTGGCGAGGAATTTTGTTAGTCTAAAGGATGATAAAGGTTTGCCATTTGGCGGTAAGGTGCTTAACCGAGCACGGCGAGCACATCGCTTTGGCGCATGATGAGGTACTTTTCGCCTTCCAGTTCGATTTCCGTGCCGGAATATTTGCCGTAAAGTACGGTGTCACCAGCTTTGAGGACCATCTCCTCGTCCTTGGTGCCGTTGCCGACGGCCAATACACTACCCTGCAGCGGTTTTTCCTTTGCAGTGTCGGGGATGATGATGCCGCCCAATGTTTTTTCTTCGGCAGGTGCGGGTTTTACCAGCACTCTGTCAGCTAAAGGTTTGATGTTCATGACAACTTTATTTTTATTGGTTATTGATTATCTGCTTTTCGTCGCGGTTCTTGGCGCTTGCCTGCGCCGCGGCGTCACCTTTCGTAGGGC
>SFCP01000013.1 GCA_004558535.1 Bacteroidales bacterium | reverse complement strand
CAACTGCAACTCCTTTTCGGCGAAGTATTTCTCGATGTATTCGTCCTGGATGGGCGAGACGCGGCGGTTGATTTTCTCCACCTTCTCGGGGATGACGTCGACGGCCGTCACACTGTGGTGCTGAGCCAACAGGGTGGCCATACTGAGACCGACATAGCCGGTGCCGGCTACGGCAATTCTTAAATCTTTATAGGCTTTCATTGTATGGCTTTTTCTCGTTGATTGTGAACGAGGCCAATGTATTATGGGATATTTGTCCCTCGCGATAAACGGCTTTCGATGATATTGTTTGGCGTGTTAAACCAAATCTTGGCTCATCGAACCCCAAAGCTCTGTAGTCTTCTGTTTTCTCCTTCCCCGTTTTCGGAAATACGAATGGGCGAAAACGGTACAATAATTCTTACGCCAAATCCCATGCGGAATTTGGTGTAAGCAAAGTAAATTAAAAGGTCTTAATAGAGGGTGGCTACTACGGAAAAGGTAATACCAATAAATCCTGCTCAGCTTTTTATGTTGCTAAAAAACAGGCAGTTGTCCGTGTGACCAATAATAGTTGGAGCAAGCTTGGTAATTGCAATCTTGCATGCGTTGATTACTAAAATATGCTCTTTGGTAAAGCCTGTCGCCTCTTTGGCGAAGACTTTACTGCTACAAAAGTAGGCATTGCTTGGCAAACGACCAAAGGAATGCTTCGTTTTTTTCAAATGGATAAATCCGGGCGGATGGCGGGCGGATGCGGGTGCCCGGCAGATAAATTTATGCTTTTCGCAGAGAGTGGGCGATTCCTCTCTATTTTCTCCCGAAGCCGGAGGGGACTTTGACGAGATACATGACAAGGAATGTGAGGGGGCAGATTGCCATGACCAGAATAAAGAAATTGAGATATCCCATCATGTCCTGCAAATAGCCGGCTACCATGCCGGGGAGCATCATGCTGAGAGCCATAAATCCGGTGCAGAACGCGTAATGGCTGACGGGCGATTTGCCTTGTGAGAAGTAGAGCAAATAAATCATGTAGGCGGTGAAGCCAAATCCATAGCCGAATTGCTCAATGAATACGCAGCTTGACACCAAGAATAGATTCTGTGTCTGGAAATAACCCAAGTAGAGGTAGACGATGTTGGGCAGGGTGATAGCTGCTGCCATCCACCATTTCCATCGATTGAAGCCTTTTGCAGCTATCGCGATGCCGCCCAATATGCCGCCTAAGAGGAGGCCGCCCACCCCGATGGTGCCTTGTACGAAACCTACTTGCCCGGTTGTCAGTCCCAATCCGCCGGCGTCCACACTGTCTATTAGGAAAAGGCGGCTGATAGGCGTGAGTAGTGCTTCGGCCAGGCGGTAGATGAGCATGAATGTCACGGCCAATAGAAATTGGCGTTTCTTGACGAAACTCACCACGGTGCCGCCCATGTCGGCCACAGTCCGGCGCAGTGTGTCCAGTCGCAGGCGATGCATTTGGTCCGAGACGGGGTGGGGGAGCAGGAATGCGTGCGCTGTTGCCAACAGCAGGAACAGTGCCGCTGCACTGCCGAAGGTAAGGCTCCAGGCTTGCAGTGGATTGCCGGTGCGTGCTTCAAGGACGCCGGCCAGCATGACGAGTACTCCCTGTCCCAGGATGCCGGCGATACGGTAGAATGTGCTGCGCACTCCCACGTAGAGAGCTTGTTCGTGGGGATGGAGTTCCAGCATGTAGAAACCATCTGCTGCAATGTCGTGGGTCGCGCTGCTGAATGCAATTATCCACAGGAAAGCCATGCCGTAGGTGAGAATATGACCACCCGGCAGGGAAAGGGCCACGCCGGCCAGTGCGCCGCCGATGAGTATCTGCATCAGTAGAATCCAGAGCCTCTTAGAACCAATCATGTCGACGATAGGACTCCAGAAAGGCTTGATGACCCAGGGCAGGTAGAGCCAGGCTACGAAGAAGGCCGTTTCTGCATTCGAGAGACCTACGCGTTGGAACATGTAAAGTGCCACGGAGCATACGATTACATTGGGGATGCCTTCGGCAGTGTAGAGTGTAGGTATCCAGGCGAGGGGATGGAGTTTCATGGCGTGGCTCATAGTGGTTTGGGAGTTTGTCAGAGGTATAATTTCTCGACCGCTGCGTTTTGGTAATAATGGAGTAGGATGTCATGGAAGTCGTAGCCGCGTTGCGCCATGACGGCCGCACCGATTTGGCAAAGGCCGACGCCGTGGCCCCATCCGGCTCCATGGAGGGTGAAATAGGTGGGAAGTCCGTTGGTGTCGTCAGGTCCTTTGTCCACTACGAAGGCGGCGCTATAGAGGTGGCTTTCCGACAGCGAGCGGCGTATTTCCAGTTCCTTCCCAATCGTCATTCCTTTTTGTGTTCCCACGATGCGGAGCTTCTCAATGCGTCCGCCGGGGCCCCGCTTCACCGGCACCAGGTCGATGATGCCGCCGAAATCCTCTTCGCGCTTGGTGCGGATGATTTCAGCCAGTTCTGCTTGCGAATAGGTGACGTGCCAGCGATAGAAGTCGGCCGTTTCCTGGTCGTAGTCGTTGAGGATGGAGGCCAGGAGTGCCTTGTCGTCGGTATGGCAGAAAGCATCGGGGGTATCGCGGATGAAGGCGTCGAAATCAAGGGGCAGGGGAGCATCCTCGGCGTGGGCTTTGTCGAGCACGGGGCGCAGGTAGGGGTGGTCCGTGTCTTCCCAGCAGGTAGCGTAGGCTTCGCTGATGCCGCCGCAGCATTTCGAGAAGCGTGCGTCGCAGATGTCATTTTCGCTGACGAGCACTTGGCCGCGTGTGCTCAGCACGGCCTCGACCACGGCGGGCGAGGTTTGGCGCGTGATGCCTTGGTAGCGTTGGCAGTGGTCGTCGGCGCAGACGTCAAAGAGGGTGTGGTCTTCGCGATCGTACCAGCGGATGTATTCGTCCTCCTTTCTGACGAACGAGAAGAAGCCGGCGTTTCGTCCTGCATTCTCGCGGCGGTTCCGCATTTGGCGGAAGAGCCAGCTGCGCGATACGACCGCGTGGGCTTTGAGCAGTTCCATGGGCGCCGTAGCTTTCATTTCAGAGCTGATGACGCTGATGAGGTATTCCTCCACGGGCAGTTCGTTGATGACAATGAGCTGTTCCTCTTCCACCACAATCTTCATGGTGCCGCGGAAGGTTTGTGCTTCGCGACGTTCCCAGTGAAATTGCTTGCCTATGGCTACATCGTTGAGGGTGAACGAGGCAGCAGGCTCTTCGGGGGTGAAGATCAGTTCACGGTAGAGGTTGCCGTTCCACAGGATGCCCCCATCGCGACAGGATGCCTCCTGCGGTCCGTGCACGATGTCGCCTTTGGCCACGAAGTTCTCGTTGAGGGTGAAGGTGATGTGGTCTTCGCGCATGATGCCCACGCTGACTTGTGGTTCTTGGGTGAAGAGGTTGCTCAGTGCCTGGTCTGCTGCAGTGTTGTTGCGCTGGTTGCGCGGAGTTGTATGGAGTTTCCGGCCGATTTGTTCCACCTGGGTTTCGGTCATGGCCACTTCGCGCAGGATGGCGACGGCGTTTTTGGGGGTCAGTCGGTTGAAGTCTTCCTCGCGGGGCGTGATAATCAGTCCGCCCATATCGAGGGCGCCCGGACTGATGATGAACTGCGATTTACCCTCGGCGAAGTAGCAGTCGGGGCGGTGCTTCCGGCGTGGGAAGAGTACCATCACGACGCTATCGTCCTCGGCCGGGCCGCCGCTTTGCCGCCATGCCAGCAGGTTGATGTCGGGTTCGGCCTGACCCTCCTCGATGGGCAGGATGCCCAGCAGCTTCCGGACCAGATAACATTCGCCCTCGGCCTGTCCGCCCAGCAGGACGAAAGCCGGACAGGCGTAGCCGTTCAGGCGGTACAGCCCGACGCCTTTGGCCATATAGCCTTTTTCTTCGAGCATAGCCTCGTCGGCGCCTTCCAGCGGGTAGATTTTTTCAAGCCGGTTCTCGTAGAATTTCCAGTCGCGCTGCAGGGGGACAATATCCTTGGCCCCGGCTTGCAGGTGGGCGTGGTCGGGAGCCGATGCGCCGCAGCGTCCGCCGTTGTAGAAGATGATAAAGTCAGAGAGTTGCCACGCCAGCGCCTTCATTTCAGCCAGCAGCAGCGACAACTGTTGTGGTTTGTGGCGCCGAGTGGGGATGGTCAGGTGGTTGGGCAGGATGGGGAAGGGATTGACCAGCAGGTGGTAGTGTCCGTCAAAGGGCAGGTCGATTTGCAGGTCCGGCCGGTTTTTGTCGCACAGGAAGCAGGGGCGTTTTTTCAGGTTGCGCTTGTCCACCTTGGCTGCTGTCGAGACGATGCGGCGCGGATTGAACTGCACGGTCAGGGTATAGTCTTCGGTGGGCAGTTCGCGGGTCTGGATGTTGTGTGTCAGCTCGTCGAAGCGTTGCTTTACCTCGTCCCAAATCAGCATTTGGCGTTCGATAAAGTCGAGCGCGTCTGCTTGGGTGATTTTGCGGTTCCACCGATGGTTCATGGCCTGTCGTGCGCGCAGTTCGGCGGTTCTCAGGCTGTCCTTGTAGAGGTTGTTGCGATTGATGCGGTCGATGGCCAGTGCGGCATCGGAGTTTCCCTCCCAGCGTCGACACAGGTAGAGTTCGTCATAGATGCGGCCGATGCGGAAGTGGCGCGAGAAAGCCAGCCCCAAGGCGTAGTCTTCACCATAGGAAGTATTGGGAAAGCCTATTTTGCGGAGCAGGTCTGTGCGGAATGCGCGTGGTGCGCCCAGTCCGTTGATGCGCAGGGCGTTATTGCGTCCGTTTTCGGGTGTCCATTCCTTGTGTGCAATCAGTCCGGGCGGCAGCGTGTTCAGCTGGAAGTCCACCATGCGGTAGGCGCCGATGACCATGGCGGCTTTTTGCTTGTGGAAGGCTTCGACGATGCGCGCCAGCGTCTGCGGACTGCTGTACAGATCGTCCGAGTCCAGCTGCACGGCGAAGCGGCCGCAGGCCGGGTGCCTGACGGCCAGGTCCCAGCAGCCGCCGATGCCCAAGTCCTGTGCTTCGGGAATGAGGTGTACCACCCGTTCGTCGTGAATGGCCCGGATAGCCTCGGTCGTGCCGTCGGTCGAGTGGTTGTCCACCACGATAACGTTGAATGCGAAGTCCGTTTCCTGCGCCAGTGCGCTTGTGATAGCGTCTGCTATGGTGCGCTCGCGGTTTCTCACGGGGATGATGACCGACGCCTCCACGGGGTAGGCCGTATCGTCGTTGGGCAGGTCGTCAAATTCGTCGGCCGCCAGTCGTGCCCCGATTTGTTTCAGGTGGTCCGTACAGGCCCGTTCGTTTTCCAGTTGTACTTCGCGGTTGGCGGGATTGACGTAGTCGAATTGTTTTTCTCCGCTTTGGCGCAGATCGCTTTCTGCCTCGGTGTAGAGGTATTCCTGCAGGTGGACGATACGTCCTGTGCGTCCCAGAAAAAGGCGCAGGGCGTAGAGGGCAGCATATCGGTAGCGCGGCGTAGGTTCGCCGCCAAGGAATTGCCGGAGCAGTTCGGTTTTGATGAGTTGCAGGCTGCCGAAGTCGAAGTCGTCGCGCAGGCTTCCCTCCTGGTAGTCGATGACAGGGTGCGGGCTGCGCTGTCCCTGTTTCTCCTCGTAGCGGTCGGTATAGACCATGGCGGCGTCGTTGTCGATGGCCGCGTGGAGCATGCGAGGGAAGCAGCGGTAGCCGGGGCGCAGGGGGGTGGGGCGCAGGTAGAGGGCTGTGTAGGCAGCTTTGCTCTTTTGCGCCACGGTGCGCAGGAATTTTGTGCCGGTCAGTGCATCGACCGGCAGGGCGACGCATTTCTCGCTGGTGAAGGGGAGTTGTGTTTCCTTGTCGTGCACCAATATATATATATGTGCGATGGAGGCGTCGGCCATCAGGCTTTGCGCCAGGCTGAATTGTTCGTTGTCGGCCTCTGCGGTCAGAAACAGGTCTATTTTGGGCGTCATGGTTATTCGTCTTTAGGATTTGAAGCGTGGACAATGTCTATCAGTCCGGTGAAGAAACCGATAAATCCTCCCCACAGGGCTTTGCCGAGCCTCTTTATCAAGAGATATAGGCATTTGGCGGTGATAACGATGCCCGTGAGGGTATAGCGCAGGCAATTTTCGGGCGACAGGTCGTACTTCCGGTCCAGTCTGTTCCATCCCCACACGATGAGGAGTGGCAGGCTCATGCCGATTAGCCAGTGCAGGGCGGTCCATCCGTAGCCGATTTCAGCGCCGCCGAGGGTGGGAAATTGGCGCAGGGCACGCCAGGGCAGTCCCTTGCAGAGCAGGATGACCATACCCGACAGCTTGCAGGCGAGCAGCGAAAAGGCCAGGACGTAGAACCATCGTTCGCCGGCGTAGATCAGTGCGCGCCGCAGGCTGTTGTCCTGCTGTGCAAGCACGCGGCTGATGTTGTGCAACAGTATAAATCCGGCGCAGGCGGGCAGCAGCAGGCACAGCATCGACGTAAGCGAGGCACTTTCCGTCAGGGAGGAGGGCCACAGACAGGCAAACAGGGCCACGATGCCTGCCGAGGCGATGCTGAGGACGAGGCGGGGCTGCAGTTCGGCCACATGGCGGCGATACAGGTAGCCCAGGCTCATCAGCAGTGTGGCGTAGATTTCGCGGTAGCCCCCATCGGGAATGATGGGTACGGACAGGGAGCAGGCTGTCATCCATGCCAGCAGGCCCAGGCAGCCCAGCGCCACGCTACCCACCCTGATGCTGTCGGATTTCCCGGGGAGCAGCAGGCCTGCCAGCTTGTTCAGACCCAGGAAAAGCAGGGCGGACACAAGTAGCGCGCGAAAGACCCAGTAGAATTCGCACAGGCAGCGGTCGAAACCGGTCATGCCGAGGCAAATGCCCCAGGTGCGTTCGCACCACTCGTTGATGTCATAGGGCAGGTAGGCGCCCTGTTCGGGCATTCCGGTGCGCCCGATGATCCCCGTGGCGTAGAACACATTGTGCAGCAGGATGAAGAGCAGGCTCCAGCCTACAAACGGCACGTAGATGCGGCGCAGCTTCTGCTTGATGTAGTCCCGCTCGTGGTCGCGGTATTCGGTGCGGAAGAAGTAGCCCTGCACGAAAAACAGTGCCGGCACAAACAGCAGTGCCGTATTCGTCAGCCAGGCCGGCCCGGCGCAGGCACTGAGCACCAGCATGCCGACGGCTATGATTTTCAGTATGGGAAAGCTGTAATCTTTCATGTTGAGTGGATTTTGGGTAGGGAGTTGGTTGCGCTGTCACCGCGGTTCAGACGAGGATGCCGAGCCTTGCAGCATCATAGGGGTCCCCTTCTGAAGGTTTGGTCCTGAGCCTTTTGCCCTCGGTCCCGCTATCGTTGAACGTAAAGGGCGACAGGAAGTGGAACAGCCAGCCCAGGAATCTCTTTCGCCATGGCATTTCTTGCCAGCGTTCGGGGGTGAGGCGGAAACAGCAGTTTTCTACATCGTGGTAGAAGATGTCGCAGAGCTGACGGGTCGTGCAGGAATCGGCGATAAGCAGGTTGCATTCGTAGTCGAACGACAGGCTGCGGTTGTTCAGATTGGCCGAACCCACAAAGGCGTATGCGCTGTCCACCATCATGATTTTGCTGTGGTGGAAGCCGCCCTCGAAGAAGTAAATCTCGGCACCGGCCTGCATGAGCTGGTGTACGTTGTACTCCACGATGCGTGGTGTGATGGGGATGTCGCTTTTGGCCGACACCATGATTTTTACCTTGACGCCGCGCTTGGATGCCCGTTTCAGGCTCTTTTTCAGGTGGCGGCACAGGGTTAGGTAGGGGCTGATAATCAGGACTTCGTCTTGCGCACCATCGATGGCGTGCAGGAAGGTGTCGTGCATGATTTTCGGGGTGACGCCGGGTGTGCGGTCCACCACGCCCACGTGCTTCTCGCCCGCACAGTTGCTGGTGTCCGGGCGCAGTCCGGTGAAGAGCCGGTCGGCCGGGCGTGTGCCGGGATAGTATTCGGGGCCTTGAACCTCCTGTTCCGTCACTTGGTTCCAGAAGTTGAGGAATACGCCCTGCAGTCCCGCCACGGCTTCTCCCTCGATGCGCAGGTGGATGTCGCGCCATTCGCCAAATTCGGGCTTGCCGTTGATGTAGTAGTCGGCCACGTTCATGCCGCCCGTGTAGGCAATTACGCCGTCGATAACCACGATTTTGCGGTGGTCGCGGTGGAAGGCGTGGTTAATCCACGGAAATCGCAAGGGGTCGAACTCATGGATTTCTATCCCCCGCCGGCGCAGGCTGTCCACGTGGTGGCGGCGCAGCGGGCGGTCGTTGGACGAGTTGCCGAAGCCGTCAAAGAGAGCCCTTACCTCCACGCCCTCGGCAGCCTTGGCGGCAAGCAGGTCAAAGAGTGCACCCGAGATGGAGTCGTTGCGGAAATTGAAGTATTCCAAGTGGATGCTGTGGCGTGCCTGCCGGACGGCGGCAAACAGGTCGTCAAACTTCTCCTGTCCCGTCTTGAAGACTACCACGCGGTTGTTGGTGGAAAAGGGGATGTCGTACTCCTGTTGCAGGTAGCGGATGATGGTGCTGTCGCTGCGCTGACTGAAAGTCTGCGTGTAGCACAACAGGGGCAAGCATAGCAGGAGCAGTAACCTTTTCATAGATGTCTTCTTGATTGGTAGGTCGGGATTGCCTTCGCGTGTGGCCACGCTCTATGTTCTTTTCGGGGTAGGGGTTGTGGAGTGGCTTTTAGTGTCAAATCATTGTGCGAAACGAGTCGACGATGCCCAGCAGGTGTTGTTCCGCATCGGTCACCAGTACAGAGTGAATCTTGTTGGCTTGCATGATTTGCTCGATTTCGGTGATTTTCGTTTCGGACGATACCATTTTTGGGTGCTTCGACATGATGTCGGCCACTTGTAACCGGAAGAAACTGTCCTGCGAATTTTCCATGGCACGACGCACGTCGCCATCGGTGATGATGCCTACCACCTTGCCTTCGCGTGCAGCCACACAAAGTCCCAAGCGTCCGCGACTGACGTGGATGACGGCTTCGCCCAACTTCATGTCGGGCGAGATGACCGGCAGGTCGTCCGTGCGCATCACGTCCTTGGCTTTCGTCAGCAGGCGTTTCCCCAGCGTACCTCCCGGGTGGAACTGTGCGAAGTCCGATGCCTTGAAGTGTCGGGCCTCCATCAGAGCACAGGCCAGTGCATCGCCCATCGCCAGTGCTGCGGTGGTCGATGATGTCGGTGCCAAGCCCAGCGGGCAGGCTTCGTGGTTCACACCGGCATTGAGGTGTGTCGTGGCGTATTCGGCCAGGAGAGAATGGGGGTTGCCGCTCATGCCAATCACGGGGATGTGGCGCTCCTCCAGGTAGGGCACGAAGCGGAGCAGTTCGTCCGTCTGTCCCGAGTTGGAGATGGCAAGCACCACGTCGTCGCTGCCGATGACGCCCAGGTCGCCGTGAAAGGCGTCCAGCGGGTTGATGAAAAAGCTCGGTGTGCCGGTGCTTGACAGTGTGGCGGCAATTTTTGCGCCGATGTGGCCGCTTTTGCCCACGCCCGTCACGATGACTTTGCCTTTACAGTCAAGGATGATTTGCACCGTGCGCTCGAAGTCTTCGTTGAGCCGCGGGATGAGGTCCAGCAGGGCTTGTGCCTCGTCGCGCAAGCACTTGATGGCGGTTTCGCGCCAGATGCCCGCTTCTGCGGGCTTTTGTTCTTTTGTTTCGGTCATGATGGATGATTCTGACAGGGTGGTTCGTAGGATTTCGGGGCGTCCTTGTCCCCGTGTCCCGGTGTGCCGGTGGCGGGGAAGGGGCTGCCGAGTTAGGCCAGCAGGCTTTCCAAGACGGCTTCCATTTGCCCCAGGGGCAACATGTTCGGTCCGTCGCTCAGTGCGTGGTCGGGGTCGGGGTGTGTCTCAAAGAAGTAGCCGTCTGCGCCAAAGGCTTTGGCCGCTAAGGCCATGGCCGGCACAAACTGTCGGTCGCCGCCCGTCTTTCCTCCCGCCGCGCCGGGTCGCTGCACGGAGTGCGTGCAGTCCATCACCACGCGGTCGGCGTAGGGCTTCATGAGCGGGATATTGCGGAAGTCGACCACCAAGTTGTTATAGCCGAAGGAGTTGCCACGTTCCGTCAGCCACACTTCCTTGGCGCCCGCCTCGCGGCACTTCTCCACTGGAAACTGCATGTCCTCGCCCGACAGGAATTGCGCTTTTTTGATATTGACGATGGCTCCTGTCTGTGCGGCGGCCACCAGCAAGTCGGTCTGTCGGCACAGGAACGCCGGGATTTGCAGTACATCGACCACGCCGCGCAGCGGTTCGGCCTGCCAGCTTTCGTGGATGTCCGTCAGCACGGGCAGTCCGTACTTCTCTTTCACGTCGGCCAGCATGGCGGCGCCTTTTTCCAGCCCCGGGCCGCGAAACGAGTGAATGCTGGTGCGGTTGGCCTTGTCGAACGAGGCTTTGAAGTAGACAGTTATTCCCAACTTCTCTTTCAGCCGTACCAGTTCGTTTGCCACGGCGTCTAAGAGTTCGGCGGATTCGATGACGCAGGGTCCTGCGATAAATATTGGTGTCATGAATGTGTTTTTTATAGGAATCGTTTCTAAAGTAGGGCAGGGGGTAGGGTGCACTGGGTAAGGTCGCCAGACTTTCCTTCGTTTATCCCGAACCGTAGCCTACATTCTGCAAAGGTAGTGCAAGGTGAGTGGAGAACACGAAGCAAGGTCGTCAGACATTTCTTCGTTTATCCCGAACCGTAGCCTACATTCTGCAAAGTTACAAAAATATGTTGACGGCAAAAAGGCGCGCCCTACTATTTTCCGCAGCTTCCGTTAGAAATGCGTACGCACTGGCAAGCCGGCAGGCAGTTGTCGGGCAGATCGAAGTGCATAGTTGCATTAACATTTATAACTTTCGGCAACAAATTCGTGACAGGTTTGTGTCATGGAAGTCCCTCCTGCGAACAACTATCCGGCGGGTAGAAGAAACTGTCGGCTTTGTAATTTTTTCCAAGTGCTTTGTAGTTTTTCCCAAGTGCTGCCTGCGAGTACCCTTCGACGCCTGCCGAGTGATTGTCCGCTACGTAAAAAACCGGAGCAGGCCCGCGATAACCGCCGGTCTGCTCCGATGCTTACACAAAGATAATACATTTTTCGCCGAAATCCAAATCGTCCGATTTCGCGTTAACATTTCGCGGACGGCCAGTGTGGCGAGATACGGCCAGCGTGCGGTTGGGGGCAGCCCGCGGCTTGTGGGTGTAGCTTTATTTGTCCTATACGACTGGTCTCGCCGTGCAAATATTTGGCGTAAGTCATGGATTTCTTGATAAAAACCTATATTTTTGCAGAAAGTAGACGTGTTCCCCGCGGGGACGGGCTATGGAGGGCAGGCTTCGCCCATTAAAAACAAAATATTACTTTTGCAGCAGACAAGAATGGTATATCCTATGGAAGTAAACAACAAGTATATCCGGTTTGACTGGGCCGTCAAGCGCATGCTACGCGACAAAGCCAATTTTGCCGTGCTGGAAGGACTGATTACCGTGCTTACGGGTACGAAGGTGAAGATTGTGGAGATACTGGAAAGCGAAGGCAATCAGGAAACTGCGTCGGACAAGTTCAACCGCGTAGACGTCAAGGCCAAGAACGAGCAGGACGAAATCATCATCGTAGAGGTGCAGCTCACGCGGCAGCTGTATTACCTGCAGCGTATGCTCTACGGCGTGTCGAAAGCCATCACCGAGCATATCGACATTGGCAACAAGTATGACCAGGTCAAGAAGGTGTACTCCATCAACATCCTCTATTTTGATTTGGGTAAGGGCAGCGATTACCTGTATCATGGTAAGACCACCTTTACAGGCGTGCATACGGGCGACCAGCTCCAGGTGAACACGCGGGAAAAGGACGAACTGCGGATGAAGGCTCCCGAGAACGTATTTCCCGAGTACTACATCATTCGCGTCAATGAGTTCAACGATGTGGCTACGACACCCATCGAGGAATGGCTTGACTACCTGAAAAACAACCACATCAAGGACGACACAACGACCCCAGGATTGCGCGAAGCCAAAGAGCGACTGCTCTACCTGACCATGAACGACCGGGAACGCCAGGCCTACATTGCCCATATGGACGACATTATGGTGCAAAACGACGTTCTGGATACCGCTAAAATGGAGGGACGCGCAGAGGGACGTGCCGAGGGACTCACCGAGGGCCGCGCAGAAGGACGTGCCGAGGGCCGCGCAGAAGGTCGTGCCGAGGGAGAGCAACTGAAAGCCATGGAGGTAGCGCGTGGAATGAAGGCAGATGGTTTAAGTGCCGAGGCGATAGCGCGCTACACCGGTTTGTCGGTAGCAGCCATCGCCGAGTTATAGTATTTAATGCGCAAGACGGGAATTCGGATTTTGAGTTTCACATCTCTTTTGTCTTGCATTTCTTAATAGTTCGACTTCCTCGTCAGTTCCTGCTGGGATATGCGTAAAAAGAAGTCCGCCGGGCATGCCCGACGGACTTTACTTAATGTGGATAAATGGGGAGTACACTCTCAGGGGTTCGAACCCTGGACCCACTGATTAAGAGTCAGTTGCTCTACCAACTGAGCTAAGAGTGCATAAAGGGAGCTTGGCTCCGCGGCAAAACGCGCCGGCGGCGAGGAGTACACTCTCAGGGGTTCGAACCCTGGACCCACTGATTAAGAGTCAGTTGCTCTACCAACTGAGCTAAGAGTGCATATATCCTTTTTCGTTTTGCGAGTGCAAAGGTAGGGCTTTTCTGCTTACCGACAAAGCAAAAACTAAAAAATGTGTTACTTTTTTGCGTCTGCGGGCTTGGTACGCGCAAAATTACTACCTTTGCATAACCCGTGCTGCGGCTTTGCATAACCCGTGCTGCGGCTCGGTAGAACATCCTTTCCTATAGAAAAACGCAAACCAACCATATGTCTGCATCGCCACTGACTATTTATAAGGCTTCGGCCGGCTCCGGCAAGACTTTTACCATTGCTGCCGAATATATCGCGCTGCTCCTGGAGGGCGGCCCGGGCAGTCACCGTCACATCCTGGCCGTGACGTTTACCAACAAGGCCACGGGTGAAATGAAGGAGCGTATCCTAAGTAGTCTGGAAAGACTGGCCTACCCCGAGCGCGGGGACGACCCGGACTTCCGCGAGGCTGTCCGCCAGCGTTTGACCCGTCGACTGACGGACGAAGAACTACGCCGCGAAGCTCTGCGCGCCCTCGGCGAACTGCTCCATGACTACGACTTTTTCCGCGTAGAGACCATCGATTCTTTCTTTCAGTGGCTGCTGGCCAACTTGGCCCATGAACTCGGACTTTCGGCCAACTTCAAGATTGACCTCAATGAGAACCTCATGATTGAAAAGGCCGTGGACCGACTCCTGCGCGATGTAGACGCCAACGACGGCTTGCGACGATGGATTATCGGCTACATCAAAGAGCGTATCGGCGACAACCGTCCCTGGGACATCCGAGGAGAATTGCGCAACATGGCGACTCAGTTGCAGCGCGAGGCTTATCAGCTTAACGAAGAATTGATCAACGAATCCCTGCACAAGGCGGATATCGAAAAACTGCGCCGCACGTTCCGACTGGAAGTGGAGCGCCTCGAACAGCAACTGACCAAGGCGGCCGTAGATACCGACCATTTCATCGCAGGTGAGGATGGCAAAGGCTACGAGGACTTCTCGAACCTGAACCGCTGTGTAGGTGCCTACCTCCGGAAGCTCGCGGGTGGAGACTTCTCGGAACCGACGGCTACCGTGCAGGCATACATGCAGCGCAGCCCGTTCGATGAATTGGACGATGAGGGTACTCATTGCTGGCTGAAGAAAGGTAATAAAAAGGCGTGGCCCGAATTGGCACCGCGCGGTGAAGAAATCCGAAAAGCCCTTCTTGGACTGGAAAAAATGCGGGCCGACGGCGTGCCCGTCATCCATACAGGAAGGCTCGTGCTCTCCCGTTTCAATGCTCTGTGTATGCTGCGCGACATCGCAGATATGATGGAGCGCATCGCCGCCGAGAACAATCATTTTCTTTTGGCCAAGACTCCAAAACTCTTCTACGACTTGGTGGAGGATAGCGACGCGCCATTTGTGTTCGAAAAAGCCGGCACTACGTTCCATCACATCCTTATTGATGAGTTTCAGGACACTTCGCGCCTGCAATGGCTCAACTTCAAGAAACTGCTGGTCAACGGCATCGCATCGGGGCGGCACAATATGCTCGTGGGCGACGTGAAGCAAAGTATCTACCGCTTCCGCGGCGGCGATTTCCGCATCCTGCATCACATCGGCAGCGAGGTGCCGCACCTGCATCCGCAGTTCGTGCCCCTCGACACCAACTACCGCAGTGCGCGTGAGGTCATCGCTTTCAACAACGCTTTCTTCCCCGAGGCGGCCCGCTTGATGGAACCCGATACCGACGATCCGGCTACCGCCGCCGAGGCCGCGCCTGACGGTGACTACTCTGCCGAGGGCGTGCTTCGCAGTATTTATACCCCCGAGGGCGTGCACCAGAATTTCAACCGCAAGGCGGGTGGTCGCGTGTGGGTGGAGCAGGTCGTGGGCGAGGTGGATAACGGCGACGGCCCGGCCGCCGCTGCCGCCTCTGCGGGCGATAGGCACACCACTTCGCAACCTGTCGAGGAGCGTCTGTACGAAGCTATCTCACACCTCCACGCTGAGGGCCTCCCGTACCATAAAATGGCCATTCTTGTGCGCCGGAAAAAAGAAGCTACGCGGATTTTGACCTGCTTTGCCGAGCAGTATCCCGAAGTGCCACTGACTTCGGCTGAAGCCTACCTGCTTTCGGCCGCTCCCTCGGTGCACTGCCTGATTTATGCCTTGCACTACTTGAAAGACCCGAGCCATGCCATTGCCCGTGAATACCTGTATCGGCAGTACGCTACGACGGTGGAAGGTGGTTCGGTCGTAGAAGAGAAACAGTGGGAGGCAGGTAGTAAGGATTTGCCGCCCGCCCTGCAACAGGAAATGGAGGCGCTGCGTGGCGTGCCCCTCTATGAATGCTGCGAACGGCTGATTGCTCTCTTCCGCCTGCACGATAATGCAGCTGATGCGCCTTACTTGCTGGCCTTTCTGGACCAGGTACTAGCCTACCTCGAAGATTATCCCTCCGATCTGGGCACCTTCCTCCGCTATTGGGACGAATCCTTGCAGAGTACCGCCATTCAGGGCGGTAGCGCAGGCGGCGTGAGCATCTTGACCATCCATAAATCCAAAGGACTGGACTTCCATACTGTTTTCCTGCCTTACTGCGACTGGCAGACCGAGGACGACCGCGTCGAAGACTTGGTTTGGGCGCGCACCAAGTGCCAGCCTTTTGATTGCCTGCCCATGGTGCCTGTGCCCACCAAGAGCAAATATATCCGCCAATCCGACTTTGCGCCTCGCTATGAGGAGGAACACCGACAGCAGCGCATCGAAAACATCAATTTGCTCTATGTGGCGTTCACGCGTGCGCAGTACAATTTATATATATGGTACTCTGTAAAATCTATGCGCACGGGCGGCAAGACTATGGGCCATATCATCGATGAATCCCTCGCTTCCGACGAGGTGGCTGCGTGTATCGCGTGTGACTTCCTGCCCACGCGTGCCGAGGTACTTGCCTCTTTGGGAACAGCGCGTAGCACTTCCGCTGAGGCAGGCGGGGGAGAAGTTCTCGTGGGATTGGAGTGCCTGTCGCCCAAGGCGCAGTTCCGTCAGTCCAACCCCTCGCTCGACTTTACCGCCTCGGCCGAAGAGAGTACCGCAGGCACTGCCGGTGCCTACATTGACCGCGGAAAATTGCTCCACGCCATTCTGGCGGAGATTAGTACGGCCGCCGATATAGAGAGGGCTGTACTAAAGCAGAGCCTGTCGGGACTGTTGCCTGCGGACGAGGCGCCGGAAAAAATCATCGCAGACCTGCGTACTGCCTTGCAGCAGGTCGAGTCCTACGGATGGTTTGACGGGCGCTCCCATCTGCGCAACGAGTGCGAGATCCTCTTTCTCACCGACGACAATGCCGCTGGCGTGGGCATGGTGCGCCCCGACCGCGTGATGCTGCGCGAGGATGCTGCGGGCGAAGTGCCCGATGGTAAAAACCGGCAGCCATCCACGACCGTCGTCATCGTGGATTATAAATTCGGACACTACCATGGCCCCGACACCAGTATCGGCGACAATTACGCGCGGCAGGTGCAGCACTACGCAAGCCGTCTGCGCGAAATGGGTTACGCCCGTGTGGAGGGCTATCTTTGGTTCGTAGATGCCGGCAAAGTGACGCCGGTTTGTTGATTTGGCTACATTCCTATTATTTCTGTAGAAGTATGACCCCTTTCCTGCAACATGTGGCTCGCTCCTTGCGCGAAAAGTTCGGACACGACCTCAGTCATGTCACCATCGTCTGTCCCAACAAGCGCGCCCGGCTCTTCTTGAACGAATATCTGGTCCAACCGACCGATGGAGATGCCGCCCGGCCCGTTTGGGCACCCCGTTACCTGACCATCAGCGAGCTTTTCGGATTGCTCACGCCGCTCCAACCGGCCGACAGCATCGAGGTTGTGTGCCGCATCCACGAGATATATGTGCGTCACAGCGGCAGCGAGGAAACCCTCGACGCCTTCTATGGCTGGGGCGAGAAGATACTGGCTGATTTCGACGATGTGGACAAGAACATGGTGGATGCCCGTGCCCTTTTCACCAACCTGGCCGATCTGAAGGCCCTGGACAGTTTGGACTACATCGACGAAAAAATGGAGCGTGCCCTGCGGGCGCTTTTCCGCGACTTCTCGCTGAGCCACAACTCGGTGGTGCGTACGCGTTTCCTCAAGCTGTGGAATGCACTGCTGCCCATATATTCCGAGCTGAATGCCGAATTGCTGGCCGAGGGAACGGCCTACGAGGGAGCATTGTGCCGTCGCGCCCTGCTCGACTTGGAGCAGGGGAAAACCAGCTTGCCCAATCCCACGCACACCTACGTCATGGTGGGATTTAACGTGCTGAACCGTGTCGAGGAAAGGCTTTTCAGCTATCTCCACAAGAGCGGTCACGCGCTTTTCTATTGGGACTACGACCAATATTATATGCCGCACGCCGGCGCGGAGAGCACTTGCGCTGCCCGACAGGAGGCCGGCATTTTCCTGCAGAGCAATATGCGGAAGTTTCCCGGCGAACTGCCAGAGGAATGCTTCGATAATTTCCGTCATTGTGGCCATATCGATTTTGTGGCCGCCCCCACCGAGAATGCGCAGGCTCGCTACGTCACCCGCTGGTTGCGCGAGAGAATTGCAGCCGGGGCCGAGGAGCGCGACATCGCCATCGTGCTGTGCAACGAGTCCCTCCTGCAGCCAGTCCTCTACGCGATACCCGAAGAGGTCCGCAACGTAAACATCACCAAGGGCTTTCCGCTCTTCCAGACACCGGCTTACGGCGTGGTCGAAAAGGCATTTGAGAGCGAATACGCAGGCAAGGAAATGCCCGATGTACGCACTTTCCTCCTCCGCTTGCGCGACCAAATTCGCCAAAAGGCTATGGAGAACCCCGCACCAACGCACCCCACGGCTCGCGAGATGAATCTGGTGCTCTATGCCGAGGCTTACTTTCAGTGCTACACCATTGTGGAGCGTTTTATCCGCCTGCACGAAGCCGGCCACCTCAACGTAGCGCCGCCTACCTTGCGGAAGCTTTTGCGCCAGGTGGTCAAGGGGACTACCATCCCCTTTCACGGCGAACCCGCTGTCGGCATCCAGATCATGGGTGTGCTCGAAACGCGTAACCTAAGCTTCTCGAACATTCTCATGCTTTCGGTCAACGAGAAACAGCTCCCCAAGGCGGCCACCGACAACACGCTTGTACCCTACAATCTCAAGGAGTGCTTCGGCCTGACAACGGCACGTAGGCGCACCGCGGTCTACGCCTATTATTTCTATCGCCTGAT
Organism: Bacteroidales bacterium; assembly: GCA_004558535.1. Lineage (GTDB taxonomy): Bacteria > Bacteroidota > Bacteroidia > Bacteroidales > Bacteroidaceae > Alloprevotella. The sequence continues at coordinate 5,399 of SFCP01000013.1, read as the reverse complement.
ACAGCGCGCCCAACACCTGACGCTGCTCTACAACAACGCCTCTGATGGCCTGGTGAAAGGCGAGAAATCGCGTTTCCTCACGCAAATCGAGATGGAGAGCGGACTTACCATCCACCACCATGAGATTGCCAATCAGCCACCGGCACCCGGACGCCCGCCCCGGGCTATTCCGAAGCCTGCTGACCTGTTTGCGCGCCTCCCGCGGCTTTCACCCTCTGCCATCAATACCTACCTGCGCTGCCAGAAGCAGTTCTGCTTCCGCCATGTGAAGCGGTTGAAGGAGCCGCCCCGCGACCCCGATGTCATAGAGCCGAATACGTTGGGCACCATCTTCCACCGCGTGGCGCAAACCCTTTACGACGGCGGCAAAAATGCCCGGACGATAACCGCAGATTATATCAAGCGGTTGCTGTCCAAGGAGGGGGAACCCGAACTGGACACCCATATCCGACAAGCCTTTGCCTATGCCGAAGCCAACTTTGATACGGTCACCGCGGCGGTGGTCAAGACGTACCTGAAGCAGTTGCTGACGCTCGATCTGGCGGTTGCGCCGTTCACCATCGTGGGAACGGAAAGGGAAATGAGCCGGCAGATAACCATAGAGACCGGCGGGGAAAAAGTGGTACTGACCTTGCACGGCGAAATCGACCGGATGGACCGTCTGGAGTTAGACGGGAAGCCCGTGCTGCGCATCATCGACTACAAGACGGGCGGCAAGGAGGAAAACAAGTGCAAGTCGTGGGAGGAAGTCTTCACCCCGGGGCCCACGCAAAAGCATTACGTGCTCCAGACGTTCTTCTACGCGTTCCTGACGAGCGAGCAGTTTCCTCGCGATGCCATTGCGCCGGCGCTCATCTTTATCCACAAGGCCGCAGCCAAGGATTACGATCCCTACATCCGCTTTGGAAAAGCGCGTGTCGACGACTTTGCGGAGGTAGCCGGGGAGTACGAGCAGTATTTGCGGGAGTTGCTGGCCGACATCTATGACACGTCGCAGCCCTTCCTGCCCACGGAGACGGCCGACTTCTGCCGCACCTGCGCCTATCGCACGCTTTGTCAGGTCGAGGCAGCCGCCGATGGACAGTAGGTCGCAGCAGTGCTTCGCAATACATGTGCCGGCGTATATAATATAGGTACCTGCGCGCATAATATAACTACCCATGCTTACAGCCTATGCACTTTTGCATCGCGATATGAATATATAAACTAAAATACAGCGCATTATGAAACACACATTCACTTTGCTGGGCATTGCCGGAGCACTCCTTCTTTCCGCCACAGCCTGCAAATCCGAAAAGGAACAGAAGACAGACAACCCCGCATTGCGGGAAGTCAGCATTGCCGAGGAGGAGGTGCCTGCCGAATCGCTAAATCCCCCCTTCCGCACGCGTAAGATCCAGATTTCCTTGGGCAAGGATATCTACAAGTTAGAAGTGGACTACCCCCAATCGGGCCGGGCAAATGTGGTGGAGAGCATCCGTCGCGACCTGTATAGCCGTTTCTCTATAAAAAATGCCGATTTGGAAAAACCGGATGCGGCTTTTCAGAAGAAGGCCAATGATTTCATGAACGAATACAGGCAGGCACAGGCCGAAGCGGCTTCGGACGACTTCGAAATGCCCGCCTGGAGCTACGAGGGGGAAGTCGAGGTGGAATACAACACGCAGCAGTACATCACCTATGAGTGGGAGGACTACATTTATATGGGTGGGGCGCATGGGATGCCGCAACATTTTTCTTTCTCTTTTGATGCGCAGACCGGAAAACCCCTGAAGTGGGAAGATTTCTTCGTGCAGGGATGCTGGGCCAAGCTGAAGCCGATTGTCAAGCAGGGTCTGATTGCGCAAAGTGGCTACGAGGAGGTAGATCCCAGTACTTGGCCGCTCGTACAGCCGACTTTGGCGCCCGCTTTCACGCCCAAGGGCATCGCGTTCTACTATGAGGCCTACGAAATCGCCTGCTTCGCCGCCGGCATACCCTCGTGCGTTATCCCATACAGCCGGTTGCAGCCCTACATGACCGATTATGCAAAAAGCATTGCGGCAGCGCAGGCCGGAAAAGGCAAATGACAGGCCGGAAAAGGCAAGATAAATCAAAACGCCTATGAGCAATATCCCCAAACTCAAGGACCTGGTGCTGCGCGACACGCCCTTTGCCGAGTTGATGAACCGCCGCATCTACAACGTCCTCCTCATCGCCACGAAGTATGACGCCTTCATGCTCGAGGACGACGGACGCGTGGACGAAATCATCTTCAACGAATACACCTCGCTCGGACTTCGCTATCCGCCGCGCTTCACCCGTGTCACGACCGAGGAGGAGGCGCTGCGCGAATTGGCCGACAGAAATTTTGAGCTGGTCATCGTGATGCCCAACATGGCCGGGAGCGACATCTTTGCGGCGGCCAAGAGCATCAAGGCCCTCTATCCGGCTATTGCCATCGTCGTTCTGACGCCCTTTTCGCGCGAGGTAAGCAAACGCGTCGAGGGCGAGGACCTCACCGGCATCGACTATGTTTTCTCCTGGTTGGGCAATGCCGAACTGCTCATGGCTATCATCAAGTTGATCGAGGACAAATGGAATGCTCCCAACGACAGTGCGTCGGTGGGTGTACAGATTATTCTGCTGGTCGAGGACTCTGTGCGCTTCTACTCCTCCGCCTTGGCCCACCTCTACCGCTTTGTGTTGGAACAAAGCATGGAGTTCTCGCAGGAAGCCTTGAACGACCACCTGAAGACCATGCGGATGCGCGGCCGCCCCAAGGTGATGTTGGCGCGTACCTACGAGGAGGCGGTCGAGATCTACGAGGCGTACAGCCAGCACATACTGGGCGTCATCTCGGACATGAGCTTTACGCGCGGCGGGGTCAAGGATCCCTTGGCCGGATATGCCTTGGGCAAGATGCTGCGCCGGGCGGACCCGCATCTGCCGCTGATATTGGAATCGAGCGAGAGTGAGAACGAGCGCTATGCCGCCGAACTGGAAGCCTCCTTCATCGGCAAGAACACCAAGAGCTATCCCCAGGACTTGCGCCGCGAGATTATGGCCAATTTCGGGTTCGGCGATTTCATTATCATCGACCCCGATACGGGCAAGGAAATCATGCGCATCCGCGATTTGAAGGACCTCCAGACCAACCTCTACCGCATCCCCGATGACTCCCTGCGCTATCATTTGGCCCACGACCACTTCTCGCGCTTCTTCTTCTCGCGCGCCATGTTTCCACCGGCCATGATTCTGAAGAAAGTCGATGTCAGCGAGTACGCCCACCTCGGCGAGGCGCGCCAGCTCATCAGTGATTGCATCGTGGGCTACCGGCGGATGAAGAACACGGGCGTCGTGGCCATCTACCGGCGCGGGCGTTTCGATGAATATAGCAATTTCGCGCGCATCGGCAATGGCTCGTTGGGCGGCAAGGGCCGCGGCCTGGCCTTTATGGGCACGATGGTCGAGCGCTATCCCCGCCTTGAGACCGAGAACTTCACGGTTAATATTCCCAAGACGGTGGTGCTCTGTACCGATGTATTCGACGAGTTCATGGAAATCAACAACCTTTATCCCATCGCCCTGAGTGATGCGCCCGATGAGGAGATTTTGGCCGCTTTCGAGCACGGGCGTTTGCCCGAACGGGTTGTCGAGGACTTGGTTTCCCTGTTCGAGGTGGTGCACGGACCGATTGCCGTGCGTTCATCGAGCCTGCTCGAGGACTCGCACTACCAGCCGTTTGCCGGTGTCTACGCCACCTATATGATTCCCAAGCCCGACGACCGCGCCACCATGATACAGTTGTTGCGCGCGGCCATCAAGGCGGTCTATGCCTCGGTCTTCTATCGCGACAGTAAGGCGTATCTCACCGCTACGCAGAACCTTATCGACCAGGAAAAGATGGCTGTGGTCCTGCAGGAGGTTGTCGGGTCGCCCCACACCGACGCCGAGGGCCGGCATCCCGTATTCTATCCTGTTGTGTCGGGCGTGGCGCGTTCGCTCAACTTCTATCCATTGGGCGCGGAACGGCCCGAGGAGGGCATCGCCCATCTGGCGTTGGGATTGGGCAAGTATTTGGTGGACGGTGGACTGACCCTGCGTTTTTCGCCAGCTCATCCGCATCACATTCTGCAACTTTCGTCGCCCGAATATGCCCTGCGCGAGACGCAGCGCAAGTTTTGCGCCTTGGACCTCGAGAACCTGTCCGAGGTGTTCAGCGTGAACGACGATTTCAACCTGCTCAGCCTGCCTGTCAGCGCCGCTGTGGCGCACGGCACCCTGCGCCACGTGGCCTCCACCTACGACCTGCAGAGTGAGTGCATCCGGCCCGGACTGACACAGGGCGGCCGTCCGCTTGTCACTTTCGACCACATTCTGCAGGGCGGGCTTTTCCCCTTGGCCGACACCATCCAACGCCTGCTCCACATCGGCGCCGAGGAGATGGGGCGGCCCGTCGAGATAGAATTTGCCATGGACCTCCATACCCCGGCGGACGCACAGCCCACCGCCTCGTTCTACCTGTTGCAGATACGTCCCATTGTGGACAGCCAAGAGGAGGTGCGCGAGGACATAGATGCCCTGCCCGCCGAACGGTGTCTGCTGCGGACGGCCGAGATGCTGGGCAACGGCACCGTCTCCGACGTGTGCGACATCGTCTACGTGCGTCCCGAGGCATTTGACGCCACCCGGACGCGACCGATAGCCGAGGAATTGGACCGCCTGAATCGCACCTTTGCCAATACCTCGGCCGGCTACCTGCTCATCGGTCCCGGCCGTTGGGGCAGCAGCGACCCCTTCCTTGGCATTCCCGTGAAGTGGCCGCACATCTGCATGGCGCGCGCCATTGTCGAGAGCGGTCTGGAGAATTATCGCGTAGACCCCTCGCAGGGGACGCACTTCTTCCAGAACCTCACCTCGTTTGGCGTGGGCTACTTCACCGTAGCGCCTTTCCGCGACCAGGGATTTATCGATTACGCGTGGCTTGATGCGCAGCCCGCCGTCTACGAGAGCGCCTACCTGCGCCACGTTTGTCTGACGCACCCGCTGACCATCCTGATGGACGGACGCCGGGGGCGCGGCGCCGTACTGAAACCCGCGGACATCTGAACTGCTTTCATTCAACAAACCGGCTCGCCGGGGAGATCCCGTATCGGCCGTGTCGGTCGTGTGAGTCGTGTCTGCCAGAAAAGACAAAAACCAGAAAAACCCCTTGCAGAGAATGGGGGCTGCGCCCTGCTGTTAGGCTTCCGCTTTGGTCTTATAAGAGCAAGCTCTTAACGCCCAAACCGAAATCCTAACACCACCTTCTTTCAGAAGGCTTCCATCCTCTGCAAGGCGATAAACAGGAAAAACCTTTCAACTTCGCCCCATTTGCCGGAGAAAGTATGCATGGTGAAAAAAAGACCACGGGGTAA
>SFCP01000134.1 GCA_004558535.1 Bacteroidales bacterium | reverse complement strand
CTTTCTGACATGGCAAAGCCCCGGCTTGTGAAAGTCAGGGCTTTGTTTCTTTTAGATGATTATAAAAAGAGGGTGCACCAATTATGACACACCCTCCTCGTAGGGAGTAGGGCGGGGCCGCTAAGTGCCGACCGCTTATTTCAAGCCTAACTTCTTGGCAATGCTCTTGGGCAGTGCGTCCTTGTGGATGATGATGTTCATCGTCTTGTAAGCCACGAAAGGCTTCGAAGCGTAGAACATGCCGTGATAAGGTCCGTAGTCGCCCCAAGAGTTCTTCACCATAAAGTATTCATTGCCCTTGCAGTCCTTGGCCAGACCGTAGACCACCATGCCGTGGTCGTCGGTGGTTTCCCAGTTGTCGTAGCCACGCTGACGCAGTTCCTGCGTGATGGTCAACTCGTCGTCCGAAGCCTTGATGACAGCGCCGTTCTTCTGGTTCGTACCCGTCCAGCGTGCAGCGTCCGAGCCGGTCATGTCGGTATTGGCGATCTTGGCGGGAACACAGGCGATACCTTCGCGCGACTGGAAGCCCTTTTCGCTCACGTCGCTGCCCCAAGCGAAGCAGTAACCGTGGCGTACGGCGTAGTCCATTACCTCCATGAATTCATCCAGCGGCAGGTTGTAGCTCTCGGCCCAGCGCCAGTTGTCCTGAATTTCGAGGATGAACTTCGTGTAGAACGGATGGTGCGTATAGCTGGTGAGGGAAACGTAATCATCGGGGTGGATGCCCAAATACTCTACATAGCTTTGCGGCGTGAAGGTCTTGCCGTTGACCGTAAAGGTCGCGGGGAGCTTGCCAAAGTAGTTTTCGTAGATGCTGTTCAGGTCTTTCCGCCACGTGAGCGAGATCTTCTTGTGTTCACCCTTGGCCAAGGCCTTGACATAAGCAGAGGTCACGGCATCCAGCTGGTTGAAGTTGAAGAGAGAGTCGCCGTAGAGGCTGCCCGGAGCGGGCATAGCGTCCTGCGGCACGATACCGTAGTGCTTCAGACAGTAGACAGCATCATAGAAGCTGCCGCCCTGCGAGAAGCTGACGTCGCCGTGCGTACGTACGGCCTTGTCGGCGCGGTCCATGTAGGTCTTGTAGACCAGGAAGCTCTCGCAAAGGTCGTGTTCGCCTTTGCCCATTCGGAGCAGTTCGGCTTCAAAGAAACCCAGCGAAGAGTAAGCCCAGCACGTTCCGCTTTGGTTTTGGTCCTTGATGGAGGTGATGGGGTTTTCCTGGATGACAGTGAATTTTGCAGAGTCCTTGGCACAGGCCGTAGACTCTTGGGCGGACAGGACGCCCGGCAGCAGTAGCAATGCTGCAGCAAGGAGATGTTGTTTGTTCATTGGTTTGTATAAATTTTATGGTTGTAAATCGTATGTGACAGGGCGACAGCTCGACCTAAGTCGCCGATATTTCCCACTATCTACGCTTCGCGGTTGCGCAGGAACTCCTCCACTTCGTCTACGTGGTAGGGGATGCGCTTCTCGCCGAGGAAGCGGCAGCCGTCGGGGGTGATGAGGACGTCGTCCTCGATACGTACGCCGCCGAAATCCTTGAATTTTTCGATTTCGTCGAAGCAGAGGAACTGCGCATTCGTACCTCCCTTGCGCCACAGGTCTATCAGGGCGGGGATAAAGTAGATGCCCGGTTCGTCGGTGACGACGTGTCCTACCTCCAGCCGGCGTGCGAAGCGCAGCGAGGCTGTGCCGAATTGTGTGGAGGGGCGCACTTCGTCGTCATAGCCCACGTAGGTCTGGCCCAATCCCTCCATATCGTGGACGTCCATGCCCATGGCGTGGCCCAGTCCGTGGGGCAGGAAGAGGGCGTGGGCACCGGCGCGGACTGCTTCCTCGGTATCGCCCTGCATCAGGCCTAAGTCTTTCAGCCGTTCGGTCATCAGCTTGCACACGGCAAAGTGTACGTCCCACCACTTCACTCCCGGACGAGCATGGGTCAGGGCCAGGTCGTGGCAGTCGACGACAATATTATAGATATCCTTTTGTCGTTGGGTGTAGGTGCCCGATATGGGTGTCGTGCGGGTGTGGTCGGAGCAGTAGTGCTCGCGTGTTTCGGCGCCGGCGTCGCACAGGAGAAGGCGTCCGGCTTCCAGTTTTCGCTCCGAGGGATATCCGTGGAGGATTTCGCCGTGCATGGACACAATACTTTGGAAGGAGACGTTGCTGCCGTAGCTGGCGGCAATTCCTTCGAGCGTTCCGCCGATGTAGGCCTCGGTCACGCCGGGACGGCACAGGCGCATGGCGGCTGTGTGCATCTCGTAGCCGATGGCTGCGGCGCGTTCCAATTCTGCAATTTCCTCTTCGCTCTTGATCAAGCGCAACTTGACCACGGCCTGAATCAGTTCGGTCGAGGCCTCCGTGCGTTGGCGTGAGGGGTGAATGCCCAGCAGGTCGTGCAGCCAAAGCATCGTCTCGTGGCGATAGGGCGGCAGGAAGTGCACCCGGCGTCCGGCCTTTTTGGCATCGGCGACCATTTCGCGGATGGCGGCTGCCGGGGCTACGTGGGCTACGCCGCATTCGCGCGCCATCTGTTCTACGGAGGTCACTTCGCCGTACCAGACGATGTCGTCTATGTCAATCTCGTCGCCCAGCAGGACTTCGCGGCCCGTGTCGGCGTCGATGACGCCCACCAGTCCGTCGCGGTGCTGTCCGAAGAAGTAGAGGAACGTACTGTCTTGGCGAAACTTGTAAGTGTTGGCGGGATAATTCATCGGGCTCTCGTTGTTGCCCGGCAGGACAATCAGTCCGTTTCCCACCAGTTGGCGCAGTGCTTCGCGCCGTTGGATGTAGGTAGCTTGTGGAAAAAGCATAGTTGCGCTTGTTTCTTGGTTGGTGATGCTCCGAGGGTAAATCCGATGACACAGCTGCTTGCGGAAAAACAGGAAATCTATGTAGAATATGCCGTTTTGCTCGTTAAACTGCGTTTTTTCGGACGATTTTTTTCGGGGCAGTCTTTCATATTTTGCAAAAATACGGAAATACTTTGAGAAAAAGCGTATCTTTGCCTTGGTTTTTAGGATTACGGAGCATGCAAATCAACGAAAATACCGGATTAGTGCTTGAGGGCGGTGGCATGCGCGGCGTTTTCACGAGCGGCGTGCTGGATTATTTATTGGACCACCGCATCTATTTCAACTATGCCGTAGGTGTGTCGGCGGGGGCCTGCAACGGCCTTTCCTACATGAGCCGGCAGCGCGGCCGCGCCAAGCGCAGCAACATCGATATGCTGGAGAAGTATCGCTACATCGGGATGAAGTACCTGTGGACACAGCATAGCATTTTGGACCGTGAATTTCTCTACGACAAGATGCCCAGTGAAATCCTGCCTTTCGACTATGAAACGTGCTTTGCCAATCCCTGTACGTTTGAGATGGTCACCACGAATGCGCGTACGGGCAAGGCGTGCTACCTGACAGAGCGCAGCAACCCGGAACGCTTGGTCCAGGTAGCCAAGGCTTCAAGCAGTTTGCCCTTTGTCTGTCCCATTGTGACGGTAGATGGCGAACCGATGCTCGATGGAGGCATCGTGGACTCGATACCCGTGGAGCGGGCTATCGAAATGGGCCACACGACCAACGTGGTGGTACTGACACGCAACCGCGGCTATCGCACGACGGACCGCGACCTGAAAATGCCGAAATTTATCTATCGCAACTATCCCCGCCTGCGTATGGTGCTGAGCCACCGGCACGCCTATTACAACCGCCAGCTGGAACTGGTCGAGCGACTGGAGGATGAGGGAAAAATACTGGTCATCCGGCCGCAGCATCCCATGGAAGTGAGCCGTCTGGAGAGCGACCGCGGCAAACTGACTGCACTTTACAACGAAGGTTACGAGGAGGCGGGGCGCATGCTGAGCGGTATATC
>SFCP01000133.1 GCA_004558535.1 Bacteroidales bacterium | reverse complement strand
GGGAAAATCAGCCAAAAAAACGTGGCCTGAAAGCACACGAACCATAATACGCTAAAAAAAGAGGGTGCGTCGTAAAACTGCTATTACGACACACCCTCCCGAGCTGTTGACAGGACCGCGCCGCGTCGAAAGGCGAGTGCCATTTGCTTTTTGCAGTAGGCTGCAGTATCATCTTTGCCGAAGCGGAGCGGCCTCGGCTTTCTCTTCGGGGCGATAAACAGGCTATAAGCCATTTGTCAAAGGAGGGGTACACCATTATTATTACGGAGGAAACGTTTATTTTTTGTTTATCGCCTTGTATGGGATGCGAGGCCCGATGGGCTGACGCTTTGCCCTTCACCCCGTCATCCCTTTATGGGCTTGAAATCCTGCCGCATAGGTTTCCGAGCCCCTCAAAGGCCGGATAAATTGTATTTTTAAGGAAATGTTTACATACGTTAGGGGAGGGATATAGGCAAAACTTGGTACTTTTGCAGCGGTTTTGGGGTAAAATAGACCATGACCTGTGTCGTCTCGCCCCCAAAGGCGCATGGGCAAACCTATATATACCGTATTCTGACAGCATGACCGCCCGTACGTTTATCGACCGTCCGATTTTGTCGATTGTTATTTCCTTGTCCATTATTATCGTTGGTGTCATCGGTTTGACGCAGTTGCCCGTAGAGCAGTTTCCCGACATAGCGCCGCCTACGGTGCGCGTGACGGCCACCTACACGGGTGCAAATGCCGAGACCGTGCAGAAGAGTGTCATCGTCCCTATCGAGGAGGCCCTCAACGGCGTGGAGAACATGATGTACATGACTTCCACGGCCACCAACACGGGTACGGCTTCTATCAGTGTCTACTTTCGTCAGGGCACCGACCCCGACATGGCCGTGGTCAACGTGCAGAACCGCATTGCTTCGGCCCAGGGCCTGCTGCCGGCCGAGGTAACGAAGAGCGGCGTCACTGTCCGGAAACGCCAGACCAGCTCGCTCAAGCAGCTCTCCCTCTATGCGCCCGACAATGCCTACGATGCCAACTTCCTGACCAACTACATGAAGATCAACATCGAGCCGCAGATGTCGCGTATCGCCGGTGTGGGCGACGTCAACATCTGGGGCGCCGACTATGCCATGCGTATCTGGCTCGATCCGGCCAAGATGGCGGAGTACGGGCTGGTGCCGGCGGACATCAACGCCGTGCTGGCGGAGCAGAACGTGGAGTCGCCGGTCGGCACATTGGGCGCCGAGGCTGCCAACACCTTTCAGTACGTGCTGAAGTACCGCGGCCGCTACGAGGAAGAGGCCGACTACGAAAATATGGTCATCAAGTCCCTGCCCGATGGCCGGGTGCTGCGGCTCAAGGACGTGGCCCGTGTGGAATTGGGGGCACAGAATTACACCATGTGGAGCGAAACGAACGGCCATCCCGGTGCCAACTGTATGATCACGCAGACCAGCGGTTCGAATGCCAACGAAATCATCACGCAGATCGACCGCGAGACGGAGCGCATCGCTTCCACGCTGCCCGACGGCATGGTGCTCGAGGACATCATGAGCACCAAGGACTTCCTCGACGCCTCGATAGCCAATGTCATCGAGACGCTGCTGGTGGCCATCTGCCTCGTCGTGCTGGTGGTCTACCTCTTCCTGCATGACCTCCGCGCCACGCTCATCCCCTCGCTGGCCATCATTGTGTCGCTCGTGGGCACGTTTGCCTTTCTCTACGTCGTAGGTTTCAGTCTCAATCTGCTCACGCTCTTTGCCCTCGTGCTGGTCATCGGCACTGTGGTCGACGACTCGATTGTCGTGGTCGAGGCTGTGCAGGCCCGCTTCGAAGAGGGCTGCACGTCCTCCTACGAGGCCGCCGTGGGCGCTGTGAGTGGACTTTCCTCGGCGCTCTTCAGCACCACGCTGGTCTTCATGGCCGTCTTCATCCCGGTTTGTTTCCTCGGCGGCACCACGGGCACGTTCTACACCCAGTTCGGACTGACCATGGCCGTTGCCGTCGCCATCTCGCTGCTCAATGCCTTGACGCTCAGCCCCGTGCTGTGTGCCCTGGTCATGCGTCCGCGTGGCGGGGTGCAGGATGGCCGTCGTCCGGGCTTCTCCGACCGCTTCCATGAAGCCTTCAACTGCCACTTCCACCGCCTGCAGCGGCGCTATGCCGGCGGCGTGGATTTCCTGTTCCGTCACCGCTGGACCGTGCCCGTACTGGTGGTGGCCGCCATTGGTGCCCTGCTGGTCCTCATGCTGACCACCAAGACCGGACTGGTGCCCCAGGAGGACATGGGAACGATCAATATCAACGTGCAGACCGCGCCGGGCTCGAGCATGGCCGAAACCAACCGCGTGATGCAGGAGATAGACGACCGGATACACGACCTGCCGCAGATCAAGGCCTATTCCCGTGTGACCGGCAAGAATGCCCGCCACAACCAGTCCTCGTCGGCCGGTTCGTTCACCATCCGGCTGAAGCCCTGGTCCGAGCGAAAGGGCAAGGGCGACGACATACAGTCCGTGGTGGACGAGATCTACCGCCGCACCGCCGACATCCGCGGCGCCGACATCCGCCTGTCGATGCGGCCGATGATTTCCGGCTACGGCACAGCCAATGGTTTTGAGCTCTATGTGCAGGACCGCAAGGGCGTGACCACCGACGAATTGCTCGACATGACCAACCAATTTATCGCAGCCCTCAACGAGCGTCCCGAAATCTCGCGCGCCTACACCACCTTCAGCACCAAGTACCCGCAGTACAGCGTCGAGGTGGACGCCGCCCGCTGTAAGCGCAACGGTATCTCGCCCACCGACGTGCTCAATGCGCTGAGCGGCTATGTGGGTGGCAACTATTCCTCAAACCTCAACCGCTTCACGAAGCTTTACCGCGTGATGGTGCAGGCTTCGCCAGAATATCGTCTGGACACCGAGGCCCTGGAGAAAATCTATGTACGCACCGCGTCGGGCGAGATGTCGCCTGTGTCGCAGTATATCACCCTGCGCCGCGTCTATGGCTCCGAGAGCCTGGACCGCTTCAACCTCTTCCCCTCCATCACGGTCAGCGGTATGCCCGCCGAGGGGTACAGTTCCGGCCAGGCGCTGCAGGCCGTCGACGAAGTGGCCCAAAAGGTGCTGCCCGAGGGCTTCGGCTACGAATTTGGCGGTATGTCGCGTGAGGAAGCCTCGCTCGGCAACTCCACCGCTCTGGTCTTCATCGTCTGCCTCGTCTTTATCTACCTCATCCTCTGCTCCCTCTACGAGAGTATGCTCATCCCGTTTGCCGTCATCCTGAGTGTGCCCTTCGGACTGATGGGTAGTTTCCTCTTTGCGCGGATGTGGGGGCTCGAGAACAATATCTATATGCAGACCGGACTGGTCATGCTGATAGGTCTGCTGGCCAAGACGGCCATCCTGCTGACCGAGTATGCCTCGACCCGCCGCAAGCACGGCATGTCGATTGCCGCGGCGGCCATGAGTGCTGCCCGGGTGCGCCTGCGTCCCATTCTGATGACCTCGCTCACCATGATATTCGGCATGCTGCCCCTGATGTTTGCCCACGGCGTGGGCGCCAATGGCAACATCTCGGTGGGCGTAGGCACCGTGGGCGGCATGTTGGTCGGCACGTTGGCCCTGCTTTTTGTCGTCCCCTCGCTCTTTATCATCTTCCAGAGCATCCAGGAGCGCGTACTGCGCCATGTCCATATCCGGCGAAGCTGAGCGCAGCACCCGGCGGCGCAGGAAGTAGGCCCGGCGGCGCTGCCGTAGACAGGGCTCAGCCGAAATGTTAAAGCCATTTGCATTTTGCCGAAAAATGTAGTATATTTGTCGTAGGAAGAGGGTGTGTCGTAATAGCAGTTTTACGACGCACCCTCTTTTTTTAGCGTATTATGGTTCGTGTGCTTTCAGGCCACGTTTTTTTGGCTGATTTTC
>SFCP01000012.1 GCA_004558535.1 Bacteroidales bacterium | reverse complement strand
GAGGGCTTACTTTTGAAAAAACAACCCCCAAAGTCCTATTTTACGGGGCTTCGGGGAGGATTTTTATGCTATTTGGAGTTTTACCGGACAGCAATAATTCTAATTTGAACTACCTACTACTTCATTTGAACCAAGTGGTAGGTAGTTTTTTTATTGCAATTAGCTTCCATTCACCCATCCGAAGCCGGTCGCCATGGATTAATTCTCAAAAAAAAGTGCGAGGTTGCGCGGTAAAAATATGCCGGCGCAGCCTCGCTTCTGTTTAGATCCCCGCGGAGGGGGATGGGTTAGTAGCCTTCGTTACTTTATCAGCGGACGTACACTTTCTTGCCGCCCTTGATGTAGACACCGCGTCGGGGATGGCTGACACGTCGACCGCTCAAATCATAGTAGGTGTCAGTTGTACCCTGTCCGGGGACAATAATTTTTTCGAGGGCAGTGGGGAAGGTATCGGTTATGTAGAATTCCACTTCGTCGTCGGCGCTGCGCTGCAGGTAGGCTGCATAGGGAGTAAACTTGCTTCCTGTGAAAGGATAGAAGCCGACAAATTCGCCGTCCATGCCGAGCTGATAGTATTTCCGTCCGGCCATGGGAGACGCAGCAGCAGTTACGCCTACGAGAATGCTATGGGCAGTGCCGGCACTTGCCACAGGTGTGAAGTGATAGATGCCGGGAGCAGCCTGTATCACTACACCGGTGTTGGCGGGGAGAACGCCATCCGTGATTTCCTCCATCATAAGCACGCGTCCCTCCACGTCGGTGACTGTGTAGGCACGGACATCACCGGGGATTTCGGTGTTGTAGGGCAGGTAGAGGGTAGTATATCCGGTGCCGTCGACAGTCAGGTCGTATCCATCCTGGTTGTCGGCTTCGATGACGGTGACAGGATTGCGCGTCAGGCTGAACTGCTTGATGCAGAGGCAGGACTTTCCGCTCATATTGATGAGCATACCCAGAGAAATAGTTGTCTCGCGTGTCAGCACGAAGCTCAATGAATTCTCGGAAACGACGCCCTTCTCCGACATGGGAGCGTAGGCCAGTGCGCCAGCGGCGAGGTTGGCCGTATTGGGCAGGCTGTTAGCCCCCTCTGCTACTACAAGATAACTATTCTCGCATTGTCCCTCGTATTTGTCATCATAAGTGGCAGTAAATACATAGGAACCTGCGGGGAGTGTGATGTTTTGCCAAACGGTGTGGTCGGCGAGTGTGCCAAAACCATCCCACTGCGTAGTGACGGTGAAGCAATTTTCTTTGTTCACGTCCACGTGAACACCAGTTGTTACACTACCGGAAACAGAAGCACCTGCGGTCTTCCAATCCTTGATGGCATAGAAACGGTTGGCCACGTTGGTGTTGACCTGTTTGGAGGCATCATAGGTGAAGGACTTCTTGTAGTTGGACAAGTAATCGTAGGTGATGTCTTCGGGCTGGGCGGCTTCTTCGAAATTCAGGCAGAATACACCGCGCGAAAGTCCCCAAGCATCGCCGTCGGGGCCAAATCCGCTTCGCGAGCCGTTGTAGTTATGTGAGGAGCGGTCCTCCACGTTGCCGCCGCTCTGGTTGAAGTCATAATACAGGACCAGTCCGTCGGCTTCTGCTGCAGCGATGTCTGTTATTGGACTGTTGGCATACTGGCGGATTTGTTCTACGCTCAGTGCCTTGTTCCATACTCTCACTTCATCCATGCTGCCATAAACGGGGGCATCAAGTCCACCGATGACGAAGCGCTGCAGTGCCGAGCTCAGAGAGGTGGCACCCTGGGCTTTCTTGGCTATCTGGACGCCGTCGCGATAATAATAGGCGTAGCGTCCAGAGCTGTAGACCACAGCATAATGGTGCCATTCGCCCGTCAGGACGGTGCCCGACGAGGTGGTGCTGGTTTTCCCGTTCATGGTCATCGAGAGGGCACCGTTGGCATCGGTGCGAACGATCATGGTGCCGGTTTCGTCGCCCAATCCGTTGGAGTAGGTAGCATTGTGGTCGGGGTTCATCCACCACTCTACGGTGAATTCCTTGCTGCCGGCAGTCAGGAGGTTGCCGGTTGCCGTCACGGATGCTCCGGAATTGCCAAAGTTCAAGCCATTTTTGCTATCTGCATTACAAACTACCAAGGCGCGTTCGCGTGTGGCTGTATGGGAGCCGGCTGCGTTGGTGGTTGTCAGGCTGAGGTCGTAGACGCCGGGCACGTCGGGGCGCAGCGAAGAGTTTTGCCCCATCACGACATAGTCCTTGGCGGGGCTGTGCAGTTGCCATTGCCACCGGGTGGGCGCATAGCGTGATTCGTCCTTCAGGAAGAGGGTCTCGCCCTTGATGACAACGCTTGGCGAAAGGCTGAATGCCGACTGCGGTGCCACCTCCACCACATGGATGGTTTGGGTGGACGTCTTGGCGGTGCCGCCGGGGGCCGACACTTTCAGCGTGACGGTGTATGTACCCTTTTGGGGATAGGTGGCTGTGGCGGTCGGTGTGGAAGCGGTTTCCACCACTGCACCCGGCATACTCCACTCGTAGATATAGCCTAATTGTGGCGAGTTGGCCATGAATGTAACACGGTCGCCGGCAGGGATTTCTGCCTTTGTCACGGTGAAAGTCGCATCAGCAGCCGGTGCTGCCTGTACGTTTACGGTGCTTGTGGTCGTTACGAGCTCGCCTGCAGCGTTGTAGGCGACCAGCGTCACTTGTTGGTTGCCTGTATGCGTGAATGTCAGGCTCGGCGAAGAAGCAAACAAGTTCTGCACGCCTGCGTCCGGTGCAGTCCAGCAGAGCCGAGCGGCCGAAGCTGAGCAGGTGGCGGAAAAGTCGGCCGGCAGTCCTGCATAGACCTTTGCCGGTGCGTTGATAGTGGCCGACAGCGCTTCGCTCGGGACTTGCAGCAGGGGTTGTCCGCTCGTGCTGACCGTTACGCTGTTGCTGTTGGCCAGCGGGGCATGGTGTCCGCCGACATAGTCACGCATCTTCTGCACGCCATCGCTTTCCATCAGTGTGCCGCGATAATAGGCCAAAAGGCCGGCGGGCATATTTGTCCCGCTATACACGATGTTTTTGTCATTCTTGATTTGATCGGCTGTGCGGGCATAGTTCCAGATTCTGATTTCATCAATGTAGCCGTTCCATGCGCTTCCGCTGGAGGAGCTGAAGACGAGGTCGCCGAAACCGCCCACGCCGCTGTAGGTACTTGAGGTGACGCTGCCGGATTTCACACCGTTGATGTAAGTGGTAAAGACATTGCCATCAACGACCATGGCCACATGTGCCCAAGTATTGCTCTTGAGGTTGCCTGAATTGCCGTTTACGCGGTTGCTTGTGTCCCATCCGGCTGTAAATGCGCCGTTGGCATTGGCGTGGAACATGAACGTGCCCCATCCCGGTCCTGCGGATTGGTTCCAGTCACTCAGAGATGAGGGTTTGAACCAGTACTCTATGGTCACTTTGTCAAACTTGGAGGCGAACAGGTCGGGGATGGAGAAACCGGTATTTGTCAGTTTGATGGAATTGTTCAGGGCGGAGGTCGTAATGGGCGTATTCACGCTGACCTTGGAGGACTCCACCGCCTCACTGCCGTAGTATGCTGCGACAGCATAGGTCACCTGGTCCGTTTCCTCGGCCAATGCGTACTCCGTCACCTCGCTGGGGAGTTCGGCCACTTTGACTCCCTCCTTATAGATGCGGTAGGTTGTCACATCGTGTCCCGAGGTGATGGGGGCGTCCCAACGCAGTGTGCCCTCGTTGTAGCTGACATTTTGGGGGGCATAATATCCCTGTCCGTAGACGACGGTGGAGATGATGGTCTTGTTTCCGGCGCTTGTGATGGTCTGGCCGGAAGTGGGCAGATTGAAGGGCGTCTCCAGCCCGTCCGTATCAAATTCGTAGTCTATGATAGAGGCATTGTAGATATGTCCGCTTCCCTGTCCCCACGAACGTGTTTCGACAATGAAGAAGTACTTCAAAGGAAGGTTCTTGTCGAAGCCGGCGGTCAGGTCCGTCAGGTCGTAGCCAAATTCCATCGGTTCCGTGTGCAACTTGCCATCGGCCCATTTACCCAGCATCGGGATGGCCGGTGCGGGGTTGGTGTTTCCGCCGTTGCCGTCGCCGGCGTATTTGAAGTGGTCAAATGTGATGGTACGTTCGGGCACAGTGGCATTGAGGTCTGTCGATATGCCTGCGCTCAGACAGATTTCGCTGCGATGGGAATAGTCCATATTCAGCTTGATGGTACGGAGCGGGCGGTAATCCTTGCGCACCTTGTAGACTTCGGGATACCACCAGCTGTCGGCCATTGTGTAGGTGCCGCCCGACTCGTTGAACCAAGCTCCGCCGTGGGCGTATGGGCAATAGATGAAACCCTTGTTGCACCAACCGTCGCTCCACGAGTTGACGATAATCCACGCGCCGACTTCGTCTGCCGAAGTTTCGCCGTAGACGCCATTGCCGTTCAGGTCGAACTCTATGCGATCGTCGTAGCCGACAATTGTCAGGGCATGGTCTACACTCGTACCCCAACGCTTCACGTAGTATTGTCCCGTCACGCCCGCTGCATCATTTGCCGGGGTCGAGGGGATGCGTTGCCAATCGCCGCCGCTGGCTACACCGATACCACAGATGCCGCCGCCGTGGAAGTCGGTATCGCCGTTGTGGTTCCACAGCCAGTTCTTCACAGCTTCGCGTCCGGCCTCGGTCTTTACGCTCTCGGTGAAGTTCACGGGTTTCTGCATGCGGTTGAACATGCCGGAGTACCACTTGTCGTAGCCATTCATCCAGCCGAAGTTATTGTTCTCGGCGTCTTGATTGCCGAAAAGCGAGGAATAGGTGCGTCCGCCGTAGGTTTCGGCAGAGGGGACACCCACAAACTGCACGAACTCGTCTTTTCCCGAATTACCGAAAGTCAGCAACCATACGAAGTGCGTAGGATAGCTGTTGGCGTCCGATGCGCCGCTCAGGTTCCGGTAAGCGTTCAGTTCGTGCGTAAACATATAGCGGATACGTGATGCCGAACCACAGGAACCGCCGTCCTGATTGAATACGGGAGGGAAGAATTTCAGCTCCGCATTGTTCACATGGCTGGGACGAACGGCCGCGGCCCGTTGCGCTTCAGGCGCTTTCCTGACCATCATCAGTGTGGGGTCGGGGTTCAGTCGCCAGGTGAAGTCCGGATAAAGCTTCCTGTCCACCTCCTGTGCCAGTAGCAGGGAGGGCAGAAGGGCAGTCAGACTCCATACGGCTAACTTCTTGATTACGATTTGCTTCATTTGATAGTGGATTTAAGTAGTGATTTTCTATATAATATTTCTATGGCAGAAAAAATTCTATGTCAGGAAACCGAATTTCTGTGCGGCTTGCAGGATAGGCTTGGGGAGGGCGTAGTCATTCAGGTCACAGATTTCTACGCTTAAGAAGTCTACAAGGTGTGGCAAAGTGGTACAATGCACCTTGTAAAAGGCCAAAATCAGCCTTCGGTGTGTCAGGTCGTGCTGCATCCGTATGGGCGTATCGGTCAGCAGAACCTGTGATGAGGGAGCGATTGTGTGTAGGCTGTCCAACATTTCGGCCTCGGTGGGAGGGTGGTCGTACTCGGCGGCGGGAGGTTCGTAGAGGCCACGCCAAATGTCCGGACCGCTTCTTCTGCGCAGCAACAACCGATTGCGGTCGTGCAGGAGGTAATAGGCTATGTAGCGCCGGGTGACAGGCGTTCGCTTTGATTTCACCGGAAGGCGGCCGACGCTTTGTGCTGCCCACGCCACGCAGGTGCCACTTAGCGGACACTGCCGGCAAACTGGCGAGGAGGGTGTGCAAACCAGTGCACCAAAATCCATGATGGCAGAGTTGCAGGCGGCCGGCCGGCTTTCGTCCAGCAAGCGACGCGCCATCTCTGCAAACAACTTCTTTCCTGCGGTGGTATCTATGGGGCAATCTACGCCGAAATATCGAGCTATGACGCGGTAGACGTTGCCGTCCACGACAGCATGGGGCATGCCGTACGCAAAGGAGCAAATAGCTGCTGCCGTGTAGTCGCCCACGCCCCTCAGTGCCCTGACCTCGTCGTACGTCGTGGGAAAGGTCCCTCTTTTTGCGATAGCTTTTGCCGCTGCGTGCAGGTTTCTCGCCCGGCTGTAGTAGCCCAGTCCCTGCCACAGGCGCAGCACCTCGTCCTCCGTAGCTTCAGCGAGGGCTTTTACACAGGGAAATCGCTCCATAAAGCGCAGGTAGTAATCCGTGCCCTGCTTCACCCGGGTCTGCTGCAAGATGATTTCCGATACCCAAATCCGATAGGGGTCATCGGTTTGCCGCCACGGCAGGTCGCTGCGTCCATACCGGTCGTACCATGCCAAGAGAATTTCCGTAAATCGCCTTTCATTCATTGCGTCAATGGAACAGGCGGATGCGTTCTTCTTCGCTCAGTTTACAGATTAGCAGGGTGTTGTCTTTTTCCACTACCACGTAGCCGTCCAATCCCTGCACCACTACTTTCTTCAGCCCCGAGGTATGTATGATGCAGTCGCGTGTCTCGTACAGGTCGATTTGTTCGCCGACGGTAGCGTTGCCATATTTGTCGGGGTGGGAGTGTCGGCGCAGCGATTCCCACGAACCGAGGTCGCTCCAGCCGAAATCAGCGGGATAGACGAAGATTTCCTCGGCTTTCTCCATGATGGCATAGTCCACCGAGATGCTTTCACACTTGGGGAATTGCTGGTTGATCATATCCTGCTCCTGCGGCAGGTCGTAGTACGAGAAGATATCCTCGAACAAGTGGGAAATTTCGGGGTGGTACACGCGAAAAGCATTGACGATGGTGCTGACGCTCCACACGAATATGCCCGAGTTCCACAGGTAGTTACTCTGCTGGATGTATTCCTTGGCCGTTTCGAGCTGTGGTTTTTCCTTGAATGCATCCACGCGGAAGATATTATTGCGTCGTGACGAGGAATAGCTAAGGTCGGCCTTGATGTATCCGTAGCCCGTCTCGGGGTGGGTCGGGCGGATGCCCAGCGTCACGATGGCGTCGGTTTCTGCTGCAAACTCCATACAGTCCTTGATAGCGCTCTGAAACGCCTTCACGTCGGTTATCATATGGTCACTGGGTGTCACGACGACATTGGCCCTCGGGTTGCGCTTCTTGATTTTCCAACTGACGTAACAGATGCAGGGTGCCGTATTCCTTCGGCAGGGCTCTACCAGAATGTTGCCTTCTGGCACGTCGGGCAACTGCTCCTTTACCAAGTCGCGGTATTCGGCACTTGTGGCCACCCATATATTCTCGGGCGGCACTAGTCCCTTGAATCGGGCTGCAGTGAGCTGTATAAGCGTCATACCGCAACCGAGCACGTCTAAAAACTGTTTGGGGCGCTCGTTGCTACTCAGTGGCCAAAGGCGCGTGCCGGCTCCTCCTGCCAAAATTACAAGGTGGGTGTTCTTCATAATGGGGTACGATTAGATGTTCGGGAGCTTCCTATGCGGATGTCAAACTGGGATGTTAAACCGAGGGGATGTCAAACTTGGGTGTTAAACCGAGGCGGATGTCAAACTGGAGGGATAGGGGCTTTCTGCATGTAGTGGTTTTTAGCTTTCGCCGCCATGACGAATGGGGTCGGAGGCGGGTACGCCGCACGGATGCTTGCACGATGGTTTATTCATGCCCGTTATTCATGCAGAGGCCATGCCCGTTATTCATGCAGAGGCCATACCCGTTATTCATGCAGAGGCCATGCCCGTTATTCATGCCCGTTATTCATGCAGTGAAGAGGCCGCCGCCATTTCTCCCGTGATGTACAGCCGCGTCAGGTTGTTCGACGCATTCGAGCGGATGCTGATAGCCTTCTTGAAGTGGCCTGGCACCTTGCCCTTGCCGTTATACGTCACCGTGATTTCGCCACGTTCACCCGGCTTGACCGGCGTCTTGGTGTAATTGGCCACCGTACATCCGCACGAGGAAATCGCTTGCTGGATGACCAGCGGCTCGTCGCCGGTATTCTCAAATACAAACTTACAGGTCACCGGTCTGTCCTCCGGGAAATTGCCGAAATCATGGGTCGTCTTGTCAAACTTGATGACAGCCTGTGCCGACGCCGTCGTTATGGCAAGCACGACGAAGGCCAAGAGTAATGTGTAAAAGCGTTTCATTGTAAATACTATTTTCAGGGTAGTTGATGCAAAAGTATAACTAAAATCCGAAATAAATAATCTTTCACAGAAAAAATACAGGCATTCACCTTGAAATCATTACTTTTGCATCCCGACAGAGCGATTTCCCGGCAGTCACCGGGATAGCACTTTGCGACACGTTTTGCGACAAGATTTTTCTGGCACGATTTTCTGACAAGTGATGAGAGACCACGGTACAACCCTTCCCGACAGGGTGATATTAGGCATCGACCCCGGCACCAACGTCTTGGGCTACGGCGTCCTGCACCTTCGCGGCAAGCGCGTGGAGATGGAGGTCATGGGCGTCATAGACCTGCGGAAATGCGAAGACGCCTATCTGAAGTTGGGGCGTATCTACGAGCGTGTGCGGGGTATCATCGAGGAGTACCTGCCCGACGAGGTGGCCATAGAGGCACCCTTCTTCGGCAAGAACGTACAGAGCATGCTCAAGTTGGGCCGTGCACAGGGCGTAGCCATTGCCGCCGCCATCAGCCGCGACATACCCATCCACGAATATGCTCCGCTCAAGATCAAGCAAGCCATTACCGGAAATGGTAGTGCCAGCAAGGAGCAGGTAGCCGGCATGTTGAAGCGCACACTCAGCATCCGCGACGAAGCCATGCTCCCCTTCATGGACGCCACCGACGCCCTCGCCGCAGCCTACTGCCACTACCTCGAGAGCAGCCGGCCGTCGTTGGGTGCACAGCGCTCCGCCACTTGGAAGGACTACGTCCGCCTCCACGCCTCGCGCGTAAGCCTAAGACCCCGCGTAAGCCCCGCCGCCTCGCGCGTAAGCCCCCATGCCTCGCGCGGCGATCAGGAGCCTTGAACGTAAAACTAAAAAAAGCACACACACATCGAGATCGAGAAAATGAAGAAAGCCTTTCTTTTGATATGCCTGTTCCTGTCAGGATACTCCGCCGCAGAGGCACAGGAAGTCTACAACTATCTATTGGAATCCTCCACCCGCATAGTCAACAATCCTGCCAGCAGTTTCACGCAGACGCGCATTGCACAATTCAAGCGCACGGCCCTTGTTTATATGAAGTCGAAAGCCTTTGAAGTGATGCCCCGCGTCACCGACCAGTTTCTCAACACGCAGGCATATTACATGTCGGAGTTTGTAGCACTATTCTTCGACGAAGTATTGCGCGACAAGAAGCTCAGTGCGTCACGTCGCCGGGAGAAGATCTACCTGTTTATGGACGCTTCGAAGAGCAATCCCCTTTTCAACGACCCCGACGCCGAGACCACCGATGCCTTTATGCTCGACAGCAATGAGCTCACGCCCTTCTCTCTGGACACGGACTGGCAGAAAGCCTATCTTGCCGCAAGAAACATTTTGGACGCCAACTCCAAAGGCAACTGATGGGGAGCGCTGGTAGAAATTTGCTGAAAATAACCCCTCATCTTTTTTACCATCGGGGTTATTTTCTCTAATTGAAAAAGTTCCAGGAAAGGCCCAGGCGGAATACCAGGCGGTTGATGGGGTAGTGGGGTACGAGGAAGGGTGCGCCGCTGCCGGATTTGTAGTTGACGTGCGAAGCCATGACGTAGAAGCGGGTGTTCTTCAAGTGAAAGTTCAGGTAGGCGTTCACCACGGGGTAGTTGCCCACCTTCACCCGGGCCGAAGCGTCCTGTGTGCAGTAACTGCCCACAATGGGGCTATAAGTCGGGGCGTAGTAGGAGGTGAAGTAGCGCAGGTCGGCTCCCAACTCGGTGCGCAGGACGCGCGCTATCCTGAAGAGCAGATACAGGTTGGTATACCCGCTGAATGTAGGCAGGGGCAGGTGCTCCGAGGAGGAGGTGCACTGATAGCTCAGCTCGTTCTCCCAATGGAAGATGCCCCAATGGAAATCTTGCCCGAGCGTCACGCCGAGCAGGGAAACGTTTCGCCCCGCCTGCACCACGCCTACGCCGTGCCACCAGGCATTTGCGCCTTTGGCCCCGGGCGCCGCCGCAAGCAGTTCGCCAAAGTGGGTGTAGTTTTGCAGGTTCTCATAGTGTACGGACAGCCGGGTGCCCCGCCAAGTGAGGGATCCCTGCACACGGGTGCGAAATTCCTTGCGGAGCGCTGCATGGTCCCACCAGGCGTTTCGGCTGTGGTAGTGGCGGTAGTAGAATGCGGGTGCTTCGCTGCGCATGTATCCGCTTACATGGATGCGCAGGCTGTCTCGCCGCAGGGGGATGTACAGGCCGCCGTCCCCCTCCACATTGAATTCTCCCCATTGTGACCCCGTAGTGCGCAGTTCTCCCAACAGGCGGAAGCGGAAGATGCTACCCTGTGCCTTGAGGATTTGCGCCCCCACGCTGATATGGTTTTCCGTAAAGTTTTCCCGGCCCAGGTCCATGCGGGGCAGCGTGAAGCGATTCAGGTCATGGCGGGCGTACAGCCTGATGCCGGCACGCATCCATGGGTTGAATCCTTCGCAAAGTTCAAACGCCAAGGTATTTCCTATGTGAAGGTGGCGGGTGAGGTCGTTGGCAGAGTCGCCGGGCAGGTAGAAGTCAAGGAAGTAGGTGGAGTTCTCCGCGTTTTGCCGGCTGTTTGACAGGAAGCGCCGGTTGCCCAGGTCCATCCGCAGCGTATGGATGAAGCGTGCCACGGGTACAAATTCCGAGGTCGTCTGCGCGGAATCGATTTCCGCGGCATCGGCTGTGTCGGGCTTGCTAACAGCAGTCGGCAGCGAATCCTTGCTTCGCATCAATTTGCCCGAAAGTCCGCGCCCCTGTCCCTCGGGGTATGCAGAAATGATGTGGCCCGAGGCGTCGCGCAGGCGGTGGAAGCCCAGATTGTAGCGGTGCGACAGGTAGAAGGTGTTGACGTCGAGTTTGTTCCAGGTCTTGGTGAGTAGCGTCGGTATGTCGGCCGTGCCATATCGGGTGGGGTACATTTCCGGTGTCAGCACGTAGGAGTCGTCCTCGATGCCACCGTTTTCCGTATTTTTCAGGTGGTTGGCAGTGTAGAGTGTATGGAGTTGGTATTTCTCGCCCAAATAGGAGGCATAGAGTGAACCGCCAAAGTGTGCAGTGCTTTGGTCCTCGTAGTATCCCCGGCCGTAGAGGTAGTCGAGCCTGAAGCCCATCCCCAAGCGTCGGCCTGCGTTGACGGCAAAGAGCGCGGTGATGCGGTCTTCGCCGTTTTGCTTGTTGCCACAGGAGTGGTAGGTCAGGTTGGTAATGGGTGATTTGGTATTGGTGAAATAGAAATCTCCGATGCCTTTGACGAAGAAGTCGTAGGGCCGGGCGAAGAGGAATTGTTCGCCGAAGGCGCGGTTGTTTTCATGGAAGAGGCGGCTGATGCGGGGTGCACCCAGATTGCCCGTCGTATTGTAGCTGCCGGTAGGGCCCTCGGTGAAGGCCGTGTTCTGGAAACCGTGCGGCAGGGTGTCGGGGACGGTCGCCCGGATGTCGGCAAAGCGCGGGGTGATGTGCCACACTTCGAGTCCGCGCGGCACGTCGACCGTCTCGACGCTGTCGGTCTCCGCCCAGTGTGAGGCTTGCGCTTCGTCGGGGATGAACTGCTGTGCTGCCAACGGGCCGGCGGCAAGGAGGTATAGGGTGGCCGACAGGGCTGCAGGGAGGATATGTCGGGCAAAGGTCTTCATCATAAGCGAAAGTGTGTGTAATTCTTTTTTGGGGGAATTAGGAATTAGGAATTGGGAATTAGGAATTGGCCATCCGGCGGCTACTTCTTTGGGGAATTAGAAATTAGGAATGAGGAATGAGTGGGCGTGCAGGGTGCGCCCCCGCTTTTATCTCCTATCCCCGCCTCGTCCGGGCAGAGGAAGTGTCGGGGTCAGGGCAAGGCGTTCTCCGCCCCGCACTGCGGGCACCGATCTCCTATCCCCGCCTCGTCCAGCGGCGCCCCGCAGTGGCCGCATCGGTAGTGTGGTGTGGCAAGGCGATGGTGGCGGCGGAATGCAAAAAACCAATAGCCCAACAGCAGGGGGTAGCCTATATATATATGTACGCTGAGTGAAAACAGCAGGTAGAGCGCAATACAGGTCATTGTCAATCCCGCGCAATAGGCCGTGATACCGAAGTCCTCGGCTATGTGGCGTAAATCCTCGAGCGTGGCCACTCCGACAAGGATAATCAGCCAGAACATGAGGAGGAAGAGGCTGAGGATGAGCGGCAACCCGTCGGTAAAAGGAAGGAGGGTGGGGTGGAAGTAGTACTGCACCCAGGTGTCCGGTGCGAAGCGCTGTATGGTGCCATAGACGGTGGCCTCGGCAGATACCATCAGGCATAGCAGGGTGGGGTAGAAGCTGCGCACATCGTTGAAATGCACAAAACGGATCTTCTTGCGGCGGGCCAACCGTATCATCAGTATCAGTGCGGCCATCAGGACAAGGCTGCCGAAGTACAGAAAACTGCGGTCGCTGAAGTAGTAGATAAATTTCGAGATGGGACGGTCGGGTATTGTGTGCTGGAGCAGGTCCTTCTCCTCCACCCATCCTGTACAAAATCGATCACGGGCCAACTTTACCCACACGGTCACCTTGCCCTCTGCTCCGTGTGCAAGTTGGATGTCGGCTACGCCGGCTATGTCTCCCTTTTCCAGCCTCGTGGGCAGTCCGCCCTCTGTGCGCAGGTGTGCCAATCCCATACGCGGATAGTCCTGCAGCACAAGGGTATCTGTCAGCACAAAGAAATCATTCTTCCAATAATGGTGCTTGATAAGGAATTCCACCGAGTCGGGTTCCTGCGGCCCGGGCGATTCCCAGCGATCCTCGGGGACGGGGGTGGCATAATCGCACGAGGTGAACAGGGAAAAAATGCACAGGAGGATGCAGAGGCAGCACATGGCACCGACGCAGCGCCTGTGTACGCGCTGCAAACTGATGCTTCGTGATGCCGAAATGACGGCCTGCCTGTTGTTCCTGTGGTATGACATATCCTTACGCTTTATTTTGAACGCCCCTATCGTCCGCCTTTCCTCCTGTTGGGCTAATTCTTTGGGCAATTAGGAGTTAGGAATTAGGAATTAGGAATTGGCCATCCGGCGGTAATTTCTTGGGGCTCGGGCATTCCTACTAACATTTCACAGCGGGCGCAGTCGAACGTCAGCGGGAAGCGTTCGCCGTCCGTGGTGCGCAGGTAAAGCGGGGCGCGCCATTCCGCTCCTCCTCCGCTCTTCCCCTGCTCCCTCAGGCAGTGGCCCAAGGCGCGGCGGATGCAGTGGCGGCAAGTCATCAGTATCGCCCTACGGGGCTGTTGCAGTTCGAATGCCGGACGGAGGAAACCGAATCCGAGGGCTTCGTAGTGGGAAGCGGCCAATTTGTTGGCAATATTGTATTGGTAATGCAAATCCTCTGCGACAGAGCCGGCCGCAGGACTTCCCGCGCCGCCCGGCACCCTGTGCGTTCCAAATCCATCCGGCAGGCGGTGATGAGGTCCCGGCCTTTCGCGTTTGTAGCGAGCGGCCTTTTCGCTCAGCAGCGCTTCGATCAGTCCGCGGCGCATACTGCCCAGCACAGACGAGGGAATGAAGCGCTCACCGCAGGTCTGCACCTCCACCCGTTCGGCCACGAAGGGCGTGTCGCCCAACTTGGCAAGCTGCAGCCTGACGTTGTCGGCCTGTGGCCTTTGGGCCGCCTCGTGGGGCATCCTGTGCGGGGTGGTGACCTGCAGCCCCGTCTCGATCTCTGTGGCATGCAGCGCATAGCCGTCCTCTGTCTCACGGAATGTGATACACAGGGGAATGCGGCGCGTAGCTGTGGACTTCTCCAGGGCACGCAGGAAGGCTTGGTCGTGATTGCGATACAGCGGCGTACCCTCACTGAGCCCCGTGGGTGAGCCGGCGGGATACACACGTCCGCCCTCGATGCGGTTGACGCGCAGTCCCACCAACTTTCCGCTTCGGCCGTCCATATAGCAAAGGCCATCGCCGGGGACAAGCGGGCTGACGTCTGCATCCGCATAGTCTATGCCGAAGGTGCGGGCTGTGCACTCCTTTGCATTTCCCACCCATTCCCCCTTGGATTTCGGGGTGTTCATTTCGTGTACCTCGACAGACTTTTCATGCAGGAAATATTCTGTAAATCCCCTGTTGAACGACTTGTTGACGTCGGGCGAAAAAGTAAATTCATGCCTTCCCGCCGAGGCCCGGCAGTATTCGTCGCTGCGTCGCTGCAGGATTTCATCCAAAGCCCGTCGGTAGGCGGCTGTGACATTCTTGACGTAGGACACGTCCTTCAGCCGACCCTCGATCTTGAGCGACGAGACGCCTGCATCTATTAACGCCTCGACGTCGTGCAACCTGCACATGTCCCTTAGTGACAGCAGGTGCTTGTCGCGCACCAGCACCCTTCCCTCGCTATCGGTCAGGTCGAACGCCAAGCGGCAGAATTGGGCGCAGCAGCCACGGTTGGCCGACCGGCCGAATTTATATTGCGAGGCGTAGCAACGTCCGCTGTACCCCACACACAGCGCACCGTGCACAAATGCCTCCAAGTCCATGCTGGGCACATCCCGGTGAAGCCTGCGGATTTGGTCGAGGGACAGTTCGCGGGCCAATACCGTCCGGGTGAAACCCTCGGCACTGCGCTGCAGCAGGTCCTCCGTCGTGCGGTTGTCCATTTGGGTGGAGGCGTGCAGCGCTATGGGCGGCAGGGACATCTCCGTCAGCGCGGTGTCCTGCACAATGAGGGCGTCCACACCTGCCTGCCAAAGCTGCTCTATCATCTCGCGCACTGCCGCCAGCTCGCCGTCGTACAGGATGGTATTGACTGTCACGTAGACACGGGCATAGTAGGGGTGGGCAAATTCGCAGAGCGCCGCAATCTCGTCGATGGAGTTGCCTGCAGCACTGCGGGCACTGTGGCTCGGTCCGCCTATGTATACCGCATCTGCACCGTGCAGGATGGCCTCCCTCCCTGTCCGCAGGTCGCGGGCGGGAGCCAACAGTTCTATGGGGCGTGGAGTATGCATCGTGAAGGGAATGGGGAGGGGATTAGGTCAATGGTTGCCGGGCATCGGGTGCTTGCCATTCGAAAAAGTCGGGAACTTTGCGGCGCAGCACGTGCAGGTGTATGCCGGCATCGTTGTCCACCCTGCGCCCCGAGGCTTCGAGCATTTGCTGCACGGTGGCCCGCGCCAGTTCCGGCCGGTTGTTCTCCTCACTGAGGTGGCATAGCCAAACGCGCTGCAGGTCTTTCGCGCCGTACGCTGCTATCGCTGCCCCCGTACCCTTGTTGCTCAGGTGGCCCGTGCCGCTACTTATACGGTGCTTCAGACGGGCAGGGTAGGGACCGGCCTCCAGCATCCCGGGATCGTAATTGGCCTCTATGATTAGGTTGCGGGCTTGGGCCAAGTAGTAGCCCATGGTCGATGTCACCTCGCCGATATCCGTAGCGAGGCAGAGCGACTCACCGCCGAAGCGGATGAGGTAACCGTTGTTGCCCGAGCTGTCGTGGGGCACGGCAAAGGGGGTAATCTCGAAGCAGCCCATCTGCCAACATGCCTCGGGCTTGCAGGTGTGACGCTCCTCCGGCCTGACCTTTTTGGCCATAAAGCGATTTTTCCCCATGCCTGCATGCACTTCGGCGGACGTATAGACAGGCAGGTGAAGCGTCGTAGCCAAGGCACCCACGCTCTTCACGTGATCCGTGTGGTCGTGTGTAACCAATATGCCGCACACGTCGGCGAACGAAAGTCCGTACGTGTGGAAATGCTTTTTCAGGAGGCGCAGACCGATGCCTGCATCCATCAAGAGGCCGCAGCCCCTGTGCCACAGGTAATAGCAGTTGCCACTGCTGCCGCTGCCAAAACTATATAGTCGGGTGTCGTAATGCTGCACGTAGGGTTCTATTAGGGAGAGAAGGGGGGAGATGATTGGCGGGGTGAGGTCACACCATGCGGAGGGCTTGTGCCGTCGCAGTCTGCAAAGTTAAGCCTTTTTCGGGAAAGGGCGTCATGCGAAAGGGCTAAAAGAGATAGTGCGCCGAAAATTAACGTCTGCGGCAAGGGGGATCACAATCCAAGTAAACTTGCCTTCTGCACTCGCCTTGCACGCAAATTTGTGGATAATGCATGGGAATTCGTGTTGTAATAACATGAATGACCAGAAATGACCATAGAATTATTTCATAAATTATATTTGCCGGGGCGCGGCTCGGAAATTGCTAAAGCAAGAAATCTATTTGTGGAAATCTCTGTTTAGAAATATATTTCTACCAAAAGATTTCCTCCCAAGATTTCTATTTGAAAAATATAAAATTTGAAGGAGATGTGGATAATTCATGGGAATTCGTGTTGTAATATATTCCCTCCCTTTTGAAGTTGAAAGGTTTTTCCGGTTTTGTCTTTTCCGCCGGACACAGGTCGGGGGAGAGGCTTCTAAGAAGAGGGGGCTTACTTTTGGGAAAACACACTTTATCCCAAATTACGGGCACTACAGGTGCATAAATAGTTTTACCGGACAGCAATAATTCCCCTGCATTCCCATGCTTTTGAGGCAGGACGCAAAAAAAAATTGGCCGCGGGTGTTGCGTAGTTCAAAAGATGTTGCTACTTTTGTTTCTCGTATGCGGGGCGCCCGTCGCTCTGCGGCGCAGGGTATTCCGCTCTCCTGCGGGGAAATACTACGCCCCAAGTGGTGCCTGCGCTGCGTTACCCCCGTCCCGCTCTCTATACCTTAATAATAGATACTGACCATGAAGGAGCACCCCAATCTGCATGTGGCCCTGAAGAGAATCTTCGGGTTCGATGCTTTCAAGGACAACCAGGAGGCTATCATCAACGGCGTACTGGCCGGCAGGAATGTGTTTGTGCTGATGCCCACTGGCGGCGGCAAATCCCTGTGCTATCAGATGCCCGCCCTCCTGATGGAGGGTACGGCCATCGTCATCTCTCCGCTCATCGCCCTGATGAAGAACCAGGTAGATGCTATCCGACATACGGGGGAGGACGACGGCGTGGCGCACTTTATCAACTCTTCGCTGAACCGCGCCGCCATCGACCGCGTGAGGGCCGACATCGTCAGTGGCAAGACCAAGTTGCTGTACGTGGCGCCGGAATCCCTGACTAAGGAGGACAATGTGGAGTTCCTGCGTGGGGTGAAAATCTCTTTCTATGCCGTAGACGAAGCGCATTGCATCTCGGAATGGGGACATGACTTCCGTCCCGAATACCGAAAAATCCGGCCCATCATCAATCAGATAGGCCCAGCGCCGGTGATAGCACTCACGGCAACGGCAACAGACAAGGTGCGCACGGACATCAAGAAAAACCTGGGCATCACGGACGCCTTGGAATTCAAGAGCTCCTTCAACCGGCCGAACCTGTACTACGAGGTGCGGCAGAAGACGAAGAACGTGGACCGCGACATCATCCGCTTCATCCGCCGAAATCCGGGAAAAAGCGGCATCATCTACTGCCTGAGTCGAAAGAAGGTGGAGGAACTGGCGGAAGTGCTCCGCACCAATGACATCAAGGCAGAGGCGTACCACGCAGGTATGGACTCGGCCACAAGGTCGGCCACACAGGATGCGTTTATCATGGAGAAAATCGATATCATCGTGGCCACCATCGCCTTTGGTATGGGAATCGACAAACCCGACGTGCGCTTCGTCATACACTATGACATCCCCAAGAGCCTGGAGGGCTACTACCAGGAGACAGGACGCGCAGGGCGCGATGGAGGCGAAGGGATGTGCATCACGTTCTATGCAGCCAAGGACCTGCAGAAGCTGGAGAAGTTCATGGAGGGTAAACCCGTGGCCGAACAGGACATCGGGCGGCAACTGCTGAAGGAAACGGCTGCCTATGCCGAATCGTCGGTGTGCCGACGGAAAATGCTGCTGCACTATTTCGGAGAAGAATATACGCAAGAGAATTGCGGAAATTGTGATAACTGCTTAAACCCAAAAACAAAAGTGGAAGCAAAAACGCATCTATGCAAGGTGATGAATGTCATCCTTGCTACGAAGGAAAAATTCAAAGACAACTATATCATAGACATCCTGAGAGGACGAGAGACAGAGGAAGTGCTAAGTCATAGACACGGAGAACTGGAAGATTTCGGCTCGGGCGACGATACGCCTGAAAAGGTATGGCACGCAGTCATCAGTCAGGCCCTCATCGCAGGATACTTGGCAAAAGACGTGGACAACTACGGCGTGCTGAAGGTGACACGGACCGGTAAGGAATTCCTCAAATCGCCCGGCTCCTTCATGATCGTGGAAAACCGTGACTTCGAAGAGGACGAGAGCGAAGAGCCGATGCAAAGCGGAGCTGCCTGTGCTGTAGACCCGGGGTTGTATCAGATGCTGAAAGACCTGCGGAAGCGCATGAGCAAAGAATTGGACGTGCCTCCCTACGTAATATTCCAGGATGCTTCGCTCGAAGCCATGGCTACGATATATCCGCAAAATATCGATGAATTGCAAAATATACCGGGTGTCGGCGCCGGAAAAGCCAAACGTTATGGCGAGGAGTTCTGTGAGCTTATCAAGCGCCACTGCGAGGAAAATGAAATCGAGCGACCCGAGGACCTGAGAATACGAACGGTGGCCAACAAGTCCAAAATAAAAGTGGGCATCATACACAGCATCGACCGCAAAGTGGCACTGGACGATATCGCCGTGGCCAAAGGTATTGACTTCGACGAACTCCTCGACGAGGTGGAAGCCATCGTCTACTCCGGTACCAAAATCGATATCGACTATTTCATCGAAGACGTGATGGACGAGGACCACATCAATGATATCTACCTCTACTTCAAAGAATCCGAGACCGACGACCTGGAAGCTGCCTTCGAGGAACTTGGCAATGAGTACACGGAGGAGGAAATCCGCCTTGTCCGAATCAAATTTATATCGGAGATGGCCAACTGATATCCCCCCCGCACGCAATTCGCCCGAATTGGAAATCATTGTGTCTGATACAACCGAAGAAAAAAACTGATATGGAAACCGAAGAGAAAGAAAAGAAAAGTCTCAACTTTATTGAGCAGATTGTAGTAAAAGACCTGAAAGATGGGAAAAATGACGGACGACTGCAGACGCGCTTCCCGCCCGAACCCAACGGATACCTGCACATTGGCCACGCGAAAGCTATCTGTATGGACTTCGGCGTAGCAGAGAAATTCGGCGGTGTCTGCAACCTGCGTTTTGACGACACCAACCCGCAAAAAGAGGATACCGAATATGTAGAGGCTATCAAGGAAGACATCCAATGGTTGGGATTCAAGTGGGGACGCATCTATCACGCTTCCGACTACTTCCAGCAACTATACGACTTTGCGGTCCGCCTGATAAAGGAGGGCAAGGCATACATAGACGAACAAACCAGCGAGGAAATTGCACAGCAAAAGGGTACACCGACGCAAGCAGGAACGGAAAGCCCCTACAGAAACCGACCGATAGAAGAGAACCTGCAGCTTTTCGAAAGAATGAACAGCGGGGAAGTGCCCGAGGGTGCCATGGTGCTGCGAGCCAAGATTGATATGGCCAATCCCAATATGCACTTCCGCGACCCCATCATCTACCGCATTATCAACAAGGAGCACCACCGCACGGGCGACCGCTGGAAAATCTATCCCATGTACGACTTCGCACATGGTCAAAGCGACTACTTCGAGGGCGTGACCCATTCCATCTGTACCTTGGAGTTTGTGCCACACCGCCCCCTGTACGACTATTTCATCGACGAATTGAAAGAAGGCAGGGACCTGGACGATCATCGGCCGCACCAGTTTGAATTCAACCGCCTCAATCTTACCTACACCGTCATGAGCAAGCGAAAGCTGCTGGCACTTGTGCAGGAAAAGTTGGTGGACGGTTGGGACGACCCTCGTATGCCGACCATCTGCGGACTTCGCCGCCGCGGCTACTCACCCGAAGCTGTCCGTAAATTTGTAGACATGATTGGCTACACGAAATTTGATGCCCTCAACGACTACGCCATGCTGGAAGCTGCGGCCCGCGAGGATTTGAACCAGCGCGCCCAGCGCGTCTCGGCCGTGCTCAACCCCGTCAAACTGATTATTACCAACTACCCCGAGGGACAGGTGGAGGAAATGGTCGCCCTCAACAATCCCGAAAACGAAGCGGACGGTACGCACATCATCCGATTCAGCCGCGAATTGTGGATGGAGCGCGAAGACTTTATGGAGAATGCTCCCAAAAAGTACTTCCGCATGACTCCCGGAGGGGAAGTCCGGCTCAAGAATGCATACATCGTGAAATGTACAGGCTGCAAAAAAGCGGCAGACGGCACGATTGAAGAAGTATATTGCGAATACGACCCGCAAACCAAGACCGGCATGGAGGGCGCCAACCGCAAAGTAAAGGGCACCCTGCATTGGGTAAGTGCAGACCACTGCCTGCCTGCGGAGGTACGCCTGTACGACCGCCTCTTTGAAGTGGAAAATCCCTCGGCCGACGAGCGTGACTTCCGCGAATTGCTCAACAAAGACTCCCTGCAGGTGCTCAGCAACTGCTACGTGGAGGAATACTTGGCCGACATACAGGATTGCAAGTACTTGCAGTTCCAGAGAATCGGCTACTTCACCTTCGATAAATCCTCTACGGCTGGACACTTGGTGTTCAACCGCACCGTAGGACTGCGCGACAGCTGGGCAAAGAAATAGCCGCAAAGCCAAGACGCTCGCAGCTCACCCCATTTTTCCTCTTACCGGGCGCAGGTGGACAGCCTGCGCTCTTTCCTGTCTGAAGCCAACCGCGCTTCGATGGACAATTCCCCCTTTTATCCTCTTACATCCCTCTCATGGAAAACTTTGTACACCTGCACGTCCACACCGAATACTCCATCCTGGACGGGCAAGCCTCAGTCAGCAAACTGGTTGACAAAGCCATTCGCGATGGCATGCGTGGTATGGCAGTGACAGACCATGGCAATATGATGGGCATCAAGGAATTCTTTAATTACACCAACAAGGTGTGCGGAAAGGCCAAGGGCAACTTAAAGGCAGCCAAAAGCAAGCTGCAGGCACTCGAGGAGGGAACCTATACGCCTACTTTGGGGAAGGACGGGAGCAATCCGGATGAGGGAAAGAGCCGGGAGGAACTGCTCTCCGAGGTGCGGGCCGTGATAGCCAAGGAGGAACCCGTAGCCAACTTCAAACCCATCTTTGGTTGTGAAATGTACGTGGCACGACGGGGCGACAAGACCCTGAAGGAAGGGAAAATCGACAGTTCCGGCTGGCACTTGGTAGTCTTGGCCAAGAACGAGCGAGGCTATCACAACCTGATCAAGCTCGTTTCGCGTTCGTGGGTCGATGGTTTCTATATGCGTCCACGTACGGACCACAAGGATTTGGAGACCTACCGCGAGGGGCTCATCGTATGTTCGGCCTGTTTGGGAGGCGAGCTGCCCCAGAAGATCCTGGCCGGCGACATCAAGGGGGCTGAAGAGGCTGCGCTGTGGTTCAAGCAGACTTTTGGTGAGGACTATTACATAGAATTGCAACGCCACGAGGTGACCGACCCCAATATAAATGCCAACCGGGAGACCTTCCCCCTGCAGCAGAAAGTAAATGCCGTCCTGTTGGACATAGCGCGACGCAACGGCATCAAGGTAATCTGCAGCAACGACTCGCACTTCGTAGACGAGGAAAATGGCGAAGCCCACGACCGCCTTATCTGCCTCGCCACAGGAAAGGATCTGAACGACCCCACCCGCATGCTCTACACCAAACAGGAGTGGTTCAAGACGCAAGCCGAAATGAATGAGGTCTTTGCCGACTTGCCCGAAGCGTTGGCCAATACCTGTGAAGTCTGCGACAAGGTGGAAACCTACAGCATAGACCACGCCCCCATTATGCCCAACTTCGAAATCCCCGAAGATTTTGGCACGGAGGAGGAATACCGCGCTAAATTTACCCGGGAAGACCTTTATAACGAATTTACGCAGGACGAAAACGGCCGTGTCGTGATGAGCCGCGAGGAGGGCGAGGACAAAATCAAGAAATTAGGTGGGTACGACAAACTTTACCGTATCAAATTAGAAGCGGACTACTTGGCCAAACTGGCCTACGAAGGTGCGGAGCGTCGCTACGGAAACCCCTTGAACGAAGAGACGGCAGAGCGCATCAAGTTTGAACTGCATATCATGAAGACGATGGGCTTCCCCGGATACTTCCTGATTGTGCAGGACTATATCCGTGCTGCCCGAGAGGAGCTAGATGTCTCCGTAGGCCCGGGTCGTGGTTCCGCTGCCGGTAGCGCCGTGGCCTATTGTCTGGGCATCACGCAGGTAGACCCCATCAAGTACGACCTGCTGTTCGAGCGCTTCCTCAATCCCGACCGTATCTCCCTGCCCGATATAGATGTCGACTTCGACGACGACGGCCGCGGACGTGTGCTCAACTGGGTGACGCAAAAATATGGCGAGGAGAAGGTTGCCCACATCATCACTTATGGCACAATGGCCACCAAGTCGGCGCTCAAGGACGTGGCCCGTGTGCAAAAATTGCCGCTCGATATCAGTACACGCCTCGTCAAGTACATCCCCGACAAACTGCCCGAGGGTCCCGACGGCAAAGTGCCCAAGATGAACCTGACAAATGCCATCGCTGCCATTCCGGAGTTGCGCGAGGCGGAAGCTTCCTCCAACCCCGTGATGCGCGACACGTTCCGCTACGCCAAAATGCTTGAGGGAAACGTACGCAACACCGGTGTGCACGCCTGCGGCTTCATTATCTGTCGCGATAATATTTCGGACTGGGTGCCCGTCTCTACAGCGGACGACAAGGAAACCGGCGAGAAGGTGCACTGCACGCAGTATGAAGGAAAAGTGATCGAGGAAACCGGATTGATCAAGATGGACTTCTTGGGACTGAAGACCCTCTCCATCATACGCGAAGCCATCGAAAACATCCGTCAGTCGCTGGGCATAGAGCTCGATATTGACAAAATCAGCATCGAAGACCCTGCCACCTATCAGCTGTATTGCGACGGCAACACCGTGGGGACGTTCCAGTTTGAATCCCCCGGCATGCAAAAATATCTGCGCGAGCTCCAGCCCTCCACCTTCGAGGACTTGATAGCCATGAACGCACTCTATCGTCCGGGCCCCATCGCCTACATCCCGCAGTTCATCAAGCGAAAACACGGCGAGGAACCCATCCGCTACGACCTGCCCTGCATGGAGAAGTACCTGAAGGACACCTATGGTATCACCGTCTACCAGGAGCAGGTGATGCTCCTCTCGCGCGAAATCGCCGACTTCACCCGCGGCGAAAGCGACGCGCTGCGCAAGGCGATGGGAAAGAAGCTGATCGACAAACTGAACCACATGTACCCCAAATTCATCAAAGGAGGAACAGCCAAGGGGTACGACCCGAAGGTGCTCGAGAAGATTTGGGAGGACTGGCGGGCCTTTGCATCCTATGCCTTCAACAAGAGCCACGCCACCTGCTACTCCTGGGTGGCCTATCAGACGGCATATCTCAAGGCCAACTACCCCTCGCAGTTCATGGCGGGCGTCATGAGCCGAAGCCTGACCGACATCAAGACCATCACTAAGCTGATGGACGAATGCAAAGCCATGAAAATCCGTACCCTCGGACCTGATATCAACGAGAGCCGGCTGAAGTTCAGCGTGAACCGGCGCGGAGAGATACGCTTCGGACTTGGCGCAATCAAGGGTGTGGGCGAATCGGCCGTCATAGCCATACAGCGCGAACGCGAACGGGGCGGACTCTTTACCTCTGTATACGACTTTATTGAACGCATCCAGCTCTCGGCCTGCAACAAGAAGTGTATCGAGAGTCTGGCCGTCGCCGGCGCATTCGACAGCTTTGGCAACATCAGCCGCGACCAGTTCTTTGCGCCCAACGAAAAAGGGGAACTCTTCATCGACAGCCTCGTAAAGTACGGCATCCTCTACCAGCAGGACAAGGCTGCCGCCGCCAACACCCTCTTCGGAGACACCATTGCCGTCGACATCGCCAAACCGGAAATTCCCGTCAACCCCGTGCCGTGGAGCGACCTCGAGCGTCTCAACAAAGAGCGCGACCTCATTGGTATCTACATCTCGGGACATCCCCTGGACGAGTATAAGGTCATCTTGGAAAATATATGCAGCGTGCATGTGGCCGAACTCGAAGACCTCTATGCCATCAAGCAGCAGGAAATCACCTTTGGCGGCATTGTAGCCTCCTCCCACGAAAAGCCCACCTCCAAAGGCCTTCCCTATGGCATGGTGCGAATTGAGGACATGAGCGGCTCCTACGAATTGCGCCTTTTCGGACAGGACTGGGCTACATGGAAAAGCTATTTCTCCGTGGGTAACTCACTATTCGTAACTGCACGGCTGGAACCGCACAAGTGGCGGCCCGACGAACTTGAACTGCATATCGGCAAGATAGAATTCCTTTCCGACGTACGCGACAAACGGCTGGAGCGACTCACCCTCACCATCCGGCTGGACCGCTTCGACGAAGCCGGCGCACGCGAACTGACCTCCCTGCTGTTGGCCTCGCCGGGGACGACTGGGCTCTATATCCAGGCGACCGACTGCGAAGAGGGACACCACGTGCTGCTGCAGGCCCCGGCTCATGGCGTCACTATTACCAAGAGGACTACATCGACAACAGCGAAGGACTCGAATACCAGATCAATTGAGGGGGCACACCTTCACAAAAAAGCAATTCCTTATTATTGGAAAAGAAGTGGGGGAAAAGTAAGGTAAGACCTTGTTTTCCCTCCTTTTTTGTATGTCCCAAAATCACTATTTTCTAAAATATACATGCAAAATGCTACACCCTGCTGTGTTTTTTGCTAATTTTGCAGACAAATCATTCAGACAGCAGGCAGGTGTCGCCATTTGGGTCCCTGCGTGTTTCTCTACAAAGTCAGATATAATCCTCTCCGTATGAAAAAAATTCTACTCCTCTCCGTGCTCTCTCTCGCCGTTGCTCTTTTTGCCTCGGCCGCACAGGTAACTGCAATCCCTGCAATGGTCCGCTTCCGTACATCCCGAATATGGCGAAGGTTATCAGCTCTCGGGCGCTGAGGGTCTGAACGTCGGCTTGTACAAAGCTACGAGCATGTATGACATCTCGCAACCCTTGGGCAGTTATTTTGTCATCCAGCAGAACCAAGTCATGACATTGGCCACTATCGGCGGACAGCGCATTACCAAAGTCGTAGTCACTTGCCAAAAGCCCACGCGTACGTCCGGCATCTATTTTAACTCGGAGTTGATAGAACCCTCCGGCAGCACAGTGACATGGACGGGTGGCAGTACCTCGCTCAAAATGAAGTTCGGCGGGTTGAGCCACGTCACGAACATAGAGGTGGAATACGAGGGAGAAGCGGTGAAACAGGTGGAGAAACCGGTCATCGCGCCGGCATCCGGCACCTATTTCGAGCCCTTCACCTGCTCGGTTAGTACCGCCACCGAGGGGGCTATCCTCTATTACTCCGTCAATGGGGCGGATTTCCAGATTTACGAGGGGCCGTTCGAAGTCAGCGAGGGCTGCTCTATCAGCGTCAAGGGACAGAAAGAGGGCTATGAAGACAGCGAAATCACAACGGTCAGTTACGCCTTCTTACCGCTTTATGATGTATCCAGCATCGCTGAAGCCAAAAATTATACCGATACCGAGCAGGTGGTGCGGTTTACCAATGACGTGGTGGTCACGTACCAGAAAAACTCACAATTTTACACCTATGTGCGGGATAATACCGGCAGCCTGCTGATTTTTGGCACATTGCCCGACTACAGCAATGGGGATGCAATCCCTGCCGGCTTTTATGGTAAGGTGGTCAACGACCATGGATTGCTGAAGCTGACCACGACGGTCGACGTGGATGTACGCACCAATGCCTCTTTCCGTGAGGCCGAGGACTATCATCCCGAATGGGCTGCGCCTGTCCTTCTGAGCAAGACGGCTGATGTCTCGGCGGATATGCAGAGCGAGTACGTGGCCTTCAATTACGTCCTGTTTGATAATGCAGACCTGTACATCTCGAACGGCACAAAACTGCCTGTCAACAATTTCTTTGAAATCGCCTTGCCTGAGAATGGGATTTGGAATGTGACAGGCATCCTGGCCGTATGGAATGACGTAGTGGAACTCTATGTGACCGACTTTAGTGAAGACCCCGTCGGCATACAGTCTATCAGCGGAAATGCCGTGTCGATCACTGCAAAGGACGGATGCATCCGGGTAGACGCACCGGGACAGCCCATCGCAGTCTACGCTGCCGATGGCCGGTTGATGGGACGTACGCAGCACACCATCGTGCCACCGGGCCTATATGTGGTGAAAGCCGGAGGTACGACCCAAAAGGTACTACTCGCGCATTGAGCCACCATCCCTTAGGGCAGTGCCGGCCGACAACATGGCGCGATGTGCGGGTTGGCACTTGCTCTGCTGTACGCTGCTGTAAACGTCCAAATCCACCTGCATTTTCCTTGCTTTCCCCTGTTTCTGCAAAAAAAACTGCCCCGAAAGCCTTGCAGGTTCTTCGGAAATGTGTACCTTTGCAGCCGTTAAGCCCAACAAACGGGTTCTTTGACATGATTTTTGAGCGGTTTCCGCAAATTATTGGCTCCTTAGCTCAACTGAATAGAGCATCTGACTACGGATCAGAAGGTTATAGGTTTGAATCCTATAGGAGTCACTCATTTGCAAGGCCCAACGTGCATAAATGACCGGCTCCTTAGCTCAACTGAATAGAGCATCTGACTACGGATCAGAAGGTTATAGGTTTGAATCCTATAGGAGTCACTCATTGGCAAAGGCCCATCGCGCAAAAATGAACGGCTCCTTAGCTCAACTGAATAGAGCATCTGACTACGGATCAGAAGGTTATAGGTTTGAATCCTATAGGAGTCACATTCTCGGAAAGTCTTATCCCATATGCTTCGGATAAGACTTTCTTTTTGTTTCTTGCCGTACACTTCCTGTCGGTGACTGCAGTTTTTCTACTGCATCGGCTCCAATATAGCTGCCGGCCCTTGTGGAATACGCATAAACAATCTACGGAATTTATTGGCCCTTTGTAATTTCAACTAAGTGCTTTGTAATTTCAACTAAGTGCTTTGTAGTTTCAACTAAGTGCTTTGTTTTCAACTAAGTGCTTTGTAGTTTCAACTAAGTGCTTTGTAATTTCAACTAAGTGCCTTGTAGTTTCAACTAAGTGCCTTGTAGTTTCAACTAAGTGCTGCCTATTTTTTCGTACCTGCTTTCACCTGATTGGGAAAGGTATCGAAAGGGAAACAACATTGGCATAGATAAACAGCCTCGCGCATATATATATACGCTTTTTTGTACCCCAAAAATGAAGCAAACTATACACCCGACACCACAAGTGCCTGTGTGTCATTTATTCATCGGTGTATAGTTGGTCTTCCAAACCCTACACCAACTGTTCCAAACCCTACACCAACGGATGCATGCTCTTTTCCTAAAAAATAAGTCAAGGTGTATGGTTGGTGTATAGTTGGGCGGGCCAACTATACACCAACTAAAAAGTTATCAATCAGTAATAAAACTGCTCGGGTGTATAGTTTGCAGAAAAAATAGGCCCCATAAAATACGTAATGCGCGCGTAGGAATGCTTTGCGGAACTAAATGAACGCGTCCCCTCCCACAAGGTTTCCTGCCTACATATACCGCGAGGCACAAATTCTCAGTTTGATGGCCTATTCATGGTGTAGAACTCATGGTGTAGAACTCACTGCGCAGAACTTGCTTTTTAGGGCGCATCATTTGGGTGTATGCAGAAAAGTCGTACCTTTGCAAAAAATACGGATTCGCTATCCACGAAAGGTTTTAGGGAACGTGCCCTGCCTGTCTGCGCTATCCCTATGCACAACATCTGACCCTCTCTCCTCTCCTTATGAATTTCCTGAACCTGTTCTGCATCCTGTTATTGCCTTTGGCCCTCGCTGTTGTCCTGCTTTGCGTGCGCTTGTTCTTTGGTAAGGACTTTGTACATACGCATGTCGACGGCAACAAGGCGCTCCATCGCAAGGGCATTCACTGCGCCAAGGCACAGGACCGGCAAATGCGTACGGTATCCCGGCATGCGGTAAAGGAAAGAGGATAGCCTGTGTCGCGGAAATACTCGGGCGGCCTGCCGTGGTAGATACGGGAAGGCGACGCTGCCAATTGTGTAAAAATATCTACAGAGAATAAATTAATAATCAAACCTATAGAAAATGAGAACTATCCAGATTACTAAGCTTGCATTGCCAGTCCTCCTTGCACTTACAATGACTGCTTGTGGTAACGGCGAGAAGGAAAATCCTGCCCAGCCGAAAGCTGCCCCCGCACAGCCCGCTGCGCCAGGCTCCTTTGCCTATGTTGACTTAGACTCCCTGCAAGAGCACTACCAGTACTTCATAGATGCCAAGGCTGCACTGGAGGCCAAAAGCAAGCAGTACGAGAATGAAATCACCCGCCTGGGCAACGAACTGGAAAAAGCTGCCACGGATTTCCAGCAAAAGATGCAAAACGGCACCTATACCACGGAAGCACAGGCACTTGCTGCACAAAATGCTGTGATTGCCAAGCAGAACAACCTGCAAACCAAGCAAGCCAATTATGCCGCCGCCTTCCAGAAAGAGCAGGATGATTTCAACAAAGCTCTGCATGACAGCATACAAAACTTTATCAGCGAATACAACAAGTCGCACGGATATGCTATGATCTTTAGCAAGATGGGCGATAACATCCTGTACGCTACACCGGCCATGAACATCACGGATGAAGTGGTGGCAGGACTGAATAAGCGGTACAAGAAGAAATAAGTCCTCTCGCTCGAAGTGGCGTATGCTACGGGCAACCTAATGTGAATTGCGGGAAGACTGACACGCATGGTTCTCCCCCGACAATGATGGATACATGAACGATTTCCTTTCGCTTTGTCAAGCACGCCGCTCTGTGCGTGCGTTCACTGCCGAGAAGCCCTCGGCTGCTGATTTGGATTACATCCGCGAATGTGTGCGCATGGCGCCCTCGGCTGTCAACTTCCAGCCCCTTCGCTTTCGCTATGTCTGTGACGATGCAGATTTGCAACGGCTTTCGGCCTGCTATGACCGGGAATGGTTTCGCACGGCACCTGCCTGCTTCATTGTGTATCGGGACACTGCACAGGAATGGGTGCGCCGTGTCGACGGCAAACCGCATGGCGATATAGATGCAGCCATTGCGGTGGAACACTTGTGCCTCGCTGCGGCCGAACGAGGGTGGGGGACGTGCTGGGTGTGCAATTTCCTGCCCGAGGTGCTTGATACGGCGTTTCCGGCGCCCGAGGGTTGCATCGCCATGGCACTGATTCCTATCGGCAAACCGGCTGACGAACCCAAGGAGAAGAAGCGGAAGCCCGTGGAGGAGCTTTTCTTCGGAGATTAGTGGC
Source organism: Bacteroidales bacterium (assembly GCA_004558535.1). GTDB lineage: Bacteria > Bacteroidota > Bacteroidia > Bacteroidales > Bacteroidaceae > Alloprevotella. Next base: position 7,877 of record SFCP01000012.1, on the reverse strand, counting down.
CCGCTGCAATTCGCTGTGCGGGGAAAGGCACCGCCTCATGTCCATCGAGGGGAGGGTAGGGCTGTTCCCTTATTCATCTCTATCCTCCATATTCTCTATATCCTTTCCATCCTCTCCTCTCTTTACTTTTTTTCTACAACCAAAAAACGTACACATCACGCATGGAAAACCCTGATACCCACACGGAAGCCTTGGAGCTTCGCACCGAGGGGCTTGTAAAGAAATACGGCAAGCGTACGGTTGTCAACGATGTCTCGTTTAATGTCAAACAGGGGGAAATCGTAGGATTGCTCGGGCCGAATGGTGCCGGCAAGACGACCTCTTTTTACATGACTACGGGCTTTGTGGTTCCCAACGCGGGCCACATCTACCTGGGCGAACAGGAGATAACGGACTATCCCGTCTATCAACGCGCACGGGCTGGTATCGGCTATCTGGCACAGGAGGCTTCCGTATTTCGCAAGATGACCGTAGAGGACAATATCGCTTCGGTGCTGGAAATGACGGGGCAGCCCAAGAGTTATCGGCAGGACAAGCTGGAGAGCCTCATACGGAAATTTCGCCTGGAAAAGGTCCGCAAAAATCTGGGCGACCGCCTTTCGGGTGGTGAAAGACGCCGCACGGAAATCGCCCGCTGCCTGGCTATTGACCCAAAGTTTATCATGCTCGACGAACCCTTCGCCGGTGTAGACCCCATTGCCGTAGAGGACATCCAGTTTATCGTCTGGGAACTGAAAGACCTCAACATCGGCATCCTGATTACGGACCACAACGTCGAAGAGACCCTCTGTATTACCGATCGGGCCTATCTGCTCTTCGAAGGCCGCATTCTGTTTCAGGGTACTCCCGAGGAATTGTCCGAAAATCAGGTAGTACGCGACAAATACCTGACAAACAGCTTCAAGTTGCGCAAGAAAGATTTTGCGGCATTGAGGCAGCAGCGCGAAATGGAATACGCCCAATAACTGTATGGCCCGACTTGTTTGGACGGGCACAGGAAATACGAAAACCTACATAGGAGTTTGAGCGAGTCAAATCCTATGTAGTTTCTTTTATGACTTATGCAGGTTGATCCAAGTGCCTCCCCTAATTCTTCGGGAGGCACTTGGCTTTCAATCTTCCGAATGGTCACTTCATGTCTTTCCAGATAGGATTATCCGATGAGGACTTACGGCGGCTCAAATCTACGTAATCACCATCGGCATGCTCCGAATATGTATTTATACCCGAAGTGCCGGAAGCGAGGATGGGTTCAGCGCTGAATGCGATACCGATGGAAAGTGGTGCAATATATTCTCTTTTCATTGTAAAGCGTAGTATTTTTAGGTTAAGGTTGAACATTGCGGGTGCGTACATAGCGTTTCACGCCATTGACGATATAGATACCGGAGTGGAGGATGTGGTGGATGCGGCGTCCCTGCAGGTCGTAGATGACGGCATTGCGGGGTAGGAGTTCCAAGGGGTCGATGGACGTTTCCATACCGGTATTGAAGTCGAGATGGAAGGCAGAGACACCCTGTACTGCAGTGGTGTAGGGCAAGTAGATTTTATTGGCTCCTACGCGGAAGTAGCCACCTTCGTCCGTATCATTAATATCCACATTCGTGTTTGTGGTCGTACCGTCCTCAGCTGTCGTTTCCTGCGAAATGGTCTGGCCGCCATCTGCGGTGTACTCCAGCCAAGCCACATAGAGACCTACTTTTCCATTCTTTACACCGAAGAGGTAGTACTTGGTGTTTACCTCGCCCTGCTTGTAGCAAAGGTAGGGCGACCCCGCCAGCATATTGTCTCTCACTTCTGTACCGCCGTCTGCGGTATAGTTCAGTGCGTAACTGCCTTGTGCACCATAGAGGATGACACCCGTATTGGCCGGTATCACATCCGTGATTTCCGTCAGGTGGGCCGTTCCCGGATTCTCTGCCGTACCTGTGGTCACATCATCCTTCTTGACATAGTAGGCTTGCAGACCCGCGGGTATCTTGACGGGGTAGGCGCTATAGAAGCCGGCGTAGCCATATTGCGACATGTTCAGGACATAGCTCACTGCGCTTAGGTCGGTCACTTCTACGATGTTCCAGGCCGATGCACTGCCCTTGTCCGCAGGCCAACTTACAATAATGTTATCGACAGCCTGTGCATGCATGATTGTACCGTTGGCGATGAGTTTCAGCTCTCCGGTCTTGTAGTCCAACGAAGTCAGGGTGACGCTGCCCGCTTCATCGGTCAGCCGCTCATTGAATTTGCGGACGGCGGTGCCGGTGTGCAGATTTCGAACAGCAAAAGTTCCGTCCCCGTTGGGCGTGATGGTCCAGATGGCCGTAGCATCCGTTACCGCCTTGTCTTTGCTCCAATATATTTGCTGGGTTGCGTTGGCCGGATTGACGTAGGCCAAGGCATTGGTGCAATAATTAGCTTGTGTGCAGGCGGAGCGGAGCACGTAGTATTTTCCGGCTTCTGGCAGGTTGGGCGTCAAGGCCACATTGGCTGCCACCAAAGCATCATAGAAAGTTGTAAAATCTTCATCCGTGAAGGACGTGGATCCACTCAAAACACTATTTATGGCAAAGGCGGCTGCCGAGTAGGCAATATTATATTCATTGGCTTTATCGACGCTATAATATCCCACCTGGTCATCACTCATATATTGACTTTCGATAATTTCATTCACCTTGACCGAATGGGTATAGTAATTGTAGAGTTGATAGAATGCCTCGCTCTTGTCCCAAATGGTTTGTTCGGTGAATCGGAAGCAGGAGCCGCCGTCATCGGCAACGGTGTAGAAACCGATATTATAGCCAACACCTCCATGGTTACTCATGTAGAGATTCGTGGTGGTACCGTCCAGAGGAATGGGGCGGATGTTATACCAACCGCGGTAGTTACTACTTATATTGGCGTCGATAATCCACTCTTTGCTGCTCAGTGTGGATTCATCAGTGGCGGGATCTACGCCGGCCACCTTACCGGGACCTTCGGCCAAGTCGGACGTGCTGTTGACGATGCGTGCAGTAAGGATATAGCCGTTGGACTTGGTGTGTATGAATACCTGCGGAGCGGTCGTACCCTTGGTGAAATAGAACGCTTGCAGGTTGTTGCCGTATTCAAATCCACTGCCGGTGACTTTCAACTTGTTGTCTTCGCCACCCACTCCGCCGTATTCCAGCACGGGTGTGCCGTCGCGTTTGATGGTAATGGAGTAATAGACCTTTTTTTCGTCTGTCGAGAGCTTCACCGGCAGGCCTACGTAAGCTATCGCCGTTTCCAGTCGTTCCTGCATGGCTTCGATGGCTGCTTGCTGCTCATTAACTTGTTCTTCAGTATGCAGAGTTGCGTCAATGAGAGTCTGTGCTGTCGTGATGGCAGTATTCACCTCTTCAAGGAGGGGCTGTGTCAAGTTGATGGAACCATTGTATTCGTCCTTAATCATAGTGCATTCGGCATCGCTGAAGCAGCTCTCGTAAAGGGACTGCAGGCTGGCGACAGCTGTTTCAAGGTCAGCGGTGCTGACACTGTTCTTGGCAGCCCACAGGGCGTCATACTGTGCTTGCAGGGCGGTTTGTGCGGCAGTCAGCTGATCCACCATCGTAGCTATCGACTTGGCTGCAATGGCAGACTGCAGGGCATCATCGGTGTCGAGCAAATCCTGTTCGGTAGCCAAGCCACAGTTTTCACTGAGGATGACTTTGGTTTCAGACTTGGTCAGACTGAACGTACCCATGGCAAAGAAATAATGATTACCAAAAGTTTCATTTCCAGGGCCGTCGCTCTCGGTCACGACAAAGCGCACATAGCGATAGGGAGTGGCGGATTGAATCTCGGTGGAAGTCCAGGAAGCACCACTTGCCGTATAGGCAGGCAAAGGATTGGTGGCATCTGTTTTCTTAAACGTGCCCAACAAAGTTGAAAAATCAGCTCCATCATTGCTGCCGTACACTTTTATAATCGTGGGGTGCGGAGAAGTATTATTTGTGTTATCAACTTGTCGTACAGTATAACCAAAGGTAAAGTCCGTCAGAGCATCCAAGCTGCCCATATCCACTTGCAGGTAATGGTCCTCGTTGACTACGGTACCGCCCCAGCGGCTGTGGAAGTAAGAAGTCAGGTCAGTATCCAGCAAGGCTGCCACTCCACCGCCGTCCCTGTTTCCACCGCCATTGTTTTGGTCGGCATTCGAGGAAATGTAGTAGGCGCCGTTAGCGTCGTTACACTGCAGGGCTACACTCCCCGATTTGCTAATGATTCCACATTCATTCAACAAGGACTGTGTTTGGTCGATTACGCTTTGCAAAGCTTCTCGAGCAGCATTCAATTCCTCATTCTCGGCAGCGTTATAGGCAGTCAGCAGAATCGTGTACTGCGCGGAAAGGGCATCGTAGGCTGCGCTCAGTTCGGACGCTGTGGCATTCGCGTTTGCCAGGCAGACAGCGGCATCGCCCAGGGCATTGGCAGCGGCTACGTACTTTGCATCTGTCATGGTGGTGTAGCGGTTGTCGCTGGCATAGAGCTTACTGCTGGCTCTCGACAAGCCCAGTTCGGCCAGACCGAACCAATGATGGCCGTTCAGCGTACCGTTCGCTACGGCATTGTCCTTGGTGGCGTTTTTCACGGTCAGACGAATATATCGATAGGAACTGCCGGCTGTGCCAATAACGGGAGAGGTATAGGACTGCGCGCGAGAAATGCAGGGCAAAGGATTTTCTGTATCGTCCTTGCTGAGTTTGGTAATGTACGTAAGGTCGGTCACGTTGCCATCCCCGTCCACCGTATTTCCTCCATAGACATAGATGGAAGCCGGTGCATCCAGATTGCCGGCGTCTCTGGGCAGCGTGATGTAATTGAACTGGAATTGCTCCAGGTCGTTGCCTTCACCGCAATCGATTTGCAAATAGTGGTCTTCGCCCAGATTGGACGAAGCAGAACTCGTGCTCCAATTTGAGTGGAAATAGGTGCTTGCATCGCCGTCAACGAGCAATTCCGTACCATGTCCCTGCTCTACGGAATTGGAGGTGATGCGGAAGGTGCTCATATACAGCGGACCCTTCACGCCCATCATGGCCATGCTCTCCAGCAGCGTGCGGGTATTGCTTTCCATTTCCTCCAATAAGATACGGGCTTTGGCTGTTGCATCAGCTTCCACGAGGGTAAAAGCCCATTGGGAATTGTTGTCAGTGGAACTGTTCCAAGACACAACGTTCCCGTTATTGCCAGCAGCATTCATGTAAGTGCTCGGTTTGCTGTGGTAGAGGGTGAAGTAATTCGAGCCTGTGGCCACCTGCTGAATGCTAAAGGCATACTTTGCAGAACCACACTGGAATTGCTCTTTGCTTTCTGCGCTGACGGTCAGCACGTACAGATTTTCGCCGGAGGCGTTCTTCAGGTAGTATTTGCCTGCGGTACCGGTTTCCTCTACACTCCACAGGAACGCATTGTAGTTGTCGTCCGTGGACGCGGGCAAGGTAGTTGTGCAAGCTACTTTGTAGGTGGTCGTCTCGCCGCTCGTCTCGGAGTTAAGATACATGTAGGTTTGGTTGCGGCCCTTGCAGCGGATGGTATATTTGTTGCCCGATTGCAGGGCTACGGTGGCGTATTCGTCAGCCAGCAGAGCATCATAGCAGTCCTTGAGTGCGGTATATGCCGCCATGTACTGGGCTACATTGCCATTGACGTAGATTTCCTCTGTCTCGGTGTATTTGCTGGCCAGAGCCGTGTAGTGGGCGTTGTTCGCCTTATACAGACCGGGTTTTGTATAGCTTTTTCCGTCATCGCCGCCATTATCCGTATCACCGTCGAGGAGGGTCTTCACGGTGGTGAGCAAGCCGGAGAGCAGGCTGATTGCAGCCGAACTGCCGTCGTAGGTGATTTCCGTGACGGTGCCATTGGCAGCTACGCTCTGCAGCACCGCTGTGCCGGTGCCGATGGCTGCCATCGTGGCATCATTGACGGGGAAGGTATAGTCCGAGGAGAAAGCCAGCAAGTTGCCCTCAGCGTCGCGAATGACAAAGCCCACGCCGCCGGTGGCTCCGCTCATCGTCACCTGTCCGTTCGCAGCAGTCATTGTGTACGTGCCGTTCGCAGTCGATCCGCTTTCATATGCTTGGAAGGAGCCGAGGTCGGAATAGGTATTGCCGTCCCACAGCCGTCGTGCTGTCTCTCCGTCGTGCTTCATGTAAGTAACCCCCGTCGTATAGTCATTGATAAAGAGTATCTCTACATTCGCGCGATAGTTTTTGGCTTTCACATAGGCTATGGCGGCATCGATGTCTTCTTGCGTCTGTGTGTATTCGGCAGAAGAGTAGTCACCCACATAGCGATGGTCCATCACTTCCAGGAAACCGTAGGCGCGGAAGAAGTCCGTCAGGTCTTCTTGTGCTGCATCGCAGACCTTTTTATAGAAATGCAGGAGCGAAGTGGCGCCGGCCTGATTGTACTGGATGATCATCGGGTCCTGACGCAGCATCTCAACCAAAGTAGGAGCGAAAGCGGTGTTGTGGCCCACCAAGTGGTAGTAAAGCCACAATTTGTAGTACATCTGCGTTTGTGCCCAAATGTTGTTGGTGTAAAAGTCGTTTCCGTCTTGGCTGTAGGCGTTGAGTACGTTGCTCAAATCGCCCTGTCCCTCAGCCGTGCGGCTGGTTCCGCGGCCGTCGTACCATACAGCCACGTTGCTGAAGAAGTTATTCGAAACCTCCGTCAGTCCGCGCATGTTGAGCGGTGCCTGGTGTTGGTGGCCGATTTCGTGGGCAGGTCCCCAGCAGACACCACCCGTGCTGCTTTCTTCCGTCATCTTGCCGATAATGTCTGCCAACGTGTTGTAATGATAGTTGCTGCTGTTCCATCCGCCGGACATGTAGCCGGTATCCATCGTGATGCCCAGACCGTGCATGCGGTAGTATTTGCTGTAATTGCAGGCATACGGGTTTTGGGTTTCATTGCCGGTGTAGCGGAAAATGTCATGGTTTGCCGGAATGCTGCCGAACGCCGTATTCCAGGCGTGGTAGCGTGCATTGGCCTCGGCCACCTCCTGCTCGCTCAGCAATCCCATCATCAGCCGTTCGCTCATCATGATGCGGTCCCAGCGCTCCAGCCAGTCGCAGATATTGACGCGACGCGTGCCTTCCAAAGGTTTCGTAAACCAATAGTTCGTGCTGTATTGGGGATTGTTATCCTCGGGCGAATTGAAGCAGAACTGGAACACCATGTAGCGACCCAGGATGGTCAAGTCGTCCAGCACATTGCGTGCTGCGATGTAGTCCCAGTCTGCCTCGTTGTCACCTTTCGGATAGACGTCGTTCGTTTGCAGCAGGTTGTCGTTGGCCGGCGTAATGGTGCCGTCTGCCTTTGTCAGTGTCGTAGCGATGCTGTTCAGGTCGCGTCCGTCGTCGCAGCCCGTTGTGGCGGCATTGTGTGCCCACAGGTCATCGCCCACAGCGTTGTAGTAGCCGTTGACGTAACCGCCTTCGATGTGAATTTTGAGGTCGGGGAACGTGGTGATGTCATACCGCTTATTGGACCCTGCAATGTTTTCACCGGCTGTATAATCCTGTAGAGTTGGTACGGTGTAGTAGATGCAGGTCCACTGCTTGTCGGCCCAGATGGGCACCACGTTCAAACCCTTGTGCAGCGCTACACCATCGTTGTAGGCGCCGCCCTGTCCGTGTCCCGAATAGGCACCCAAGTAAAGTGACGCACCTTCTTGGATATCACCGCCGACCATCACGTAGAGGACATCACGCTCCTTGCCGATGATGCCGGTGGGATTGTTCAGGTTGGTATGCGGATTGATGTGTAGTCCCGCATTTGTACAGTCGCGTTCGCTATACGGCTCGTAGAGCTGCACGCGGAAACGCTTGGCATATTCGCCATCCCACGCTAAGTCC
>SFCP01000011.1 GCA_004558535.1 Bacteroidales bacterium | reverse complement strand
TAGAATGATTCGATTTATTTGATTCATTGGTTTTATTTGCCCCGCGCAAAAAAGAGGCGCGGGGCTGCGAATGCTTAGCACCGACTAACCATGTTCGCGCCGGCAACGGCGCGGGCCGAATTTGGGCCGAGTTGCACGAATCTTCTCTTTCGACCAACCACAGCGCAGTCTATGTAGGGCGGGGCCGGATGCCTGCCCTACACCATTCCTCCGAATGCAGGCGATGGGAATTGCAAGGCATGACCAGCCGGGCTGCTTTGCCAAACACCCCGAAACCATGGACGCCGGACTTTTTCGCCACCTCGCTCTTCCTGCAGCGGCGCGAAGTCTGCCTGTCTCCACGATACAAGCGACGCCTCCCGAAATCTTCGGGAGGCGTCGTGTATATAGATGTATGGAGGTCAGAATGCTTATTTCGCGTAGCTGACGGAGCGTGTCTCGCGGATGACCGTGATTTTCACCTGTCCGGGATAGGTCATTTCGTCCTGGATTTGGCGGGCGATGTCGTTGCTGAGGCTCTCGATTTGCTTGTCGTCCACCTTGTCGGCACCGACGATGACGCGCAGTTCGCGGCCGGCCTGAATGGCATAGGTCTTGGTTACACCGGGATAGGACATGGCGATGCGCTCCAAATCGTTCAGGCGCTTGATGTAAGCCTCCACGATTTCCCGACGTGCACCGGGACGTGCGCCGCTGATGGCATCACACACCTGCACGATGGGGGCTAACAGCGTGGTCATCTCCAGTTCGTCGTGGTGTGCGCCGATGGCGTTGCAGATTTCGGGCTTTTCCTTGAATTTCTCAGCCAGTTTGGCACCATAAAGTGCGTGCGGCAGTTCGCTCTCCTCGTCGGGCACCTTGCCGATGTCGTGCAGAAGACCGGCGCGCTTGGCTTTTTTCGGATTCAGACCCAATTCGGCGGCCATGACGGAGCAGAGGTTGGCCGTTTCGCGGGCGTGCTGCAGCAGGTTCTGCCCGTAGGAGGAGCGGTACTTCATCTTACCCACGATGCGAACCAGTTCGGGATGCAGCCCGTGGATGCCCAGGTCGATGGCGGTGCGCTTACCCGTTTCGATAACCTCCTCTTCGACTTGTTTCTTCACCTTGGCCACGACTTCTTCGATGCGGGCAGGGTGGATGCGTCCGTCGGTGATGAGCTGGTGCAGGGCGAGGCGGCAGATTTCGCGGCGCACGGGATCGAATGCCGAGATGACAATGGCCTCGGGGGTGTCGTCGACGACGATTTCCACGCCGGTAGCAGCTTCCAGTGCGCGGATGTTGCGACCTTCGCGGCCGATGATGCGGCCTTTCACTTCGTCGTTGTCGATGTGGAAGACGGTGACGCTGTTTTCGATGGCTGTCTCGGTGGCTACGCGCTGTATGCTTTGGATGACGATGCGTTTGGCTTCTTTGTTGGCCGTGAGCTTGGCGTCGTCCATGATTTCATTGATGTAGGACTGGGCGTCGCTGCGTGCTTCATCCTTGAGCGAGTCGATCAGGCGCTTCTTGGCTTCTTCGGCCGACAGTCCGCTCAATTCTTCAAGCTTTTCGCGTTCCTGCATTTCCATTTTGTCCAGCTCTTGCTGGCGGTTGTTGAGCATTTGCTCGCGGTTTTGCAGGCGGTTTTGGGCGCTGTCCAGTTCCGACTTGCGGCGCGTCAGGTCGTCCTGCCTTTGGTTGAGGCTGATCTCGCGCTGTTTCAGTTTGTTTTCGGCTTGCAGGATGCGCTGGTTGCGTTGTCCCACTTCCTTTTCCAGCTCTGCTTTCTTATTGAGGAACTTCTCTTTTACCTCAAGTAGCTTTTTCTCCTTGATGACATCGGCTTCTTTGTTGGCTTCGTCAATCATACGGTTGTACTTCTTCCTCAGAATGTATCTGAAGAACGTGTATCCGCCTGCTGCGCCGACGATGAGGGCGGCCAGGATGTAGATGAATGTATCCATGTTGCAGTAATTCGATTAGATGGGGTTTTTAATTGGGGAAGTAATTGGTTTTCGGGTGTGAGGTCAGGCCTTTGGGGCTTGTGCCGGCCTCTTTCATCCGTTCTCCCTGGCTCTTGCTGCGTTTCCTCGCTTGTGTTGACAGGAGCAGAAAGGCGGAAGCAGCTTATGCCTCCTTGTCTGTTTCCGTTTCGTCCGAGGGCGCGGTCATGGCCTGCTCGATTTCTTCGGCCAATGTGGTGAAAGTCTTCACGAACGGCTCGGTGGATTTGTCCTTTTCGAGCTGAATGACGCGCACGGCAAAGTCGAGCAATGTCATCGACATATATTTCTCGCTGCCCTGGTAGGGGTATTTGCTTTCGTAGCGTTGCAGTTTGTCATTGATGTCTGCTGCAGCGGCACGAAATACCTCCTCCTGTGTGCGCAGGATGTTGATGGGATAATATTGTTTGCCGATTCTGAGTTGTATGACAAATCTGTCGTCTTGCTTTTCGTCCATGGTTGTACGAGCGAGGGGGTGGGAGAGGTGAGGTAGGCTTGCGGATGGCACTACACGTTGAGTAGTGCGATGCATTTGTCCACCTCGCGGATGATTTTGGCCAACCTGTTTTTGGCAGCTTGCTGGTCTTCGCTGTTGACGGCTATCATGCGTGCCAGTTTCAGGTTGTTGTAGTCAGCCTGCAAGGCTTTGTTTTCCCTGCGCAGCTCCTCCATGGCCGCCTTACCGTCGCTGACAGCTTTTTTCAGCTGTTGGTTTTCGGCTTGCAGCTCCCTGTAGCTGAGAATCAGCTGTCTGACCCTCGTTTCAAAGCGATGTAAGGCTTGTTCTTCCTGTATAGTCATATCGCGTGGGGTTGGAGGTGATGTTTAGGGGGGAGAGAATTTGTTTTGGAAGCCCTTTATTTTTTCAGCTTGTCCGTATCAGCGTCTTTGGGCTTGGGTTCGCGCTTGGCCAGGATGATGATGTTGAAGACGTATTCGCTGATCCATTCATCGCTATAGCCTAATTTGCCTTGGTATTGACGGATGCCGAGGCAGGCCTTGCGTACATCGTCCTTTTTCCAGTTGTCGCGGTGCAGAATATCGTTGACCGTCTTTTGGGTCATGGTGCGGAGGGCATTTTTCAGGAAGCCCGGCACGCGGAATTTCCATTTCATCAGATTGCCCATCAGCATCATGAGGTCTTGGCTGAAGCCTTGGAACACGATGAAATAGCTGCGCACGTCATTCACGGTGCGGCAATTTCGCTTGATACTCTTGTCGATTTCCTTGAAGAAGCCGTCTGAAATGCCGTAGATTTCCTCCAGCATTTTCTTGCAGCGGTTCTTTTCGCCCAGTCCTAACTTGTTGTTGAGCGTCGGGACGTGCAGGGTCTGCTTGAAGACGCGCAAGTCGGGCAGAGCTGCCAAGTTGCTGATGCCCAATTGGGCAGCCATCACGGCTTGGTAGTAGACGCGAATCAGGGTCATGAAGTCCTCCATGCCCCCGACGCGCCAGCCTTTTTCGCCGTCAGTTCCTTTCTTTTTGAATATGTTAGATAGTATTCCCATTTGGTTGTTTACTTATATCAATTGCAAAGGTAAACATTTTTTTGGGAATACTCCTTGTGTTGCAGTGCTTTTTGCGCAGTCGTTGCAGTAATACTTTTACATGGATGTGGCGGCAGGGAGAAATTGCCGCCCGGATAGTGGCTACGCAGTGCCTTCCGGTGTGGATTTTCTCAAAATACCGTTGAAAATCCTGCCGGAATGCAGCCCCAGTCTTCGTGCCGAGAAGAAGCGGGTCGTACTTTGCCAAGTGCAGATGCCGCTTATTTTGATTTTGTCCAGGGCTACGTCCTCCTGCAGCAGTTGCAGGCAGACGGCTGCCCACAGATCGATGTGCCATTTACCGTTGAGTCGCTCCGCTATTTGCGGCATGGGAAATTGGGCTTGAGCAAAGGCTTCGTATACCTCGTCGCCGACTTCGAAAGCCTCCTTTGAAATGGACGGACCAACGGCTGCGCATACATTGCCGGCTTGAAAATCAGGAATTTCGCGTAGCTGCTGAAAAGTAGCGCCGATGATGTTTGCCCTTACGCCTCGCCAGCCGGCATGGATGGCTGCAATCACGCCGCTGCGTGTGTCGCAGAGCAAAATAGGTACGCAGTCGGCGGTGGAAACGCCGATACAGGTGTCTGTTTCCGTCGTGTAGATGGCATCAACGCCCTCGAGGGCAGCCTGTCGGTCGGCGATACTTTTTCCTAAAAAGGCTTTGTCGACCCGCAGGACCTTGGTGCCGTGTGTCTGTCGGGGCAGAATGAGCTTTTCGTCGGCTATGCCCAGTGTGCGACAGAGCATTTCGCGGCAATGAAGGACGTGTTGCGGGGTATCGCCGCAGTAATGCGTAATATTAAAGGCGTCGTACGGACTTGGTTCGGAGTCTGTATTTCCTGCGGTGGTCATTCTTTCTGTGCTGAAAGCCCTGATGCCGGCCGCCAAGTCGTACTCCGTCAGTATTGGATGCTCACTATTTGGGAGGCTTTTACTCATCTTCCAGTTCTTCCAGGTCGTAAAGTTCCGCTTCTTCGTCTTCCTCGGCGTCTTTGTCGTCAAGGGAGTCGTCTTCCCAGTCGGCAAAATCATTTACAAAGGTGTTGATTTCGCGGTCGCGGTGCACCAGCATGTCGCTTGCGGTCAGCGATTGAAGTTTGTTGCTTTCGCTGTTCAGTTCTTTCCACAAGAGGTCCTTTAGCTCGGTCAAACCTTGTCCTGTAACGGCAGAAATAAATACTACGGGCAAATCCTCGGGCAGCTCTTCGCGAAGCATTTCGATTAGTTCCTCGTCCAGTAAATCTGCTTTTGTCACCGCCAAAATCCGGTGCTTGTCAAGCATACCGGGATTGAACTTCTGCAGTTCTCCGAGCAGGATTTCATATTCTCGGCGGATGTGCTCCGTGTCGCCCGGCACCATAAAGAGAAGCAGGGAGTTGCGCTCGATGTGTCGCAGGAAGCGAAGTCCGAGCCCTCGGCCTTCGGCTGCGCCTTCGATAATTCCCGGAATGTCGGCCATCACGAATGATTTTCCGTCGCGGTAGGGGACAATGCCCAAGTTGGGTTCCAGCGTGGTGAAGGGGTAGTTGGCAATTTTTGGGCGGGCTGAAGAGAGTGAGGACAGGAGGGTAGATTTGCCTGCATTCGGAAATCCCACCAGTCCCACGTCGGCCAGCAGTTTCAGCTCCAGGATAATCATCATTTCCTGCATGGGCTCGCCGGGCTGTGCGTAGCGGGGTGTCTGGTTGGTGCTGGTTCTAAATTGCCAGTTGCCCAATCCGCCGCGTCCGCCTTTCAGCAGCATGACGGTTTGTCCGTCTTCGACCACATCACACAGGTATTTGCCGGTTTCGGCGTCGTAGGCCACGGTACCACAGGGCACTTCGATGTATTTATCTTCTCCATCCGAGCCGTGGGAGCAGCATTTCGAGCCATTACCGCCGTTTCCGGCAAAAACATGTCGCTCGTAGCGCAGGTGAAGCAGGGTCCAGTAGTTGTGGTTGGCGCGCAGGTAGACGTGTCCGCCTCGTCCGCCGTCACCGCCGTCGGGTCCGCCGTTGGGTTGGTACTTTGCGCGGTGCAGGTGCATGGAGCCGCGTCCGCCCTTTCCCGAGCGGCAGTATATTTTCACGTAATCGGCAAAATTGCTTTCAGGCATAGTGTTTTTGGGTATGGGTTCTGTTGAACGGTTGTCGTATTGGGATGGCAGGAGTTAAGGACCTGCGTCAGCGCACAGGGTCGCTCGTCGGCGCAGAGGGCTGGCCGTTTTCTGCCCGGTTGCGTCCGTATACAATGACAAGGCTGTTTGCTCATTTTTCTGCGTAAACAGCCTTGTTGTAAGGGGATGCGGGAGGTCGCTCCCGGCTTATAGATTGTCAATTACAGCACAGAGGGCCGCATTGATTTCCTCTATTTCGCCGTAACCTTTGACGGCGTTGCGTTTTCCCTCTTTTTCGTACCATTCGATGAGGGGTGCCGTTTGGTTGTTGTAGACATCCAAGCGTTTACGGATGGTTTCGGCATTGTCGTCAGCGCGTCCCGAGGTCTTGCCGCGGTTGACCAGGCGCTCCATCAGCATTTCGTCGGGCACATCCAGTTCGAGCATTGCCGACACCTCCGTGCCGCGTTGGGCCAGCATGCTTTTCAGCGCCTCGGCTTGGGGCACGGTGCGTGGGAAACCATCGAAGATGACGCCCTCGCAGGGGCACATGCCATCGTATACGCTGGCCAGGATGTCCACCATGAGCGCATCGGGAATCAGTTTTCCGTTGTCGATATAACTTTGGGCGGTTTTGCCCAGTTCGGTACCTTGTTTTATTTCGGCACGCAGCACGTCGCCGGTCGAGATATGCTTAAAGCCGTATTTTTCCACGAGCAAGGCACTTTGGGTGCCTTTTCCGGAGCCCGGCGCGCCGAAGATGACGATATTCTTCATGTATATGATTTTTGTTAAGTGCTGTATGGTGATGAGGTTGTCTTATGACAGGGTCCTTCTCTCCCTGGAGGGTTTACTCTGTGACTTTGTAGATGGCCGGCAGGTTTCTGCCTTCGCCGTCGTAGTCTAAGCCATAACCGACGATGAAGTCGTTGGGGATGTCAAAGCAGCGATAGGGGATGTCCAGCTCCACTTGCATGTTGCCGGGCTTCACGAGCAGCGAGGCTATCTTGACTTCCGCCGGATTTTTCTCTACCAGGATGCCCAGCAGCTCTTTCATAGTCAGTCCCGAGTCGATGATATCCTCCACCACGACCACGGTGCGTCCCGCGATGTCCTCTTTCAGTCCCATCAATTGCTTTACCTGTCCGGTGGAACCCGTGCCCTCATAGGAGGAGACGCGGATAAAGGCAATTTCGCAGGGGATGCTGATGGCCCGAAGCAAGTCGGCAGCGAATATAAAGGAACCGCTGAGGACGGCCAGGAACAATGGGCGCTTTCCTTGTAGTTCCGCGCTGATTTTTGCGCCTAACTCTGCTACACGAGTCTGGATTTCTTCGGCTGAGAGGAAGGGTGCGAACGAGCGGTCCCTTACTTGTATGGTTTCCATATTGTCAGTTGGGTTGTATTGCTTCATTGTGTGCGTCCATCCGGCGCCTACGGGTTACGTGGCGTTTGGGGAGGGATAGGGTGGCGGCGGGTTGTGGTAAGGAAATCGGGTGAAGTGGTGTCCTTATTCCTTCTCGTGATATTTGTTTGCGTACCCGTAGCCGTATCCATACCCATATCCATATCCATATCCGTAACGGTAGCGTCCGTATTTGCCGGATATGTATTCCGTGCCGTTGAGCAGGATGGCCAGCTTGTTGTATTTGTTGTCGTGGTAGAGTTCCTCGACGTCGCCCAGTACGCGGCGGTCCATCAAGCCTGCGCGTACCACGAACAGTGTTACGTCGGCGTATTTTTTCAAGATGCCAGCGTCGGCCACGATCTCGATGGGCGGACAGTCCAGAATAATTAAATCATAATGTTTGCGCAGTTCCTCGAGGAGGGTCTGCATTTTAGGCGACTGCAACAGCTCGGTGGGGTTGGGCGGTATGATGCCGACGGGCATCAGGTCGCAGCCCTTGTGGAAGGCATCCTGCATGACAACCTCTTTCCAGTCGTCCGTTATGCCGCTCAGGTAGGAGGTGAGTCCGCTCTTTACTTTGTTCGGTTGCATGCCGCTCAGAGAGCAGTGGCGAACGTCGCAGTCGACTAACAGCACGTGTGTATTGCGCAGGGCATAGGTGACACCCAGGTTGGCTGTGATGAATGATTTTCCGCTGCCGGGGTTGAACGAGGTTATCATGACGACCTTTGTGTTCGGGTCGGTTCCCATGAAGTATTCCAGCTTCGTGCGAACCAGTCGGAACGATTCGTTGATGATGTTGCGGTTGCCCTCCTGCACCACCACTTGGCGTTCTTGGCGCTGCTTGCGCTGCCACCAATGTTTTTTCCGACCCATTTGCGGGATTTCGCCGACCAGAGGCACATCAATGACTTCCAGGTCTTTGCGGCCGCGAATGGTGTGGTTGAGAGCCTCACGCAGATAGAGCAGGACGCCCGGCAGGCCCAATCCAATCAGGAAGGCCACCAGCAAAATCATATTTTTGCGTGGAGCCGCAGGTGCATTGCTGCCGATAGGAGGCTGAATGACGCTCGAGTTCGAGGCTGTGAACGTACGGCTCAGCTCGTTTTCTTCGCGTTTTTGCAGCAAGAAGATATAGAGTGCTTCCTTTACTTTCTGTTGTCGTTCCACCGATTGCAGGGTCTTCACCTGTCCGGGCTTCGAGGCTATCTGGCCGTTGATTTCGCGCTCCGAGCGTTCGATGTTGGCGATTTGGCGATTGAGCTGCTCTATCAGATTGTCAATCGATCGGATGATAGCCGTTTTTTGTGAAGCCAGACGGCGGTCCAGGTCGCGCACGGCAAAGTTGTCCTCGCCGGAGTTTTCCACCAGACTCATTCTTTCCAGCAGGCAGCGGTTGTATTCGCTGATCATGTTCTCCACACCGCTTGAGGCAATGCCCACATTGGCGGGCAGGAGCATGTCCTTCTTATTCTTATCGGTCAGGTATTCGCGCACAAAGCGTGCCATGGCCAGTTGGTTGTTCAGGTTGAGCAGGTTGTCGTAGTTCTTGGTGCTCTGCTGCATGTCCTTGGCCAGCGATGCGGCTACGTCCGGCAGCAGGTTCTCGCTCTTGTAGTCCGAAATCTGCTCGTCCACGTCGCCCAGTTCCTTGGTGATGGCTTCCAGTCGGTCGGTAATGAATTGGTAAGTGCTTTCGGCCACGCGGTTCTTGTCGGCTATCCAGTGTTCGTTGTAGACATCCACCAATGTCATCAGGACGTCGCTGGCACGGTCGGGATTTTCGTCCGACATGCTCAAGTTGAGGACGGTACTTTCCTTGTCGCTCAGGTCTACGCTCAGGCGGCCGGAGTACATACCCGAGACACTCTTCAGCGGATATTTGCAGATGGTGATTTCAGTGCCGATGAATGCGTTGTCCCAAGAGGGCGTGGCCTTCACTGTGAGCTTGCCGGCCGGCGTTTGCACCTCGGGGCCGTCGATTTTGACTTTTATAGTCTTTTTTACTTCCTGATTATGCAGGTTGAAGTCGCTCAGTTCTGCTTCGTTGCGGCTTCTCAGTACCATCTTGAACATGAAGGCAGCATCATCGGGCAGTGGGGCGGCAAACTGCACCGATACAGGGGCATCGTTGTAGAGCGGGCGTGTGTGCAGTCCCTCTTCCACAATCATTTGCTGGTCCAGATGCAGGCGGCGTACCACCTCCTCCATCATGACGGGGGCGCTCAGCGTCAGTACTTCATTGTTGATGTTGGAGCTTGAAGCCACCAAACCCAAATCCTTGAAGTCTTGCACGGCTGAAGAAGTCTTGCCGTTTTCATCGTCCTTGATAAGTAACTGCGCACTACGGGTGTAGATGGGCGTTGTCTGCATGATGTAATACACGGCAATAGCCACCGCAATTATTGCAGAAGCCACGAAATAATACCAATGTGAGAGGAAGAGCAAACCATATTGTTCCAAGCTCATTCCTTCTTCACGTTCCCGCTTTTCTGTTGCTGAGTTCATAGAGAAACAGTGTAATGGTTGAAAAGTATTGTAAGATAGAGCGATAGGCGGTATCTGCTTGCCGGTATCGGGTGGCGGGAGGCATGGTGATGTGTCTTATGCTGCCTCTCTGTTGTGCCGGACCGGCCGGACCATTCGGCGTATGCTTGTTGCCGGAAGTATACGCATTGTAGCCTATCTTATGCAAAGGTAGGAATAGTAAACCGATGGACAAAGTTTTTTTTGAAATTTTTATTTTTGTGCAGAAAGGATTGTCTGTGACGGGGGCGACAGAGGGGGCGAAGTCCTCCTCGCGCACGCGTATTACGGCTTTAATGCCTAAAAAATACTGTAAACTATACACCGGGTGCTGTAATTATTTGTTTTACAAGAATCTATGGGTGTATAGTTGGCCGTCCCAACTGTTCACCAACTGTTCATCGGTCCTCGACTTGGGTGGGTTGCAAAGAAAAGAGGAAGTTTCGTCGGGAAACTTCCTCTTTTGCGAAAAAATATTTGGCCTTGCGTGCGGGTGTTCCTGTGCCGGAACATCCGCAGTCCGGACTGCATGCTTTAGTCGAGCAGTCCGCTTAGTGTGCCTTGTAGTTCAACACTTTGAGTGCCGATATTTGGCCTTTGAAGTCCCCTGCCTTTTGCAGCGGGAAGAACAAGGTGCGCTGGTAGTGCATTTGTGCGGACGGCTTGTACACGGTGGGAACGAACGGGTCGGCACTGGGTTGCAGGAAAGTAGCTTTGTCGCCGGGTTTCATCACGTAGAGGGTGACGGCGTCAAGGGTTTGGCGATGCTGTCCGTTGACGTAGAGTTTTGTGGCATGGTTGTCGCCCTCGAATGCCAGGGTCACTTTTTCGCCTACAGGCACGGTATAGTTGAACGTGTTGAGGTAGTTTTCGTGTGCAAAGCCCAACAGGCCGGTTTTGGGGTCGGACAGGTAGACGATGGCGTTGTCCGATGCAAAGAGAACGGTGCCGGGCCGGGCTGCTTCGGTCAGTTCGATGTCAAACTGCACGGTATAGTCGAAACCCACCTCCTTGACAGGCAGGCTTTCGCCCGGCTGTACGTGCTCCCGGGCAAATACTTCGCTGTGGGGAGTGCCCAGGCGGCCCAGTTCGTTCACTGTGGGCGCTTCGCGCAGGCCGTCGGCGTGCTGCTTGAAGTCTGCGTAGGACAGGGTCGTATTTCCGGCGTTCCAGCACTTGACGGATAGTGTCTGCAGGGCCGGGAATACGCGGTGGTGGATATCTTTGACCGTGATACCGTTGCCCGGGTGGTCGTTCCATACGGCAAACATACCGCCCAATACTGCCGGGTCGTCGGCCTCAAAGGTGGCGCCGCCGATGTTGGCGGGTGTCCAGTGTTCATACAGGTACTGGCAGTTCAGGTAGTCGTAGTAGTAGCCCGCAGCCGGTACGATGTAGACGTAGCCGTCGGGGATGCTCACCAGCTGGTAGCCCTGCTTCTTCATGTCCACGGGGTCGGCGTAGCCGTTGTACCATATGTTCATCACCACATTGTCGGACTTTACCGGCGTAGAGCCTTTGGCGTGCGTCAGGGCGCCCCAGCAGACCGCCTGCTTCCCATAACTTTCCACGAAACGTATATAGTGGTCGGTAAATTCACGGAATTTTTCCACCACTTCCCGCTTTGCGTTGCTGTATTCGTCTGTGCCGATGTGCACGCGTTTGCCGCGGAAGACGGGTTGTTTGCCTTCGAGATATTCGCGGAACAGGCCGTCCACGAAGGTGTAGGTTTCGGGATTGAACAGGTCCAGATGGTCCATGCCGTAGTCGGCCGATGCGATTTCCGGCTTGTATTGCGTGAATGCCAGCGAGTGGGCCGGAACGTCAATCTCGGGGATGATCTCGACGCCGCAGGAGTCGGCCAGTTCCTGCAGGGCGATAAATTCCTGTTTCGTGTAGTGTTCGGGAGCCGTCAGGCCGGGATAGGTGTCACACTCCAAGCGGAATGCAGCTTGTGTCTGCGCCCAGTCATCGTTGAAGTACTGTTTGAAACCATTGTCGTTGAGGTGGACCTGCAGGGTGTTCATTTTGTAGTAGGACATGACCTTGACCAGGTTTCTCAGGTAGGACATGGGGATGTACTTCCGTCCGCAGTCCAACATGAAGCCGCGCAGGGCGTAGTGCGGTTGGTCTGTGGCAATGCCTCGCGGCAGGGAATGGTCTTTGCTCTGCTCGGTCAGTTGCAGCAGTGTGGCTGCGCCCCACACCATTCCGCGGTGTGCCGAAGCCTGGAGGGTGATGGTTTCGCCGATGTGCAGCCGGTAGGCTTCCTCGCCTTTGACGGCCGATGTCCATTCAAAGACGATGTCGCCCGGGCGGGCTTTCCCCTTTGCCAGTTCCAGGGACTGACCGGTCAGTGCGGCGTAGTCGGCCATAAACCGCTCGGCGGCAGGCATCACCTGCTGTTTCTTTCCTTTCACCACCAACCGGCCGGAGGGTAGGGTGCTCCCTGCAGCTCCCTGCCACTCGGATATTTCGGGGGTTACAAAGGGTTTTTCGTTTACTTGCGCTTGCAGGGTTACAGGAGCGGAAACGAGCAGGGCAACTGCCGGCAGCATGTGCCGGAGGAATGCTTTGCAGTTTCCAAAAACGCTGGTTTTCATCATAGCTATAAGGTTATAAGGTTTTGGTAAATGCCGAGAGAAAGCATGATAGCATTTGCAAAAATACATTTTTCGGCTGATTTGCCAAAATTGTGGCCGGCCAAAGGTCGTTTATAGGCAGCCCGGAGCGTGCTTCGTGCTTTTCGCCGTCGGCAAGAGGGGGCCGACGTGCCCGGCATGTAGGGCAGCAGAGGCAGCCCCGTCGTGGAGCTGCCTCTGTTAGCGTTTGTCGTTCAATCTGTCTGCCTTATGCGCTTTTGGGGAGCGAGTTCAGTGCGTTGCACAGCTTCCACAGGAAGACGAGCGGACCTACGAGGATGAGGCAGCCCAGGACGTTCCATCCCCAGAAAGTGCCGGCCGAAAAACCGTTGGAGGGACCGAGAGCACCGATGCGGTTGCAGATTCTGTGCCACCAGATAAGCGGGAAGATGCCCAGGGTGATACCCGAGAGGAAAAGCGCCATGACCCAATAGGGGAAGGTAGATTTTCCGTCCAGGTTGCTGATGTCAGAACCCATTTGGGTGTACTTTACCAGGGGATAGATACCCAGCGTGAGCGGATTCAAGAAAAGCAACGCCCAGAAGTTGAATGAATGTCTCATGTTTGTTTATATTAGGGTGAATAATGGGTTTGCCACGTGCGGTGCGTAGGACAGGACCGCCCTTGAGGGCGGCATGTCAGCCTATGCTGGTGGGGAATCGGTTGGTTGGCAGGTCGGTTGCCCGCCAAGGTTATGCAAAGCTTGTGCAAGGTGAGCGCAATAAAGCTTGCTTTAATTGCCGAGCCGCCGCCAAGGTTATGCAAAGCTTGTGCAAGGTGAGTGCAATAAAGCTTGCTTTAATTGCCGAGCCGCCGCCAAGGTTATGCAAAGCTTGTGCAAGGTGAGTGCAATGAAGCTTGCTTTAATTGCTGAGCCGCCGCCAAGGTTATGCAAAGGTAGGTATTAAGTTCGAAAAATTTATGATAAGAGAAAGATTTTTTGCAGGAGTGCGCGCAGATTTTGTGGATGGACCGGAATGAAGCACGGTCTGCGAAGCCGTTTTTGTCAAAAGGGAAACAGGAATTTTCGCCCCGGCGCAATTGCATAGAAGTGCATAGATAGATTTAACGTAAACTTTCTTAAACGCCCGTTTTAGGCCGTTTTCTGGCATTTTCTTCCTGCCGAAAATCCACGGATTACGACTTTGAAAAAACTATCTCGGACTTAATTTCAACTATCCGGGACTTAGAAAAAACTAAGTGCCGGATAATTTTCCTCGTACAAAGCCCATAGAAAACGGAGCAGGCCGACCTGATGGTTGCTTGCTCCGTTGCTTATCCAAAGATAGTGCATTTTTCAGCGAAGTCCAAATGCAACCTTTCTGATTTTAACATTTGGCGAACCGAGCCTTTCGCCTGCCTGAGGAAGTGGTAGCCGGGTTGCACCTATGCCTGTCCTGTGGCCGCAGGAAGTACGGTCAGTCGGTGTGTCCCGGGTGTCGGTGTGTGCGGATGGCCCTTGCCGGGCGCACGGTGCGTAGGTACGCAAAAAAAAGCAAGCACTTCATCGCAATGAAGTGCTTGCTGGAGTAGCGCCTACGGGAATCGAACCCGTATACCATGCGTGAGAGGCATGTATCCTAACCGTTAGATGAAAGCGCCATAGTGCGGAAGCTGGGGGATTCGAACCCCCGGTACGGTAATCCCGTACGTCAGTTTAGCAAACTGGTGGTTTCAGCCACTCACCCAAACTTCCTTTCCGCGTTTCCCCTGAAACGCGATGCAAAGGTAGGACTTTTTCCCGATGTAACAAACTTTTCGTCTATTATTTTTCAAAAAAACGCGATTTATCCAGCCGGCAGGTCCCTTTTGGGCTGTTGGGAGGGTGGAATTTGCCGCCGTTGGGTGTCCCGTGCAGGTGCCTTGAGAATGCGCAACGAGGCCCTACTTCTCAGTGGGCGGGATGCGTGTAGCGGCGCAAGGCCCCCACCAGTTTGTTGTTGTCGCTTGGCGAGCCTACCGTGATACACAGGCAGTTCTCCAGACCGGGAAGTGAGGAGGTATTGTCCACCAGAATGCCTTGTGTCTGGAGGTAGGCGGCAACGGCCGTGGCATTGAGGAAACGGGCCAGGAAGAAGTTGGCAGCAGTGGGATATACCTTTTCACAGAAGGGCAGTTGCAGGATGGCGCTCATCAGTTTGGGTCGCTCTTCCAGCACTTGCTTGGTCCATTTGTCGGCATCAAAGCGTCTGCGGGTCAGTTTCTCCAGCGCTTCGAGAGCCGGTTGATTGAGGTTGTAGGTGGGGCGGATGGCCTCGATGGCTGCAATCAGTTCGGCGCCGGCACAGAGCACCGCGACGGGAACTCCGGCCAATGCGTATTCCGCCGAGAGACTGTGGAGCACCACCAAGTTGGGCAATTGCGGGAGCAGTCGGATGAATGGTTCGCAGCGGGCGTAGGCCGTAAAGCTTTCGTCGATGACGACCAGTCCCGGAAAGGTGTTGCAAAGTTGCGTCAGGTCCTGCGGGTTGAGTACTTGGCCGGTGGGATAGGCCGGTGAACTGAGGAACAGCAACTTGCTGTTGGCGTTTGCGATGCGGGGGATGGCGCTTAGGTCTACGCTCAGGTCCTCCTTCAGGCGGATGGTGCGACACTCGGCGTCGACCAGGCGCGCGGCGCGGCTGAACTGTGGAAGGGAAGTCTCGGAGACGATCAGATTATCGCGGCCGGGTACGATGCAGAGTCGCAGCAGGGTGTCGATGCCGGCCATGACGCCGGCACTTAGGCTGACGTTCGCCGGTGGCAGGTTGCCCAACACCTTTCCCACCACGCTCCGGGCTTGCCACTGGATAGGGTCGGGGAAACGGTTGAGAGGTTCGCCATAGGGATTTTCGGCCAGATGCAGTCGAAGTACCTCTGCAGTGGGACGTGCTCCATGGGCCTGTATGGCTTGCGGCCGGGCATTTTGTTCGGCCAAGAGCGCCAGGACTTGCGGGCGTATGATTTCTGAGAGCGGTTTCATAGGATAAATCCGTTTTTTTCGGCTTATTGATAGCGTTGCAGGAGGGCATCAATGGTAGGGTCACCCAGTTCTTTGGCCTTTTGCAGGGATTGGCGGGCCTTGGTCTTTTGTCCCAATTCGCCCTCGGCAATGCCGCGGAATTTGTAGTAGTCGGGATTGTCCGGTGCCGTCTTCAGGTATTGATTGCAGGCGTTGATGACGTCTTCGTAAAGCCCTGCACGGAGCATGATGTAGACTTGCTCTACGGGATATTCGGGATTGGCGGGGTTCAGTGCCATAGCCGTTTGGATGTCGTCAAGGGCCTGTTGGTACATTTTGCTCTCCAGTTCCAATTGCTCACGCACGAAGTAAAAGCGGTCGTTGAGTTGGCGTACGCCGACTACTCGTTCGTATTCATTATAGTCGGCGATGGCGCGGCGGTATTCGCCGGCGCGTTGCAGGCGTGCGGCGCGCTCCAACAGGAAGCGGGCATCCTCGGCGCTATAGGGCTTTTCCAATTGTGCCATCACGCTATCCATCAGGACTACGGCCTGCAGACTGTCTCCGCCCGACAACTCCCACGCACGTACAGCCGAGAACCATAATTCGCTGCGTGTGCGGGCCGACCATTCCTCGCCCTGTAGGGTGGGGTCCTGACCGAGTGCGTGAAAACCCTGATAGGCCCGGGCGTACTCCTTCATGGCAAAGAGGCAATTAGCCTGTTGCAGGCGATAGTGCGGAGAACTGTGTTCGCTCTCGGCAGCCACGGCTTCGTCATAGGCACGCTGCAGTGTCCACGATTCGGGCAGGCCCGGCGCCGCACCGGTCACTTGCTGGTAGATCAGCTTGCTCAGTGCCCCGCGCACCTCGTCCGAACGCCAGCCGCTCCCGGGCAGTTTCGCCTTTTCCATCGCTGTGGTGAAGTCTGCTTCGGCTGCGGCATACTGCTGCTTGCGTGCCAGCAAACTACCGCGGCATACGTAGGCCTCGGTATGGTCGGGATAAGCCTGGAGGAAGTCATTGCAGGCCGTGATGGCTTGCAGTGAATCCTTGTAGCTCATCATGTAGACGAAAGTCAGTGCATCCTCAGCATCGGCAGGCAGAGCCTTGGGAATACGGATGGCCTGCAGGTCCGCATTGAACGCTGCGGTAGAATTGACGGTCATCTTTTGCAGGAAACGGGCGTCAATGGCATTGAGCGTAGTGGCTTCCGGTGTGACGTTCTGCTGGGTAATGGCGACCACGCCGCCCTCAGCGTTCAGCAAGGGGCACGCGAAATTCGCCGAGTCGTTGGCGGCGTTGATGCTCAGGTACTTGTATTCGTCAAAGTCCTCGACAGTTGTGACGCGGACGCTTTGCGGCAAGGGCTTCTTCTCCGTGGTGGGGCGTATCAGCGAGAGGGTTGTCGTCGTGTCCACACTTACGCAGCCGGCAATCGTCATCGAGAACAGTTTCTTCGCGCCGGGTGTGGTGAAGGTCACCAAATCGTAATTCTCGACGGCTCCCAAGATGCGCAGAACCGGCAGACGGTTGCCTTTCCAGTCGACCACTTCGGCCCGACTGGCGCCTTTGAACAAATGGAAAGCGGCGGCGCCGTCCCCCTTGTCGTTGATAAAGAAGCCTGTGCCGGTGGCCAGCAATTTTCCGTCGGCATCGTAGGTGAATACTGTCAGCAGAGCCTTGTGGGCATCCTTGGGGGTGACGGGCTTTGCCGTTGCAGAGGCAGCTGCAAAGCCGGTGGTATTCGGTACAAAGGTGAAGCAGGAAAGCCATCCGAACAGGAGGCAGAGGATAACGTTTCTATTCATAATTAATAATAAGGTGCGTGATGGTATCAAGTTTTTTTTCTATGGGTCAGCTGTCTTTGGGGCATTGCCTTACGCCATTTGCAGGAGCGATTTGGCATTGTCGATAGCCGCTTGCGTGATTTTGGCTCCACTCAGCATGTTGGCAATTTCGCGGATGCGTGCCTCGCTGTCCAGCAGGTCGATGTGGCTGGTGGTCGTCGTGTCATCTTCGGATTTGTAGACGCGGTAATGATGCTTGCCGAGCGCAGCGATTTGCGGCAGGTGGGTGATGCAGAGCACCTGGCAGCGGGCGGCCATCTGCTGCATGACTTGTGCCATTTGCTCAGCCATGGTTCCGGAGACGCCGGTGTCGATTTCGTCGAACACAATCGTGGGCAGTTGCCGGTGCTGGGCCACCAGTGCTTTCAGGGCAAGCATCAGTCGTGCGATTTCACCACCCGAGGCAATTTCTGCCACATCGCGTGGCGGCACATTCTTGTTGCCGCTGAACAGCAGGCTGACTGCGTCGGGGCCGGAGGCTTCGGGCTGAGGATGAGGGGCAAAGGAAAAGTCAAGGCAGGCCGAGGGCATTCCCAGCGAAGCCAATGTGTGGCACAGGGTCTTGCAGATGTTTTTGCCGGCTTCCTGTCGTGCCGTGTGGAGTGCCTGCCCGCAGTGTAGCAGGGCTTCCTTGCATTGCTCAACCTGCTTCTCGCGCTCGGCTATCAGGCTGTCAATGTGCACTATGCGCTCCAATTCTTCGCGCATCTCCTCGCCTTTTTGCAACAGCTCTTCGATGCTGTCTGCCTGCAACTTCTTTTCGAGGGAATAAATGCTGTCCAGTCGCTCCTCGACGTAGGATAGGCGTGCGGGGTCAAACTCCAGATCGTCGGCTGTGCGTTCCACCTCGTCGGCGATATCATCCAGTTCGATGCGCATGCTGTTGAGTCTTTCGGTGAGAGCCTCCGTGCCGGCGTACACCGAACTTATACTCTCCAGTGCATGGATGGCATTTCTGATGGCAAGGGAGGGACTGCACTCTTCGCCACTCAGTGCGTTCTTTGCGGCAAAGAATGCGCCTTTAATCTCTTCCGCGTGGCTCAGCGTCTCGGATTCTTGTTCCAATTCCTCCTGTTCGCCCGGTTGCAGAGCTGCTGCGTCCAACTGGGCCAGTTTGTGTTGCAGGTAGTCGGCATCGGCGGCAGCGCGGTCGGCTTTTTCGCGCAATTGCAGGAGTTCTTTTTTTGCAGAAGTCCATGCCGAGAAGTCCCGGCGATAATTGGCGGCCAACTCCGTGCAGTTTCCGATGGTGTCCAGCGTCTCCAGCAGGAAGTGTTCCTCGCCAAGGAGTAAATTCCGGTGTTGTGAGTGAATGTCAATAAGGCTTGCGCCCAAGCGTCTCAGCGTAGCGACCTGCACGGGCGTATCATTTACGAAGGCGCGGCTTTTTCCGGAGGAGGAAACCTCGCGCCGCAGGATGCACTCCGCACCATCGAAATCGATATCAGCTTCCGCGAAGAAATCCTGCAGTTGTAGCTTGGAGACATCAAATGTCGCTTCCACGCAGCACTTTTGTGCACCGGTTTTGATAGACTTTGCATCAGCGCGGCCGCCCAGCAGTAAATTCAGTGCGCCGAGCATGATGCTCTTTCCGGCTCCGGTTTCGCCGGTAATGACAGAAAAGCCCTGCTCGAAAGTAATGTCGAGGCTTTCGATCAAGGCATAGTTGAGAATGTAAAGTCGCTGTAACATGAATTTGCCAAAGGGGGATGACCGGACTATTGCTTTAGTTTTTGCCAGTAGGTACTTTGTGATGCGTTGATGGCCATCAGGTTTTCGTAAATCTCTTCCTTTTCTTTGGCCGTACCTTTTCCTTTATATATATTGACCAGTTCGTCGCGTTTATATTCCGTGAAGAGTTGCGGAAGCATGGACATGGGCTTGTTGTCCTTGGCTTGTTTCAGCAGACCAAGGGCTTCGGTGATACCCGCCCGTCCGCGGTCGGGATTTTCAGCCATTACGTCCAGTCCATCGCGGTAGAATTTGTACTGCATGTCGCGAAAGGGCTGCATACCGCTGTCCAGGTAGTCATTGATAAGGGCGTAGCGGTTCTTGTCGCTTTCAAAGGGTTTCCAGCCTTTGGCCGAGAGCGTCAGACTCTGGGCATTGTTGCAAACGGTCTTGGCCATTTGCAAAATATCCGTTCCGCCCAATGGCGACATGCTGTCCAAGTCCATACCGATAATGAAGTAGGCGTAATAAGCTATGAGAGCCGTCAGATCGTTGTCGATTACGTCAGGACGGAACTCCAGATTGTCAAATTCCTGGAAGGAGAAGGTGAAATTATCATCCTTGGTGCTGAATACGACGGTTGTATAGTTGGAATTGTAGACGGGTCGCGTGCTCTGCACGGTCAGTGTAGCTTCCATCTTGTTGCTGCTCTCGTCGTACTTCTTGATGGTAATGGCAAAGCTACACTGGATGCGCTCGCTGCGCTGGAATTGCAGGTTGGTCCATTGTCGTTCGTTGAGCAAATCGGTCAGTGCTTTTTCCAGACTCTCAAAGACACTGGTGCTCGTACCCTGCACTTGCTGGTGGTTGATGTTGACGCGGGCCTCCAGTTCCTGGGCACGGCTCCACTGCAAGGAGCAGAGGAAGGTACACAATATTAATATTAGGCGAGAGTTCGGCATAGCTGGTCAATGATATCTTGGGCCACCTCCGTCTTATGCTTGAGCGGGAAGGACAGCTTGTCGTTTGGAGTGAGGATGGTAATCTTGTTGGTGTCGTGTGCGAAGCCGGCGCCTGCGTCTTGCAGGGAGTTGAGCACGATGAAGTCGAAGTTCTTTTTTCTCAGTTTGCCGAGCGCATTGCTTTCTTCGTGATCCGTCTCGAGCGCGAAGCCGATGAGTCGTTGGTGGGCCTGCTTCATGGCACCGAGGGCGGCGGCAATGTCGTGTGTGGGCTTCAGCTGGAGGCACATGTCGCCGGTGCGTTTGATTTTTTGCGTGGCACATGTCGCCGGCGTGTAGTCCGCCACGGCTGCACAGAGGATGCCGGCGTCACAGTGGGAGAAAGCTTCCACGGCAGCGGCGTGCATTTCGGCGGCACTCTCCACGTCGGTCCTGTGTATGCCGGACAGTCGGGTCTGCAGGCTGGTAGGACCTGCCACCAGCTCCACCTGTGCGCCGCGTCGGGCACATTCCTCGGCCAGGGCAAAGCCCATTTTCCCGCTGGAGTAATTGCCGATGAAGCGGACGGGGTCTATTTTCTCGTAGGTCGGACCTGCTGTGATCAGGATGCGTTTGCCCTGCAGGGATTTGCCTTCTGCCTGTTGGCTTTCTGCCTGATAGAGCAGCGCCGCGGCTGCTTCAAAAATTCTTTCCGGCTCTTCCATTCTTCCTTTGCCCACCAGGTGGCTGGCCAGCTCGCCGGTGGCCGGTTCCACAATGGTATGGCCGAAACTGCGCAGGCGTTCCAGGTTGGCCTGTGTGGCGGGATGGGCGTACATGTCCAGGTCCATGGCGGGTGCCACCATGACGGGGGCTTTCATGGAAAGGTAGGTGGTGAGCAGCATGTTGTCGGCGATGCCGCCGGCCATCTTGGCGATGGTGGCTGCCGTTGCGGGAGCGATAATCATCAGGTCGGCGCGGCGTCCTAAGTCCACATGGCTGTGCCAGGAGCCGTCTCTGCGGTCAAAGAACTCGCTGACCACGGGCTTTCCCGTCAGTGTGGAGAGTGTGAGCGGCGTGATAAATTCTTTTCCCGCGGGTGTGATGACCACCTGCACCTCGGCACCGGCTTTTATGAACAGGCGGATTAAGGTGCAAGCCTTGTAGGCGGCAATGCTTCCCGTGATGCCCAAAACGATGTACTTGCCTTTCAGCGTCATTGGCTTGTCTGGAGGAATTGAGTGGGGAGTTGTGTTTTTTGTAAGTAGTCGCCGTTAGATTTTCTCGCGCAGGCGGATGCGCATGAATACCTGTTTGGTATTTTGGGTAAAGTCTCCCTGCATGATCCACGAGAAGTAGCCCGGGTCACGTCGCAGTATCTCGGCCACGGCGCGGCCTTTGTACTTGCCGAAGTTGATGGTTTCGACGCCTTGGTCGTTGAGCACCACGCGTCCGGCCAAGTCGACATTGCGGTTTCGGCGGGAAAACTCTGCCAGAAACGCCACGTCGTTCTTCAGGTCCTCGGGATAGCGGTCCAGCTGTGCTTGCAGCACCTCGTAGGTCGCCTCTGTGTCGGCCTGTGCGGTGTGTGCGTTCTCAAGGTCCTTGTTGCAGTAGAACTTGTAGGCCGCCACCAGGTTGCGCTTCTCCATTTTGTGGAAGATGGTCTGCACATCAATGAATCGGCAGGCGTTGATATCAAAATCAATGCCGGCACGGATGAATTCCTCGACCAGCATGGGGATGTCGAAGGCGTTGGAATTGAATCCGGCGATGTCGCAGTCCCGGAAGAAGTCGGCTACGCTGGCAGCCTCGTCGGCGAAGTGCGGACAGTCGGCCACGTCTTCGTCCTTGATGCCGTTGACGGCTGTGGCTTCCGCCGAGATGTGGATGCCCGGGTTGAAGCGCATGGTGCGTGCTTCCTCGTTGCCGCAGGGGTGTACCTTGAGCAGGCAAAGTTCCACGATGCGGTCAGTGGATATGTTCAGTCCGGTGGCTTCTATGTCAAAGAAGACGATCGGCCTGCTTAGTTTCAGTTTCATGGACAATGTTTTTGCTACAAATCAGAGCGTGTGGATTATTCGCTGATCATGACGGGCATCAGTAGCATCAGGATGTGTTCGCCCTCGGGCTGTTCCACGGGGTACATGACGCCGGCGCGGCTGGGGTCAGCCAAGCGGAAGATAATCTCTTCGCCGTCGATATTGGTCAGCACATCCATCAGTGAACCGCTGGGGAAGCCGATGCTCATGGGCATATCCGTGTAGTCGCAGAGGATGTTCTCCTCGGCGCTCATCGAGAAGTCGATGTTTTGGGTGGAAACCGTCATTTTGCTGTTTCCCAGTTGCAGTTTGATGACCGAACCGCCTGCTTGCGAGAACACCTGTACGCGGCGCAGTGCGCTGATGAGTGCTTCGCGGTTGATGGTGGCGCTGTAGGGATTGTCCTGCGGGATGACGCTGTTGTAGTTGGGGTAGCGGCCTTCCGTCAGTCGGCAAGCCATTTGGTAGTTTTCGGTTTGTATGAAGGCATTGCGTGCGCTGTATTTCAGCACGACGTCGCCGGATTCTTTTGTCAGGATGTTCTTCAGCAATCCTGCGGGTCGCTTTTGCAGGATAAAGTTGCCTACATTGCTCGGGTGTGCGTTGATGAGCGTGTCGCAGGCCAGTTTTCTGCCGTCGCTGGCCACGATGGTCAGGGCGTTCTCGGTCATGTCGAAGAATACGCCGTTCATGACGGGGCGCAACTGGTCGTCGGCTGTGGCGAAGAGGGCGCGGTTGATACCGGTAAACAGGTCGTGGGTCGATATCGTCAGGCTGCCGATTTCCTCTGTCAATTCGGCGGGGGAGGGGTACTCGTCGGCCGGCTGTCCCATGAAGTTGTATTTGCCGTTTTGGTAGATGACGGTAATTTCCAGGTTCTCGTTGTTGACGTAGAACTCCAGAGGTTGTTCGGGAATTTCTTTCATTGCGTCCTGAATGGTCTTTGCGTTGACGGCAAAGGTGATGTCGCCGTCACACTCACTCAGGTCCATCCAGGTGATAAGCGTTGTTTCGTTGTCCGAAGCCGTCAGGCGCAACTGTCCGGCTTTGATTTCAAAAAGGAAACTGTCTAAGATGGGCAGACTGTTTTTCGATACGATGACGCGACCGATGGTCTGCAACCGTGCAGATAGCACGGAACTGGAAATTACGAATCTCATACGTGTTATGTGTGATTTTATTTGATTTTGTCTGGTTTGTTGGGCGCGGGGTAGGGCAGATTCCTCCCTACGGGAGGGCGGCAGTCTGTTTTCGGGCGCTTTGGGCAGCACAAAAGTACAAAAATCTGTGGAAACAAGTCGGAACGTGCAAATCTTTTTGCATTTGTGAGGGGTAAGGACTCGGGAAAAAGCAGGAAAAAGGCCGCATATCAAAAAATAATAGTAATTTTGCGGCACAGAAATACCTTTTAGAATATGGAAATTACAGGAAAAATCATCGTGGCCTGCGAGCCGCGTAGCGGCGTGTCGCCCAGAACAGGAAACAATTGGAAGACGCAGGAATTTGTGATTGAAACGTTGGAGCAGTATCCCCGCAAGTGTATGTTCAATGTCTTTGGCGAAGACCGTCTCAAGGAGTTTGACATCAAGGTGGGCGATGAGCTGACCGTTTCCTTTGATATAGATGCGCGCGAATACAACGGCCGTTGGTACAACGACCTGCGTGCATGGCGTGTGGTGCGCGCCAATGCTTCTGCAGCTACTGCACCGGCAGGCGCTCCGGCTCCCGCTGCTCCTGCGGCCCCGATAGCCTCGCCCGAGGCTCCTGCACCCGCTGGTGACGAGAATGGAGACCTGCCTTTCTAAGCCTCTCTTTCTCGCTGAGTAATCGTATTGAAAGTAAGCGAGTTCTGAGGATTGGTTTAAGAAAAGGATAGACATCCCGTACGGGGCGGCACAATACAGGACAGCACAGGAGGTCGGGCTTGCTTAGGCCGGACGTGTTGGCCAAACCGGAATGATAATCACTTGCTACGCGGGCCCGTCCAAGGGCCCGCGTTCCTATATCCCCATTTCTATATTCCAATGGCGGCCGGGGTCCACAGTTTCGGACATTCCGAGGACGGGCCGCCGTAGTACCTACCTAAAGCCAAGAAATCCATGCCTCGTCGTAAAAAAGCATCTACAGGACAAAAGAAGTGGTCACGTCCGGACTTTTCCAAGCTGCCCGGGCTGTTGTGGCGGTTTACCAAGAAACTGCTGAAAGTCTGTGTCATTCTTTTGCTGGTGTTCCTGATAACGTCTTTCTTCTCGGTGCTGGCCTATAAATGGCTTCCCGTCAAGGTGACACCGCTCATGCTTATCCGCAAGGCGCAGGGCGTGACGGATGCGAGCGGCTCGTGGCAGCACGAATGGGTGCCGCTCGACAGCATTTCGCCCTACCTGCCGGTGGCAGTCATGGCCTCCGAGGACCAGAACTTCCTCAAGCACAACGGATTTGACTACCGTGCCATCCTGGACGCCTACGAAGAGGCGCAGGCGGGCGGTCGGGTGCGAGGTGCCAGCACCATCAGTCAGCAGACGGCCAAGAACGTATTCCTGTGGCCCAATTCCTCGTGGGTACGCAAGGGCTTCGAGGCCTATTTCACCGTCTTGATAGAATGGATGTGGTCCAAGCAGCGCATCATGGAGGTCTACCTCAACAGCATCGAGATGGGGCCGGGCATTTACGGGGCGGAAGCCGTGGCACAGGAGCACTTCGGTTGCCACGCGCGCGAACTCAGCCGTTCGCAATGTGCCTTGATTGCCGCGACGTTGCCCAATCCGTTGCGTTATAGCAGCAAGGACCCCAGTCCTTACATGCAGAAGCGCAAGCGCCAAATCGGTGTGCAGATGAAACATATAGATTTCCTGCCGCCCGAATCGAAGGACGAGGAGGAAGAAGAATAACCCCCTTGCGCTGTGCCAGCGGAAAGACAAAAACCGGAGCCTCTCCCTTGCGCTGTTTCTGCTGAAAGGACAAAAATCAGGACCCCCATGCGCTGTTTTTCGGATAAGACAAAAACCGGTATAAACCCCTTGCGTTGGATGCAATGTCTCTTACGAGCCATGGACGCTGTAGCCGGCTGAAAATACCTCGAGCAAGCTCGGATATTTTCAGCCGGCTACATCATCCACCCTGTCGGGTTTTGCATCCAGCACAAGGCGATAAACAAAAATAAACCTTTTCTCTATAACAATAAACCTTGTTCTCTGTGGCAATGATGAGTCACTCAATTCGTGGTCGCTATTTTTCAAACAAGGATCTATTCTTGACCACGGATTGAACGGATTTGACGGATTTATTTATGCCTCATTATTCATTAGAGCTGCTACATCCGTAGTCGCTCAAGTCATCCGTTCAATCCGTGGACGC
>SFCP01000132.1 GCA_004558535.1 Bacteroidales bacterium | reverse complement strand
CTGGGCAAGATTGCCAAGATCATCCTGGACTACAAGGACTACGACGTACTCGTGGAGGGAAATACGGATAACGTGCCCATCTCGAAGACGAATATCCGCAACAATTGGGACCTCTCGGCCCTGCGTGCTTCCTCGGTTGTACAGGCTTTGCAAAACCGCTACGGCGTGGATCCCAAGCGACTCACGGCTGCGGGACGCGGCGAGTACAATCCCGTGTCGAGCAACGCCAGCGAAAAGGGTCGTCAGCTCAACCGGCGCACGCAAATCATCATTACGCCGAAGCTGGACCAGTTCTTGGAGCTCATCGACCACGCTCCCGAAACGGAGGAATAAGCTTCGAGGGCAGCGGCCCGCTTACCGACAGCCCCTTTGCAGCACTGACCGGCTGCAAAGGGGCTGTCCTGTATTGTGGTAATGGGCGGCGGCATGATGGGCGGCCTGTGTAGTTTGCCTTGATGCCGCCGCTTTGCCCTTATTTTTTGTTGTTCAGTTCGCGGATGGGGTCATCGTATTGCACTTGCAGGCGATTCAGTTCGCGCATCAGGCGCTTGGTGACCTTCTCTGTGCCGGGCTGCCCATAGATGTTGTGCAGTTCGTTGGGGTCCTCGTTGAGGTTGTAGAGCTCCCATACGTCGATGTCGCGATAGAAGTGGATCAGTTTCCACCCATCCGAGGAGCGCACGCCATAGTGTCGCTTCACGGCGTGTTCGGCGGGGTATTCATAGAAATGATAGTAGATGCTCTTGCGCCAGTTCTTGGGATGTTCGCCGCGCAGCAGGGGCAGCAGCGAGACGCCCTGTATGTCGGCGGGTATCTCTGCCCCGGCCAGTTCGAGGAACGTGGGCGCGTAGTCGATGTTCTGTACCATTTCGTCCACCGTGCCCCGGGCTGCGAGTCCGTCGGGCAGGCGCATCACGAGCGGTGTGCTGAGTGATTCCTCGTACATGAAGCGCTTGTCAAACCAACCGTGCTCTCCCATGTAGAAGCCTTGGTCTGAGGTGTAGACGACCAGCGTGTTCTCCAGCAGTCCTGCGCTTTCCAGGTAGTCCAGCGTGCGGCCCACGTTGTCGTCCAGCGTCTTGAGCACCTTCGCATAGTCGCGCATGTAGCGTTGGAACTTGTATTCGGCCAATTCACGGCCCTGCAGGTGCCGGCTGCGGAAGTCTACGGCCAGCGAATCATAGAACTGGTCGTACACGGCGCGGTCGCGGCTGCCGAGGCGGCCTATCATGTTGAGGTAGTTGGGCGTCAGGCGTGTTGTCACGTTGGCATCCATCACCTTGATGTCGTAGGTGAGGTCCATGTCCTTGGCGATGTTCATCTCCTGGGCCTGGGCAGCGGTCCTTCCGGCGTAGTCGTCATAGAATGTCTCGGGCACGGGGAAGGTCACGTCCTCGTATTCGTGCAGGTACTTCAGTTCGGGCAGCCAGCAGCGGTGGCAGGCTTTTTGGTGGATAAAGAGGATGAAGGGTCTTGTCTTGTCGCGTTGGTTCTCCATCCAGTCTATGGCCTTGTCGGTCACGATATTGGTCACGTAGCCGCTTTCCCGCACGGTGTCATTCTGCATGGTGATGAAGTCGGGGTTGTAGTAATCCCCCTGTTCGGGCAGTATGTTCCAGTAGTCGAAGCCTGTGGGCAACGAGACCAGATGCCATTTTCCGATAATGGCCGTCTGGTACCCGGCCTGTTGCATCAGTTTGGGCATAGTCTGCTGCGAGCCGTCGAAGATGCCGTGTTCGTTGTGTGTGAAGCCGTTTTTATGGCTGTGCTTGCCCGTCAGCATGCAGGCGCGGCTCGGTCCGGACAGGGAGTTGGCCACATAGCTGTGGGTGAAGCGTACGCCGTCGGCGGCGATGCGGTCCAGGTTGGGTGTAGATACGTAGCGCTTGTCGTAGCAGGACATCATCTGTGCCGTGTGGTCGTCTGTCATGATATAGACCACGTTGTAGCGCTGCTGTGCCAGTGCTGCGGCGGGCAGCATGGAGAGTAGGGCAGCTCCCTGCCACGCACGTATGTTGTTTTTCTTCTTGTTCATATTTACTTTCTTGCTAAAAACGAAGGATGGACACCCCTCGCAATTTCGGCGGGTGCCCATCCTGAATATTCTGACCGGTCTCGGAGCGAGACGATGGGCGGGTTACTTCTGGGTCATCTGGTAGACCACGTCCATGATTTGCTTGCCGAGTGCGTCGGCCTCCTCCATGGTGTGTGCTTCGGAGTAGACGCGGATGATCGGTTCGGTGTTGGATTTGCGCAGGTGCACCCACTTGTCGGCAAAGTCTATCTTCACGCCATCGATGTCGGTCACCTTTTCGTTCTTGTAGAGCTCCTTCACTTTCTGCAGGATGGCATAGATGTCGGTCGTCGGCTCCAGGTCGATGCGGTTCTTGGCGATGAAGTACTTCGGCAGGGAGTCGCGCAGTTCGGAGGCCTTGAGTCCCGTCTTGGCCAGGTAGGTGAGCAACAGGGCGATACCTACGAGAGCATCGCGACCGCTGTGGGCGGCGGGATAGATGACACCGCCGTTGCCTTCGCCGCCGATGACGGCGCCGGTCTCCTTCATCTTCGTCACGACGTTGACTTCGCCTACGGCTGCGGGGGTGTAGTTGCAGCCGTATTTCTCGGTGACGTCACGCAAACCGCGGGTCGAGGAGAGGTTGCTGACGGTGTTGCCCGGTGTGTGCTGCAGTATGTAGTCGGCCACGGCCACCAGGGTGTTCTCCTCGCCAAACATGCTGCCGTCCTCGCAGACGAGGGCCAAGCGGTCCACATCGGGGTCTACCACGAAGCCGATGTCGTGGCGTCCCTTGCGCATGAGGTTGCGGATCTCCGTCAGGTGTTCCTTCAGCGGCTCGGGATTGTGGGCGAAGTCGCCGGTGGGGTCGGTGTTGATGCCGGTCACCTGGGTCACGCCGAGCTGGCCGAGCAGTTTGGGCAGGATGATGCCGCCCACGGAGTTGACGGTGTCGATAGCTACCGTGAAGTGAGCGCGGCGGATAGCGTCGACATCCACCAGTTCCAGGTCTTTCACCAATTCTATGTGGCGCTGGTCGTAGGTCAGGTTCTTGATGTAGCAGCCCAGTGTGTCGACATCGGCAAACTCAAAGTTGCAGTTGTTGGCCAGACGTACTACCTCCGAAGCCTCGTCGGGCTTCAGGAACTCGCCCTTCTCGTCCAGGAACTTCAGGGCGTTCCACTGGCGGGGGTTATGGCTGGCTGTGATGATGATACCGCCCACGGCCTTTTCCATGGTTACGGCCAATTCGGTGGTAGGAGTGGAGGCCAGGCCGATATTGACCACATCGAAGCCCATTCCCATCAAGGTGCCGCACACCACGTGCATCACCATTTCGCCGGAGAGGCGCGCATCGCGTCCCACCACAATCTTGCGACGATAGTTTCGGGTCACTTTTTTGTCGCGCAGGCTGGCATAAGCCGATACGGACTTTGCAATATCAACGGGGTTGAGGGTGTCACCCGGCTTACCGCCGATAGTTCCGCGGAAGCCTGAAATGGATTTGATTAAGGTCATAGTATTTTGCTTTAATTACGTGTTTCCAAGGGGCTTTCTTCCGGATGTCCGACACCGGAAAGCTTTGCACTGACAAAATTACAAACTCTCTTTGAATTATTCCTTTTTTACGAAGAAAAAAACGATGATTTTTTTGTGCTTCCGGCCGGATGGAGGTGTCAGGGCCGCCCTGGCCGCCCCGCTCCTGCAGTGTCGTACCATTTTATGAGGGACGGAGAGTGTGCCCCTCCCCGCATTTACTGGTCCTGCGCCCCCAATTCCTTTTCACAGACGTGCTGTCATTTAGGATTTATTGCTGTCCGGTAAAACTTGGATTGCCCCAATTTATGCACCTGTAGTGCCCATAAACAGGGAAAGCAAGTGTGTTTCCCCAAAGGTAAGCCCCCTTCTTATTTTTATCCCGTTTTTTAGCGGACAGCCATGGAGGTGTCGACCCACAAAAGCCGGGATAAAAAAACTTGCCCTGTGTCGGTCGGAGAAGACAAATTACTATGTTTGCAACGAGAAGCCGCTCACTATGGCTAAAACAGACGTAAGTGAATGTCTCAACGGGGGCTGTCTGCCCCCTTGGCG
>SFCP01000010.1 GCA_004558535.1 Bacteroidales bacterium | reverse complement strand
CGCTGCATCAACGTCGACATCCGCTACGTGCTGTTTATTATTGACAAGTTCGGCGGCAGCACCTACGCTGTCGAGGAAATGGACGTTCGGCAGTAAGCCGCTCTCGCCCCGGCGCCCATTCATTTTCCAGTAAATGCCCCACAAAAGTCACGGGGCAGCCCATACGTACAAACGGCCTCCCGCTTTCGTTGAGCGGGAGGCCGTTTTGCAAGTGCCCGGACGTACCTGGCCGTTCGTAAGTCCGACTTGCGCATCGTGTCGCGGCCGCGGTGCGTGCGTTCCACGGCCGCGACACGCGCGTTCCGCGCTCGCGGCACGCTCGCACCGCAGGGGCGGGACGACGGGCGAAAGGCGAAGCGGTTTGGCAAAGTGCCGCAGGCGTTTCCCTGTGTGCCTTTCATTTTTTCCCAAATCCCTTTCACCCATTCCCCTGTGCCCCTCGTGCGTCCACAGACAGGCATCACCGCCGCAGAATGCGTTCACCTCACCGCCGGCGAAGCACTTCGCTGCACCCCTACCGGCGGAAATACCATCGGTCTGCGTCCACAAAAAGACCGTCTCCGCGACCCTTTGCCGTGGCAATTCTTGAATTTCTTGCCGCTGCCGCAGGGGCAGGGGTCATTGCGGTTGGGCATCTTCTCGCGGACAATGGGCTGCTGTACCTGCTGGCGGGTGTCGCGGCGGGCTGCCTCGGCGGCAGCGCTGTCGTCCATCTCGTTGGAACCGTCTTGGGCGTTCTCCTTGGTTTCCTTGTAGTGGGTCCTTGTCGTTTCCTCAGGCGCAGCTTCACGCACGTCCTCGGGATTTCGGCCGGGGATTTGTCCGCGCATAAGGGTGCTCACGGTATTGTTGTTAATCTTGTTGACCATGGCTTCGAAAGGCTTGACGCTTTCGAGTTTGAAGATGACGAGGGGATCTTTCTGCTCGTAGCTGGCGTTTTGCACAGACTTTTTCAAGTCGTCAAGCTCGCGCAGGTTTTCTTTCCAGGACTCATCGATATTGTGCAGCAGGACTGCTTTTTCGAAGTCGCGCACAACGGCCCGACATTCCGTTTCGTAAGCCTCCTTGAGGTTGGTGCGTACGCTGTAGTTGAGCTTTCCGTCGGTGATGGGGACGAGGATGTTTTCGTAGACATCGCCCTGCTTTTCGTAGACTTCGCTGATGACGGGCATGGCGACCTGTGCCAGTCGCTCCATCTTACGCTTGAAGCTGTCCATGGCGGCTTGGAAGGCTTCCTCGAGGAGCTCATCCTGATTGCCGGCGTTGAAACGCTCCTCACTGAAGGGTACTTCCATGGCAAAGATCTCGAGGAACTGCTCCTTGCAGCCCTGATAGTCGTTGTCGGTGACGATGCGTACGACACGGTCCCATATCATGTTGGAAATATCCATGCCGATGCGCTCGCCCATGAGGGCATGGCGGCGCTTCTCGTAGGTGATGGTGCGCTGCTTGTTCATTACGTCGTCATATTCCAGCAGACGCTTACGAATACCGAAGTTGTTCTCCTCCACTTTCTTTTGTGCGCGCTCGATGCTGCTGTTGATCATTTTCGATTCTATCATTTCGCCGTCCTTAAATC
Organism: Bacteroidales bacterium; assembly: GCA_004558535.1. Lineage (GTDB taxonomy): Bacteria > Bacteroidota > Bacteroidia > Bacteroidales > Bacteroidaceae > Alloprevotella. Next base: position 24,345 of record SFCP01000010.1, on the reverse strand, counting down.
CGAGGCGGTCCATCACGCGGGCTATACGCTCACTGGCGAAGAGGCGCATCAGGTTGTCCTCGAGCGAAACGAAGAATACGGAGGAGCCGGGGTCGCCCTGACGTCCGGCACGTCCGCGCAGCTGTCGGTCTACGCGGCGGCTTTCGTGCCTTTCGGTACCGATAATGGCCAATCCGCCGGCAGCCTTGACTTCGTCGGTCAGTTTGATGTCGGTACCACGGCCTGCCATGTTGGTAGCGATGGTCACGGCGCCGAGCATGCGCTCCTCTTCGTGCTTGTTGCCGTCGGCGTCGGCTATCATCACACGGCCGAGGGTGCTTTGTCCGGCCAGTGCCACGATGTCGGCTTCGCGCTGGTGAAGCTTGGCGTTGAGCACCTGGTGGGGGATGTGGCGCAACTGGAGCATACGGCTGAGCAGCTCGCTGACATCGACGCTGGTCGTGCCGACAAGGACGGGCCGGCCGGCGAGGCGCATTTTTTCAATCTCCTCGATGACGGCGGCATACTTCTCGCGCTTGGTCTTGTAGACGCGGTCGTTCATGTCGCGGCGCTGTACGGGGCGGTTGGTCGGAATTTCGACCACATCGAGCTTGTATATATTCCAGAACTCGCCGGCTTCGGTGATGGCAGTACCGGTCATTCCGCTCAACTTATGATACATGCGGAAGTAGTTCTGGAGTGTGATGGTCGCAAAGGTCTGTGTGGCGGCCTCGACCTTGACATGTTCCTTGGCTTCAACAGCCTGGTGCAAGCCGTCGCTCCATCGGCGTCCCTCCATGATACGTCCGGTCTGCTCGTCCACGATTTTTACCTGCCCGTCCATGACTACGTATTCCTCGTTGATACGGAACATTGTGTAAGCCTTGAGCAATTGCAGAATAGTGTGCACGCGTTCGCTCTTGACAGCATATTCCGAGAAGAGTTCGTCCTTTCGGTTCAAGCGTTCCTCGTCCGTGAGGCTCTGGTCAGCTTCCAGTGCCGAGAGTTCGGAGGTTATGTCGGGCAAAACAAACAGTTGGTCATCCTTGACCTGGTCTGCGAGCCACTTGTTGCCCTTGTCGGTGAGATCTACGGAATGTAGTTTCTCGTCCACGACGAAATAGAGCGGGTCAGTGGCTTCCGGCATTCGCCGGTTGTTGTTTTCCATGTAAATAGCCTCGGTCTTGAGCATCCCAGCCTTGATTCCTGTCTCCGAAAGGAACTTTATGAGCGGATTGTTCTTGGGCAGGGCCTTGTGACTGCGGAAGAGCTGCAAGAATCCTTCCTCCTGTTTATCCTTTTCGCCGGTTGCGATGAGCTGTTTGGCTTCGGTGAGATACTGCGTAGCCAATTTGCGCTGCACTTCTACCAAACGCTCGACCAGAGGTTGGTACTGCTCGAAAAGCTGGTCGTCTCCCTTGGGCACAGGACCGGATATAATCAACGGTGTACGTGCATCGTCAATCAGGACGGAGTCTACCTCGTCGACGATGGCGTAGTTGTGCTTCCGTTGTACGAGGTCGCGCGGCGACATGGCCATATTGTCGCGCAGATAGTCGAAGCCGAACTCATTGTTCGTTCCGAAGGTGATATCAGCTTGGTAAGCACGGCGACGGGCTTCTGAATTGGGCTGATGCTTGTCGATGCAGTCGACACTAAGTCCGTGAAACATGTAGAGAGGTCCCATCCACTCCGAGTCACGTTTGGCCAAATAGTCATTGACCGTCACTACGTGCACACCATTGCCGGTCAAGGCGTTAAGGAAAACGGGCAGCGTGGCCACAAGTGTCTTTCCCTCACCCGTAGCCATCTCGGCGATTTTGCCCTGGTGCAGTACGACGCCGCCAAAGAGCTGTACGTCATAGTGTACCATGTCCCATTTTGTGTCGTTGCCGCCGGCAATCCAATGGTTCTGGTAAATAGCCTTATCTCCCTCGATGCGGACGAAATCGTGGGTAGCGGCAAGTTCGCGGTCGAAGTCGTTGGCCGTCACTTCTACCTCGGCATTTTCGGTAAAGCGGCGCGCAGTTTCTTTTACAATGGCGAAGACTTCGGGCTGCACCTCGTTGAGGGCATCCTCGAAGCGTTCGAGCACTTCTTTCTCGATTTTATCGATTTGGTTGAAGACCAATTCTCGGTCTTCGATGGGAGTTTCTTCGATTTTCCCTTTCAGCGTGGCGATTTTCTCCTTCAGGTCGTCGGCCGAATGCTGCACTTTTTGCTGCAACTCCTTGGTCTTGGCGCGCAAGGCGTCGTGGTCCAGGGCCTGAATGGTCGGGTAAACTGCTTTGACCTTGTCCACGAAGGGCTGAATAAGCTTCATGTCGCGACTGGACTTGTTGCCAAAGAATTTGCTCAAGATTTTATTGATATCCATATACGGTTGATTTTATTTCAGTTGGGAATTAGGTGAATTTAGACGGCCCGGAGGCCGCAGGGCGGGCTGCCCTCAGAAAAGTGGCGGCAGGCTGCAGGCATTGGGGGCGCGGATGCGCATCGCCTTGGCCAAGGTCGGTGCGATGTAGTCCACCGTGACGGGCTCGGTAGACGTACCTCCGTTGATATCCTGTCCCCAGAAGATGACGGGGAAGGGCACGTAGGATTCACGGACAAGCTGTCGTTGCCCCGTATCCTCGTTGTAGTAATGCCAGCCGGGCGAAACCTCGATGAGTATGTCGCCGGAATATTTCGGATGGTAGCCGGCTCGGATGCGACTGATGCCGGGTGTCCAAGCTCCCTGCAGGAGGCGCTGCGAAGTATAGACGTCCTTGACGCCGCTCAACTGTATGAGCAGTTCCTGGGAGCGCTCCAGCATTTCCACCATATTGATTTGGCGGGACTCTATCAGCTTGTGATCGAGGTAGAGCTGCGTGCCGAATGTCGTCTCGACGTAGTTCCCTTGCCCGTAGACGGCCACCAGGTACATATTGAGCAGAGCTGCGGCGCGCTTCACGTCGAACGTGCCCGTCGGGATGCGGTATTTCGCGAGGTCCGCGCTTTCTTCGTCCACACAACCCGTAGAGGTGACGACGAATAGGGCCTTGCCGTGTCCCACTTTCTCTTCGACCGTCCGCATGAGCCGTGCCAAGGCATGGTCCAGGCGCACATAGGTGTCCTGTATCTCCATGGGCGCATCGCTCGCGGGCTGATGGCGGTAACTGCCGGCGTAGAAGGTGACGGTGATATAGTCTGTGATGGCGTCCTGTCCCACGGCGCTGCTGGTGACACAGGCCGAAACGACGTCAGCGACCTCCTCGTTGACAAGGCCGCTGGTCTTGAAGTCTGCAAATCGGCTGTCGCCCTTGAACTTGTGGGCGAAAGGCTTCTTCATGCCGCCCGACAGGAAGTAGCTGAAGTTGCCGACCAACTCACTGTAGGGCTGCCAAACGGTATTTTCGAGGGTGCTGCCGAGGTCGTGGTACTGATTGCGCACATTGGCCCAGCTCGGCAATCCGCCGTAATAGGTCGAACTGCTCCACCGCCCCGTTCGATCATCGATCCAAACGACGCCATCGGCCGCATGGCCGGCACTGAGGATGGCGGCTTCGCTGAAGGGCGCGATACTGTAGACCAGTGCCTTGCCCTCGGTCGCCACCTTCAATTCATCGCCCAGCGTCGACGTGGCCAGATACTGCGGCGACAGTCCCTCGGTGGTACCGCCCAGTCCTTGCTGTGTCCGGTCTGTCACGCAAAAGGTGGGGCGCAGCGTCTCGCGGTCGGGCCATTTCGTGCCCACGATGCCGTGGTTGGCCGGCGTGGTACCCGCGGCAATGGTAGCTGCGGCGATGGCGCGGTCGGGATTAGCCAAGGGGTATTCCGCCTGGGCGTAAACGAAGCCCTCGGAAAGCATGCGCTTGAAACCCTCATCGCCATACAGGGGCATGAAGGCGTTGAGGTAGTCCGAGCGCAGCTGGTCTATCAGGATATTGACCACAACCCGCGGCACAGCCTTGCCTTCGTGGGGCGTGGAGGCTTCGCACATACCCGCGGCAGCCATGGCCATGAGCAGCGACAGCAGCCATCCGTGGCCCATAGCCTCGCCCTTGGGAGGGAGGCCGGCGCGCATCATTTTATATTTCTTTCTTTTCTTCAAATTTCCTATCTATCTGTACGGAGGAAAGCGGAGACTTCCCCCTTTGTCGTTCCTATTTTTTATGCCGAACCAGATACAGTCCGCTCACGGCGCGCAGCAGCATCACGCAGAGCAGGGCGTAGACGCCAAACGGCACTTCCTGCGGACTGAGCGGCAGCACCACTCCCGCCACGAGGACCTCGGCCAGCGTAGTCCAAGGGTAAAGCGGCGTACAGCCGCGCCGCTCGCGCGCCACCTTGATGGGGAGGGCCAACAGCGGCAGGGGATGGAGCAGCAAGAGCAGCCAGTTGCTTCCCACAGCGGGATGAACGCTGCAGAAGAAGAGGAAGGCCACCACTACGCCCAAGCCACCCCGGGCCAACAGCAACACGTCGTCAAACAATCGGCAGACACGCCGACGGCGCAACTCCCAGATCGTCAGCATCAGGGTGGCTGCCACAAGCAGCAGGCTTGCCGTCAAGGGCGAGGGCCAAATGCTGTCGTCTGCCGCCGTCCGCGGCTGCATGGGACTGCCATGGCTGCTGCGCACCAACGGACGAGTAGTCCCGTTCTTGCTGTGAATGACCGCGCCGTCGAAATATCGTGCGGCATAGGCCGGCGCAAACATTTGCCGGCGCACGTCCAGCGGTTCGTCCACCTCGGCGCCGAGTATCAGGTCCTGTCCAAACGTATTCCACGGTGCGGCTGCTCCCGCGTACTCGTGCATTATCTGTCGGAAAGTGCGGCTGCCGTTCTCTGCTTCGGGCCACACGATTTTTCCCTCCACACTTGCCTCAATCATGGCGACCAGCCGCGTGATACAGTTGTCGTAGAGGAAATTATAGCGGTAGGTCCAGCCTGCGACCGCGGCATCCTGCATCACGCGGTTGGCCAGACGGTGGGCCTCGGCTGGGCGCAGATTGAGACACTGCTCGTAGACGTCGCGCCCCTCGGCAGTATAGCCGGCACAGAAGTCGGCGTAGGCGTACACACCCACCGTGTAGTCTGTCTCACCGCACATGAAGCGCCACGCAAAGTGCGGCGTGTTGAAATCAAACACACCGTAGTTGAACACCAAGTCCTTGCCCCGGTCGACAAAGCGAACGCGCAGTGCCGCATGCCCGTAGAGTTCATAGGCCTGCTTGCCGGGCGAGCACGTCAACAGGCTGACTTCGATCGAATCCACTGCCTCCGTCTGTGCCGCCGCACGGGGCGCAGAGAGCAGGGAGCAGGCTAAAAAGACAGCAACGAGCAGTCCGACAAAACGGTTCATGAGAGAGTATTCTTTTCGGAAGTAAGGATGCGGGCGAAACAGAGCGAGGGGGCACTAAATTGCTTGATGCTGCCCTCATTCCGCCACAGGCATTTCATTCCACGCTGCAAATTTACGCTTTTTTCAGCAGCCCGCAGGCCCTTGATGCTATTTTTCTTACAGCACACAAGCTGGCGGGACAAAAAGGCGGCACAGAAAAAACCACGGGCCGGGCGCGATGGGGCGGCGGAGCAAGGGCAGGGGCACCCTCCCACCCCTTACAGAAAAAAAGGTGAGCCCGCAAGCTGTCAACAGCCGGGGCTCACCCATATGTTTATTCCTTATATATATAAGGTATCAGGGCAGGACGATCTTTACTTCACGTACACTTTGCGTCCATCAACGATGTAGATGCCATGATGGCCGGGTCGGTTGACGCGACGTCCGCTGAGGTCGTAGACGGCCTGCGCGGCTTTTCCACTCTCCACGCCTGCGATGCCGTCGGGTACCAATTTCGTGTACACGACTACGATGTTCATGTTGTCGGCCACGGCTTCGGCGCCCTCAGCTCCTGTGATTTCCTGAAATTCATAGCCTTCGTGCGTTCCCACCGGGATGGTGAAGCTTTCGCCGGCCTTGACCATGTAGCGGGTGGCTTCTTCGAGGACATTACCCTCGCTGTCCTTTTCCGTCACGAGAACTTCGAAGTAGGGGTCGGCATAGTATTCATACACTTTGTAGGGGTGGCCGGGATCATTCCAACCTACCATGGCACCGCTTCCCAGTCCGTCCCAGCAAACGCCGTTGCTGACGCACTTGATCTTGAAGGTCTCGCCATCCCCGTTGAGAATAAACTTGTATTCTGCGCCGACGTACGACAGGGTGACGGGTGTGGCGGCCGTAGTAATGGTCGGCACGTACATACCGAGCCATTCGTTCTTCACCTTCACGTTTGTGCCGCTTTCTTCCAGCAGCCAGGTGTGCAGCGGGTCGGTATCCTCGATGGTATAGGCGCGCCATACCTGCTTGGAGGCGTTGACGTTGCGATAGCCTATGCGCTCGGTGGCCGAGGGAGAGGTGTCATAGATGACGTAGCTCTTGCCGGCGCTCACTGCGGTGACGGCAGCACCGAGTTTCTTCACGCCGTTATAGGCGTTGGTCGTGTAGCGCAGTTCTACATCGAGGTCGGATGTCACTGCAAAGTCTTTGCCCGTTTCGTGCGAGGCTTCTTCGAAGGTGTAGTAGGGATAATTCTTGGCTGTGAGTGTCATGCTCTCTCCGATGCCCACGGTCTGCTCTTCGCGCTCGATGATAGCGCCACGTTGGTCGCGGCTGGTGACGGTCACGGTGTAGGAGGTACGCTCGTAGACGTGCTTGCCGTCCTTGACTTCCTTGAAGCGGAAGTTCTCAATCTCGGGCAGGGGAGCCTCTTCGGCACTGGCGGCCACCGGCCAAGAGCAGCGATACGTTCCCAGGTCGTTTCCGTCTTCATCCACACACTCGTAGGTGATGACGTTTACTTCGGTGAGCGTCCAGGCGGCTCCCTGGTTGCGATTGGCATTGGCACCGTCGACGGTAGAGCCGCAGAAGATGGTACCGGGGTTTGACGAGGACTCCATAGGTACGGTGAAGAGGTTCTTGCCACCGGCCTGCAACAGGAAATCGGCGTGAGCCGGTGTGTAAACCAAGGAGAGGTTGACGCCTGTGCTGCCGATGGCTACGGAATAACCGAGGCGGCTGACGGCCGAAGTAGCAGCTGCACCGATGTAGCGGCCTGTCTGCACGTTCTTCAGCTGCAGCGTGGCGGAATGGTCGGCAGTGGCGGTGGCGGCAGTGACTTCCCAGGCATCATTGGCCCAGATTTCCGAACCGTCGGCGTAGCGCAGCACATTGCCTGTGCCGTTGTCGGTAAATTTGTTGCCGGCGAAGAGGTCGGTCGTATTGATGACCTGATAGGTCTTGCCTGCCTCGGGATAGACGAAACTGCTCCACAGGGCTGCATAGCTCGCAGCGAAGGCCTCGGCAAATGCCGTCAGTTCGCTTTCCGTCATGTTTTCGGGGTCGTTCTCGGCCAGCAGTGTGGCGAGTGCCTCCACTTGTGCGGCGCCAAAGCTTCCCACGGTTTTTTCTGCCTCATTGGCGTATGTCTTGGCCGTACTTAGGACGGACTTGGCCTCATTTACCTGCTGCAGGAGTGAAGCATCAGCTTCAGCAGCCTGCTGCGGAACGAAAGTCCAAAGTCCGCCGTTGCCGTCAGCAGGGTCTCCGTAGCAATTGACGGCATAGCCCTGACCGCCCAACGAGGCGTTCATCCACACACTGGTGGCCTTGTCGCTCTGGATGGAGTAATAGTAGTTGTCGCCGGTCTGTCCGTAGCCGTTGTTGGCCAGAATGAAGTTGTAGTTCTTCTGATAAGGATCATAATCCCAGCGGCCGGTGTTGTTGCTTGCGGTGGGCGCGGGATTTACCGAGCCGTTGGGGATGGCCTTGCACACCATGGCGTATTTTCCGGGGTTGGCGGGGTCTTCCTCGAAGGTCCAGAACTGATAATCATAGGCTTCATCGCCCTCTGCGGCCTGTGTGTTGGTCCACAGACGGTTTGTGGTGGCGTTTTTCGCAGCCCACTGACTGATCAGCGGGGAACCTTCGCGCAGCAATTCCACACATTTGTCGGCACGTTCGCCCGTAGCTTTCGTCACCACGCGGTACCATTTTCCCTGTTCGGGCATCACCTTGTCCGCAGTGCCGCCCTCGCCTGTCTGCGGGGTCATGTAGTGCTTGCCATAGGTATAGTTGTTGTAATTGAAGAGGGTGCTGTCGGCCGTAACGCGCTGACGGAAATCCTCAAACGTGCGGAGGGACTGCGGTGTCCAACCTGCCTCGGCCACAGCCAGCAGGCGCGGCAGCATCAGGTACTCCAGGTAATTGTTGAATCCGACATACTCGCACCAGAAGGTGGCTTGCACGCCGTCCAGCAGGTCTTCCTTGCCCGCAGCAGGCACCGGGATGCTCTGCTTGTAGACTGTCTCGAGATTATCCGTACCGGGGCCGGCACCCATGGGCTCGCCGGGATCCGTACTCTGCTTGCGGTTAATATAATAAGGTACTTGCGGGGTATAGATGTGGTGCAGGCCGAGGTTTACCGACTTTTTGGCAGCAGCGTCTGCGCCCACCCAGCAATATACGGTAGCATCGACGTCGGCCACCTTCTTGGTGTCGGCACCGCCGGCCGTGATAGCTTCGTTCCACACCGCCAACTTGCGGCCTTTCGACTGCACAAATTCACCCATCTGCCGGATAAATTCACTTTGCAGCTGACGATAACTTGTGTAGCCCTTTGCTGCATATTCTGCCTGACACAGGGCGTTGTTTTCCCAAGCAGAGGTGGGACACTCGTCACCACCGATGTGGATGTATTCGTAGGGGAAGATGTCCATCAGTTCCGAGAGGATGTCCTGTGCGAACTGTACAGCTTCGGGGTTGGCCACGTTCATCACGTCGCTCCACACGCCGCCGATGGCCGAAATCACGTTGTGGCCGCCGTTGGGCGTACAACTGTATTCGGGATAGGAGGCCATGGCTGCACAGAAGTGTCCCGGCATGTCCACCTCGGGAATAATCTCGATGTGGCGCTCCTTGGCATAGGCCACCACCTCGCGCATTTCCTCCTGGGTGTAGTAATAGGGTCCGTAGGGCTTGTTCTGCCAATAGCCTCCCTCGACCATGTCGACGATGAAGTTGTTGTCCGAGATACTTCCCACGGAAATCAGTTTCGGGTACTTCTTGATTTCTGCGCGCCAGCCGTGGTCGTCCGTCAAGTGCCAGTGGAAACGGTTCATCTTGTAGTAAGACATAACGTCGAGCACGCGCTTGATTTCTGCCACGTCAAAAAAATGGCGCGACACGTCGAGCATAAATCCGCGGTAGCCGAAGCGCGGTTCGTCGCTGATTTCGACCACGGGCAGGGCGTAGGTAGTCACGGCTTCGTCGCGCACACCGGCCATCACATTGGGCGGCAGGATTTTCTTCACGGTCTGGAAGGCGTAGTACAAGCCTGCCGCTGTGGAGGCCTGAATAGTGGCGCCCTCGCCGGTGACGGTGATTTTATAGCCTTCGTCGCCCAAATTGCTCACCGGCAGCTCCACCTTGATCAAGGCTTCGGCTGCGGTATTGCTGACGGTGGCTTCACTGCCTGTTGCAGCATTGTAGGCGCTGACAAACTTCTGCACCTCGGCTGCCATCTCCTCTGGCAGTCCCTCTACACTCACGGCAAACACAGCGGGAAGCACCAGCTGTCCACTGCCCACCTGCATGGATTTGGCTTTCGGCGTCAAGTTGACAAAGTCCTGCGCCAAGGCTGGACTTACCGCCAAAGTCAAAAGCAGCAGTAAGGATAAAACTTTGTTTTTCATGTCGTTTGATTTATGGTTAATTAGAATATGCGTATTACGGGCAGCCGTGCAGCCGCCACCGGCAAGCCGCTACAGCCTCGGATTTGGCAAATTTACACATTTTTCCCAAATGAAGCGGGATATGCCGCCTATTTTATGCAGGCAGCGGGCTTGTGGCCTGTTGCAGCCAACGCCGGTCGGCCTCATCGGAAAGCAGCGGCAACAGGCGCTGACGAACCTGCGCGTGATAATCGTTGAGCCAACGCACCTGCTCGGGCGGCAGGAGGGAACTGTCGACGGGACGCAGGTCGAACGGGCAGAGGGTAAGTGTCTCGAAACCAAAGAAGGAGCCAAACGGCGTGCTTTCGGGCGGCAGTGCCAGGAGGACGTTTTCCAGCCGCACGCCAAAGCGTCCGGCTACGTAAACGCCGGGCTCGTTGGTGACGACCATGCCGGCGCGGAAAGGCACCATAGTACAGCCGCGCACGTTCTTGCGGATCTGGTGCGGCCCTTCGTGAACGCCCAGACGGGAACCGACGCCGTGCCCCGTGCCGTGGCCGAAGTCGTAGCCGTGGTTCCACAGATAGCGGCGGGCAGCAGCATCGATCTGCAGGCCCACTGCGCCCTCCGGATAGCGTCCCATGGCCAGTGCGATGTGGGCGCTGAGCACCAGGGTGTAGGCGCGGCGCTCCTCCTCGGTCAACGGGCCGAGGGCAATGGTGCGGGTGATGTCGGTCGTGCCGTCCTCATACTGTGCGCCGCTGTCCAGCAAGAGCAGTCCCTTGGGGCGAAGCACTGCCGCCGTCTCCGGCTCTGCCTCGTAGTGCACGATGGCGCCGTTGGGCCCGTAGGCGGCAATGGTGGGGAAGCTCAGCGAGCAGTACCGGTCGCCCTCGGCGCGCAGCGCGGTAAGCAGCGTATCTACGTCGCACTCCGTCAGGGTCTGTCCCTGCGCCATGGCTTCGTCCAACCGGCGCAGGAAGCGCACCATGGCCACACCGTCGCGCAGCATGGCCCGTCGGAAACCCGCCACCTCGGCTTCGTTCTTCACGGCGCGCATGGCGGGCACAGGCGAGGGCACGTAGCGCACGTCGGGGTGTGACTTCACAGCCTCGGCTACCGCACAGTTCATTCCCTCGGCCACATAAAGCGGTCCACCGTCGCAGAAATCCTCCGCCACGCGCATCACGGCTTCATAGGGGGCTGTCTCCACACGATTGGCCCGCAGATGGTCCTTGACAGCGGGGGACAGTTTTTGCGCCCCGACGAAGAGGGTCGCACCGGCAGGCGCTATGAGCAGGTAGGAGAGGACGAAGGGATTATAGTCCACGTCGCCGCCGCGAATATTGAGCAGCCAGGCAATTTCCGAGAGGTCGCCCAGCAGACAGGCACCGCCTTCGTCCGTCAGCTGCAGGGCAGCGCGCACCGCATCCAGCTTTTCCGCAGCCGTGACGCCTGCATCGCTTTCGGCCTGTACCACTACGGGGGCAGCAGGCAGGCCGGGGCGGTCGCTCCATAGGTTGTCAAAGGGATCCTCGGGCGCAGGGCAGAGGCGACAGGCCGACCCCTTGCCGGCCAAGGCTTGCTGCAACTCACCGAGCAGCGTCACCGGCATCGTCTCGGCCACAAAGCTTACCGTAAAAGTCCGATTTGCAGCCGATTGCCCGCAAAGGGTGCCCAGCACTTCGGCGAGCGTCGGCGTGTCCGGCTCTCCGTCGCGCATCAGGCGGTATGGCGTGGGGCGCAACTGCTCTGCGGCTTGCAGGAAGTAGCGGGAATCTGTCCACAACCAGCCCTCGTCGGCTGTCAGCAGCGCCAAACCGGCCGACCCCGTGAAGCCGGTGAGCCATTCGCGGGTCTTCCATCGGTCGGGCAGGTACTCGCTGTCGTGCGGATCGGCAGTGGGGACAATAAAAGCGTCGATTGCGTGTGCATACATCCATTCGCGGAGCGCAGCGGTGCGCGCAGCGGGCGTGGTAAGGTCTTTCGGTGTGTTCATGAGACTTGCGGTAAATTCCATAAACGGTTCGTACTTTCAAGCAAAGCCGGCATGCCCCGAACCGGAGGGGCAAGCCGTTCGCTCGCCTTGCAAATGTAGAGAAAAAAATTGTATTTTTGTAGCTCAAAGGCAAAGGTTATGTCAGATTTCAAGTTATTTCCCGAGAACGATGTGGCGGAACTGATAAATTATATCGGCCGCAACGGAACACCGCGGTCGGTGCGTCGCGGGGAAACCCTGGTTTCCGTGGGCGAGGATACCGGTCGGGCTTTTTTGTTGTGCAGTGGCTCCGTGAAATGCGTGCTGCCGGACTATCGGGGCAAGGAACGCGTGCTTGCCATGATGTTCGAGGGCGAACTCGTAGCCAACTATCTGTCGTCCCGCTGCGGTTTCCCCTCGCTGTTCAGCGTGGTGGCGATGGAGAATGTGGAATGCCTGGAAATTGTCATCGGCGAGCACCAGGACTTCTTCGGGCACACGCACAACGGCGTGCTGTATGTGCGCAGTTTTGTGGAATCCCTGGCCTACAATCACTTGCAGAAAACCATCTCGCTGGCTTGCCTCTCGCCCTGGGAACGACTAAATCGCCTGCGCGAGAAAGTGCCGGACGTTTTCCAGCGGGTGAATATGAAAGACGTGGCCGCCTACATCGGCGTCAGCCCCGAGACGCTCAGCCGGAAGCTGCACCTGCAGTAATGCCCCGGCAACAGGAAAACGCAGGCAGCGGACCGGCCCTGCCCTATCGCGGGACCGGCACACCCTATAAGACCAAAAGAAGCAATATAAAACAAAAAGAAGCAATCAAGTCGTTGATTGCTTCTTTTGCATACCTGCGGAGAGAGGGGGATTCGAACCCCCGATACGCTTTTGACGTATACACGCTTTCCAGGCGTGCCTCTTCAACCACTCGAGCATCTCTCCAAATGTGATTGACGGGCTTTTTTGCAAAACCGAGTGCAAAGGTAAGGGATTTTTTTGGAACAAACTAATTTTTATCGGGATTTTTTGCACGCCGATAGTCAGCAAAGGTGTACGGGCGCTCGTTCCGGTCGTCTGCCGGGTAGCTTTCGGCGGCGACGCACTGCCACTCGGCAGCATCATATTCGGGGAAGAAAGTATCGGCCTCGGCGGGCAGATCGTCTATTTCGGTGAGGCAGAGCCTGTCGGCCAGGGGCAAGGCGTCGCGATAGACGCTGTAGCCACCAATGACGAAGACTTCGTCATCGGCACGGCAGGCTTGCAAGGCGGCCTCGAGCGAGGGGAAGACCTCCGCACCGGGACAAACCAGGTCCGCCTGGTGCGAGAGCACAATGTTGCGCCGGTTGGGCAGGGCGCCCTTGGGCAGACTTTCAAACGTGCGGCGGCCCATGATGATGGTGTGGCCGGTGGTGAGGGCTTTGAAGCGTTGCAAATCGGCACGCAAGTGATACAGCAGCCGGTTGCGGAAACCTATGGCGCGGTTGCGGGCCACGGCGCAGATGATGGTGAGCATTTCGATGATGAATTTAGGGAGTAGGAAAGCGGGGTCACACACTGACGGCGGCCTTGATGTGAGGCCAGGGATTATAGTCCTCGATACGGAAATCCTCGAAGCGGAAATCCATCAAGTCCTTCACGTCGGGATTGATCACCAGCCGAGGCAGCGGCCGCGGTTCGCGCGTAAGTTGCAGCCGGGCCTGCTCCAGGTGGTTCAGATATAGGTGTGTGTCGCCCGTAGTATGGATAAACTCGCCGGGCTGCAGGCCGCAGACCTGCGCCATCATGCTGAGGAGCAAAGCATAACTGGCTATATTGAACGGCACACCGAGGAAGGTGTCGGCCGAGCGCTGGTACAGTTGCAGGGAGAGCTTGCCATCAGCCACGTAGAACTGGAAAAGCAGGTGGCAGGGCGGCAAATTCATTTGCGGCAGGTCGGCCACGTTCCACGCCGACACGATGATGCGGCGCGAATCGGGATTGGTCTTGATCTGGTGCACGGCCTCGCGGATCTGGTCGATGCTTCCGCCGTTGTAGTCGGGCCATGAACGCCACTGATAGCCATAGATGTGGCCCAACGAACCGTCCGGGTCAGCCCATTCGTCCCAAATGCTGACGCCATGCTCCTGCAAATACTTCACGTTTGTGTCGCCGCGCAGGAACCACAGCAACTCGTAGACGATGCTCTTCAGGTGCAGTTTCTTCGTGGTAAGCAAGGGAAATCCCTGGCTGAGGTCAAAGCGCATCTGATGGCCGAAGACGCTCTTCGTACCCGTACCGGTGCGGTCACTCTTCGTCACGCCTTCGTCGAGAATGCGGCGTAGCAGGTCCTGGTATTGCTTCATGATGGATGGGAATGGGTTCGGTTGTCGTTTATCACGTGCAAAAATACGAATTTCACCGGCATTACATAGGCCAAGCACCCGGAAAATCTCGGGCGGGGAGCCGCCGGCGGGGATTACAATGCCTGCAAACAAGCGCAACCACAAGCAAAATGCCCGCAAAATTCCCCCCTGCAAATGCCGAGGTATAGAGTGCGGACATTTGTGCGCCGCACCCGCGCCACTGCACGCGCACCCGCGTCACTGCACGCGCACCAGCAAGCCGGCAGGCGGCGGTCGGGAGCATCGAAGTGCATAGTTGCATTAACATTTATAACCTTTGGCAACAATTCCGCGACAAGTTTGCGCCATGGAAATCCCACCTGCGAACAACTATCTGCCGGGTAGAAGAAACTGCCGGCTTGGTAGTTTTTCCCAAGTGCTTGGTAGTTTTTTCCAAGTGCTGCCTGCGAGACCCCTCCGGCGCCTGCCGAGCGACCATCCACTACGTAAAAACACCGGAGCAGGCCCGCGTTAGCCGCCGGTCTGCTCCGATGCAATGCAAAGATACAACATTTTTCGCTGAAATCCAAATCGCCCGATTTTGCGTTAACATTTCGCGGTCAGCCCGCGCGCCGGAGGGGACTGCGCAGGCAAAAAACGCGCCTCGGCACGGGGAAAATCGGCTGTCTGCGGCGATGTTCAAACAGAAATCCTTACCTTTGTGCCGTACGTCCCGCCTCGCTGCCATTCTCGGAGCCGGCGTGTGGACCGCCGCCGGACCATGGGGTACTCCCCCCGCCCGATGGCTTCACCATCATCTGATTATACCTATTTATATATGACGCAATTGCCCACAGCCTTTGTGGCAGACATGAATACCTTGCTTGGAGCAGAGGAAAGCGGCAGGCTATGCACCGCGCTGGCCGAAGAATCTCCCACCAGTCTCCGGCTGAATCCCCAAAAGGCAGCCACCCCGTACGACGGGATGGTCCCCGTGCCCTGGTGCGAGGGCGGATACTACCTGCCCCAGCGGCCATCGTTTACCCGCCACCCCTTGCTGCATGCCGGCTGCTTCTACGTGCAGGAGGCGGCCTCGATGTTTGTGGCACGTGCCTACGCGGCCATGGACTTTACGCCCCACCGCGTGCTGGACCTGTGCGCCGCGCCGGGCGGCAAGAGCACGCTATGGCGGTCGCTGCTGCCCGAGGGCGCCCTCCTGGTGGCCAACGAACCGATGCGGCAGCGCGCCAATATCCTGGCCGAGAACCTGACGAAGTGGGGACAGGCCGATGTGGTGGTCACGAACGGTTATGCCGAGGACTTTGCCCGCCTGCAGGGATTTTTCGACGTGATTGCCACGGACGTGCCCTGCTCGGGCGAGGGCATGTTTCGCAAGGACGAGGGCGCCATCGCCGAGTGGTCGCCCGATGCGGCCGAACGCTGCGCCCTGCGGGGATGGGACATTGTCAGCCAAGCCTGGCCGGCCCTGCGCGAGGGCGGTTATCTGGTATATAGTACCTGTACGTTCAACCGCACTGAGGACGAGGATCAAGTGCGCCGCATCTGCCGCGAACTGGGTGCCGAAGCGGTGGAAATCCCCGTACCGGCGGAATGGGGCATCACGGGCGACGTCACGGGCAGCGGGCTGCCGGTGTACCGCTTCCTGCCACACCGCACACGCGGCGAGGGCTTCTTCCTGGCGCTGCTGCGGAAGACGGCTCCCTGTCCCGCCACACGCACCCCGAAAAAGGACCGGCGCCCCGTCCGCACCGGCGCTGTGCGCGACGCAGCAGCTGTCAGCAAATGGCTGCGCCGCAGCAGCGACTTCAAAATCTTTGCTGCTGGCGACGAGGGGCTTGCTGCAGTCCGCCAATCCCTCTACGAGGACATCGTACGCCTCAGTGGCGCGGTCCGCACCCTGCAGGCCGGCATCCCGCTGGCTGTGCGAAAGGGGGCGAAGCTTATTCCGCACCACGCGCTGGCCCTGTCGGTGGAATGTGCTCCCGAAGCGTTTCCGCGCTGCGAGCTTCCGCTCGAAACGGCCCTGCACTACCTGGCCCGCGAAGCTGTCACCCTGCCGCCCGAGACGCCGCGCGGCTACGTCATCGTGACGTTCGGCGGACACGCCCTGGGCTTCGTGAACAATCTCGGCCCACGCGCCAACAATATGTACCCGGCGGAATGGAGAATACGCCATGCCGCTGCTCCCGAAAATCATCTGAAACCATGCAATACTTAGAATTTACCTTTTACCTGCGCCCCGAGAGCGAGGCCGCACAGGACGTGCTGGCCGATGTGCTGGCCGGAGCGGGCTTTGACAGTTTTGTGCGCACCGATGCACTGGAATGGACCCGACGCCCGGGCAGCGAAAATCCCGAAGCGCCTGACTTTGAGGCCGTGGAGAGCGACGAGGCCCTCTTCAAAGCCTACATCCCTGCCCATGCCTACGACGAAGAGACGCTGAAAGCCGCACTGGCCGATTTCCCCCTGCCCGGCGTAGAAATCCGCTACGACATGCAGCCGGCCGATGACCGCGACTGGAACGAGGAATGGGAGAAGAATTACTTCCGCCCCCTGGTCATCGACGACCGCTGCGTAGTGGCCGGCACTTTCCACCGCGACGTGCCCGCCGCCCGCTACACCATCACCATCGATCCGCACATGTCGTTCGGCACAGGTCACCATGCGACGACCTCGCAAATGCTGCGGCGCATTCTGGACGACGATATGCAGGACAAGGAAGTGCTCGACATGGGCTGCGGCACGTCGATACTGGCCATCCTCGCCCGGATGCGCGGCGCCCGCCACTGCGTGGCCATCGACAACGACGAATGGTGCGTACGGAACTCTCTGGAAAACATCGCGCTCAACCACCTGGACGGCATCGACGTCTACCTGGGCGACGCGGCAAGCCTGACGGACAAAGGGCCCTTCGACCTGGTAATCGCCAACATCAACCGAAACATTCTGCTGAGCGACCTGCCGGCCTACGTCGAGCGGATGCGTCCCGCCGCCAGCCTCTACATGAGCGGATTCTACGCCGAGGATGTAGAGAAAATACGACTTCGCGCCGAGGAATGCGGCCTGCAGATGACAGACGTCAGCACAATGGACGGCTGGGCCTGCGTGAAGTGTGAAAAGAAGTAGGACGCAGACGGTACGCTCACTACAAAAGCACCTGCCCCACCCTATTCAGGACGGAGCAGGTGCTCTATAATATTATATAGGTACTATGCCTCGCCGTCGGAAAGGGACAGCGACTCGGCAAAGCTGCTTCCGGCCGGCGAGGCAGCGCCCTGCGGATGGAAGGAGCAAGCCGTCGGGGAGGACGGAGAAGCCGGCAGCTCCAACTGCAAAGTCCGCACTTCACAATTTCGCATAGGCGGTATCTCCTGCAAAGGACATCCGGCCCACACGCCCTGCAAGCCGCGCAAATACAAGCCGTGGCTGACCGCCAAGACCGTACCGCCGTCGTACACCCGGGCCACCCGCTCCAAAAAAAGCCGTGCCCGCTCGCGCATAGCCTCGACCGGCTCGACCGTAGGCGGCATTTCGGACAGCGCGCGGACCTCGGCGATGGACCTGCCGGTGAGTTCGCCGAAATCACGCTCCCGCAGCAACGGCTCCCGGAGGACCGGCAACTGCAGCACCCCGGCGATAATCTCGGCCGTACGCACGGCGCGCTCCAAATCGCTGCTGAATACACACGCCACCTGCCCGCGCAGTTTTTCCAACTGAGCAGCCAGTTCCCTTGCTTCGGCATATCCTTGCGCTGTCAGGTGTCCGGGAGATTGCCCCTGGAGCACCTGCCGCACATTCTCTTCGGTTTGGCCGTGACGGACCAGTAGTAATTGCATCATAGGTCGTACTTGTTTCAATTTCATCAAAAATTAATGGAGATTCCGTCTCTACGGAGCCTCCATTAACCAACACAAAAACTAAACTAGACTTAACTAAACTATAATTGGCGTTATCATCACGACAACTTGTAAGGGCAAATATAGAAAAGGATTTTGTGAAAAACAAAATTTCTCCCAAGAAATCTGAAATAAATTTTGCATTTAACACATTCCTATGCTGTGCAGCATAAAACTGTGGCCTTTTTCGCGCTTTCAACGCCTTGCTGCGTGTCACCACTTCCTGCTTACGGCCAACAGATAGTGATCCAATATGGTCAATGCAGCCATGGCTTCCACCACAGGTACGGCACGCGGCAAAACACAGGGGTCGTGGCGGCCACGGGCCTGTACGCGGACAGCTTCACCCTGCACATTGACGGTCGGCTGCTCCTGCAACAGAGTGGCCACGGGCTTGAAGGCTATGCGCATCACGATGTCATTGCCATTTGAAATGCCGCCCTGGATGCCGCCGCTGTGGTTGGTGAGCGTGGTAATGCCGCTCGGACGCAACGCTCCGCCCTTTTCCAGCACGGGAAAGCCATCTGCGGGCGCAGGAACGAACAAATCGTTTTGCTGGCTGCCCCTTTGTGCCACGCCGGCAAAGCCCTCGCCAATCTCAAAGCCCTTTACAGCATTGATGGAAAGCATCGCTGCGCCCAAATCGGCACTTAGTTTGTCGTAGACAGGTTCCCCCAGTCCCGCGGGGCAACCCTGTATCACGCAGGTCACCACGCCGCCCACGGTATCGCCCTCGGCTTTCACCCGGGTGATAAGCGCGGCCATTTCCTCAGCCGCCGCGGGATCGGGACAGCGCACCGCGTTCGTTTCGATAAGGGAGAAATCATAGCGTCGGTAATCCCGTTCGAGGCGCACGTCACCCACTTGTTCGGTATAGGCCGTCACGCTGATGCCGCGCTCATCCAAGGCAATCTTGGCCAAAGCTCCTGCCACCACGCGAGCCACCGTTTCGCGCGCCGAAGTACGTCCGCCGCCGCGATGGTCGCGCAGTCCGAATTTTGTCTGATATGTGAAGTCGGCATGGCTCGGCCGGAAGACATCGCGCAGGTTTTCGTAGTCACCGGAGTGCTGGTTCTCGTTTCTGACCAGGAATGCGATGGGGCAGCCCGTAGACTTTCCTTCCCACAGTCCCGACAGAAATTCCACGTGGTCGCTTTCGCGTCGCGCCGTGGTCAGCGCGCTTTGTCCCGGCCGCCTGCGAGCCAATTCTGCCTCCACGAAATCTACGTCTATGTCTATGCCGGCCGGAAATCCGTCCAGCACGCCGCCGATGCCCGGCCCGTGACTTTCGCCGAAAGTAGTCAGGCGCAAGATGTTTCCGAAGCTATTCATTCGCAAGTAGGAGTTAGTGGCAACAGCCCTCGCCGTGGCCGTGACCATGTCCGTGTCCGTGGTCGTTTCCACGGCCGCAGCATCCGCCTTCCTCGCCGTGGCCGTGACCATGTCCGTGTTCGTGGCAGTCTTCACGGCCGCAGCATCCGCCATCCTCGCCGTGCTCGTGGCCATGTCCGTGTCCGTGGCCGTTTCCGCAGCATCCGCCTTCGCCGTGCTCGTGATGGTGGTGTCCGTGGCAGTCTTCGCCATGCCCATGTCCGCAGCATTCGCCCTCTTCGCCGTGATGTCCGCCACCACATCCTCCGTGGCAGTCCTCATGACAGCATCCGCAGCCTTCGCCGCTCATCATGTTGACAAAGCCTTGGATTTCGGCATCAGTTGCCGGCCGGGATTCTACCACGTTGCCGCGGAAATGCAGGGCCCGTCCCGCCAGGAAGTGGTTCAAGTCGACCACCACGGTCTTTTCCTTCACCTCGACGATGATGCCGTCAAAGCGATTGCCGTCCTCATTGGTCAGGGGGATGACGTTTCCGGGGTAGATATTGTCTTTGTCAAAGCGTCCGTCAATACAGAAGATCTGCTTATCGAGTTCCAGGACGTGGCTCTGTTCGTACGGGCCGTAGGCTTCGTCCACGCTCAGCGTGAAGTCAAAAGCGTCTCCCTTTTCAAGGGGCACGATATGGCTTTCGAAAGCATCGAGCATGCTGCCGAAGCCCGAGATGAATTGCAGCGGGTGCTCGGCGGGAGCTTTTTCGATGAGTTCATGTACGCCTTTGGCATTGTCGGAGTAGAGTTCGTATGCCACGGTGACATACTTGTGGGGAGTTTGTTCCATCTTAGATAATATTGGAGTATTGTTAGTATTTGTTTTTGCAGCAGTTGGTGGATCGGCCGGCGTTCGCCATTGCGCGCAGGTCAGGCCAATTCCAATTCAAGTTCTTCCTTGAGATAGGCCAGGGCGCTGCTCTTCTGCAGCATAGCGTCATACTGTTCACGGCGGGAGTAGACACGTTTTTTGGCCTCCTTTTCCTCGAGCAGCCGAAACGTCAGCGTCACGTTTTTGTTGCGCAGCGTCCGTTGCAGGTGGCGGGTCAGGCTGTCGTGAATGCCATTCATCAGTGCCAGCACGCGGTCATTTTCCACCGGCACCTCCACGCGGCAGTTTTCCAGCAGGATGGGCCGCATGTTCTTCATACGTCCGGCGATGGCGCTGTCCTCCTGCGGCAATTCGGCGGCATAGCGGTACCACTGATAGCTGAGGTCGTTCCATTCAAAAGGCTGTTCCTCAAGGATGACTTCGTTTTCGGCAGCGGGTCGGGCAGCCGCAGCACGCGCCTGCGCCTCACGCTGTTTCATCGTTCCCACCCGAATGGACAGCGAAGGCGGCACACGGCGATGGTGGGTCGTACCTTCGGCCACCCGGTTTGCCGAAGCCGCGGCACCGGGTGCAGAAGCGGCGTAGGGAGCAGGCCGGTCGGTCGTAGTCGCCGGCTGTGCAGTCGCTTGCGGCCGGGCTTTGGGGGTCACAGAGGGGGACGCAGCAGGTCCCGGGGTGGCTGCCGCCTTCGTTTCGACAGGCGCAGCGCTGAACAGGGGTTTAAGAATCTTCGCAGGGCCAAGCCCCGCGCCAGGCGTATCGTCGTCCACGGCCTGCGCCACCTGTATCACGGTCAGCTCGACCAGCAGTCGCTTGTTGCCCGAAGCCCGGTAGTTCAAATCGCAGTCGTTGCAGAGCTTCAGGGCGCGGTACAGGAATTTCGGCTGGCACCGCGCGGCCTGCTCACTGTATCGGGCGCGGACGCTGTCGGCCACTTCGAGCAGCGGCAGGGTCTGTGCGTCGCGACTGACGAGCAGGTCGCGGAAATGGGAAGCCCATCCGCTCATGAAATGATTGCCCGCGAAGCCTCGCGCCAGGATTTCGTTGAGCGTAAGCAGGGCGGCGGGGATATTCTTGTCCAGAATTTGGTCCGTCACCTTGAAGTAGTAGTCGTAATCCAGCACATTGAGGTCCTCGATGACCTTTTTGTAGGTAATATTGCCCTCGGCGTAGCCCGCCACCTGGTCAAAGATGGACAGGGCATCACGCATGCCGCCATCTGCTTTGCGGGCGATGACGCTCAGTGCTTCGGGCTCGTAGGTATAGCCCTCCTGCTCGGCCACACGGCGCAGGTGGCCGACGATATCCTCCACCTCCATGCGATTGAAGTCGTAGATCTGACAACGGCTCAGGATGGTCGGCAGGATCTTGTGCTTCTCGGTCGTGGCCAGGATAAAGATGGCGTGGGCGGGAGGCTCTTCCAGTGTCTTCAGAAAGGCATTAAAGGCTGCCGTCGAGAGCATGTGCACCTCGTCTATGATAAAGACCTTGTAGCGTCCCACCTGGGGCGGTATGCGTACCTGCTCGATCAGGGAGCGGATGTCCTCCACGGAATTGTTGGAGGCGGCATCCAGCTCGTGGATATTGTAACTGCGACCCTCTGCAAACGCCTTGCAACTTTCGCACTCGCCGCAAGCCTCACCGCCCGCCGTGGGCGACAGGCAATTGATAGTACGGGCGAAAATTCGCGCGCAGGTGGTTTTTCCCACACCGCGCGGACCGCAGAACAAGTAGGCGTGTGCCGGCCGTCCCGTAGCAATCGCGTTCTTCAGGGTCGTGGTCAGGGCGCGCTGTCCTACCACGCTGTCAAACGTAAGCGGGCGGTACTTGCGCGCGGAAACGATAAACTTTTCCATGTATAAGGAAGATTTTTGACAAGATAGCACAGGGCGGGCCGGGCAAGCTTCCCATATCCCCATCCGCCGCCTATCTCTTTGCAAATGTATATATAATTTTCGATATTCTGCACCGGCAGGATAAAGAAATCGCGTTTCATGCCTATAAGATTGTGCAGGGCGGGAGAAGTGCCCCGCCTGCCCTATCCCTGTCGGGGGCGCGGCCACGAAGCGAAAGCCGCACATTTATACACTCAGCATGGCAAATTGCGCCTACAAAGCCCGCAGATGGCATATTATCGCACATAAATTTGCCCAGTGTGCATTTTTGTTGTACTTTTGCCGCCGTTTAGAACAATACATCAGAAATATGAGAAAATTCATCTTGACTTCCGCGCTCGTACTTGCCTCTGCGGGCAGCGCCGTAGCCGGCGGTTACCTCACCAACACGAACCAGAGTGTTTCCTACTTGCGCAACCCGGCCCGTCTGGCCACGTTCAGCCTTGACGGCGCCTACTCCAACCCCGCCGGCTTGGCTTGGATTGGCGAGGGATGGCATATCAGCTTCACCGGTCAGAACGCGGCACAGGACCGCGACATCCTGTCTACCTACGACTTCTTTGCAGGCAACGTCAACCAGCTCGGCAACAATACCAAGCTCTTCCACGGCGAGGCCAGCGCCCCCTTCATCCCCTCGCTCGACGCAGCCTATCAGAAAGGTTCCTGGACCGTTTCGATGCACTTCGGCATCACGGGCGGTGGCGGCAAGGCTACGTTCAACAGCGGCCTGCCCATGTTCGAATCCCAAGTGGCTGTACTGCCTACCCTGCTTACCAGCAAGGGCCTGAACGCCGACGCTTACGACTGCGACATGTATATGCAGGGCCGCCAGTACATCTACGGCATCCAGCTCGGACTTACCTACAAGATATTCGAGAACTACGGTGCCCTGAAGCAGGGCCTCTCCGCCCACCTCGGCGCCCGCATGAACTTCGCCAGCAACCACTACGAGGGCTACCTGCGCAATATCAGCGCACGGCTGAACGGACAGATGGTGGGACTGAACGGCTACTTCGCGCAGCAATCCGCCCACTACACCGACCTGGCCGGACAGGCCAACGGAGCCGCCACGCAGTTCGAAGCCCTCGCCGGCACCACGACCGACCCCGCACAGGCTGAAATCTACCGCCAGCAGGCCGAAGCCTACCGTCAGCAGGCAGCACAAGCCGAGGGGGCAGCCACACAATTCGGCGCCCTTGCCGCCCAGACTGCCGACATGGAGCTCAACTGCGACCAAAAGGGCTGGGGTATCGCCCCGATCATCGGATTGGACTACCGCATCGGCCACCTGAACCTCGGTGCGCGCTACGAATTCCAGACCTCGATGAACATCGAAAACAAGACAAAAATCAACACCACAGGCATCGCGTCCTTCCAACACGGCGTCAATACGCCCAACGACATTCCCGCACTGCTCTCGATTGGTGCACAATATGACATCACGCCGAAATGGCGCGTCATGGCGGGCTGGAACACCTATTTCGACAAGAAAGCCGGCATGGCCGGACACAAGGAAAAGACGCTGCGCCACAACACGCACGAAATCACTGCCGGTATGGAGTACGACATCCTGGACCGACTGACCATCAGCGGCGGTTACCAAAACACGGACTACGGCACAAGCGATGCGTTCCAGAGCGACCTCAGCTTCATCTGCGACTCCTATTCGCTGGGCTTCGGTCTGAAGGTGGGCATCACGTCGAAGTGCAACATCGAAGCCGCCTACTTCTGGACCACCTACAAGGACTACAAGAAGGAGACCGAGCACGTGCTCGACCCCGCCCGTCCGGATGCAACCACATTCACCCAAACCGACATCTACAGCCGCACGAACAAAGTTTTCGGCCTGGGTGTGACCTACAACTTCTAAGCAAACCCGGCCTTCGGGCAAACGGATAAGACCAAGCGGGCCAACCCTCCGACGGGGAGGGTGCCCGTTTTTTTCGTGTCCGACGGAGGCACCATCAGGGCCGCCCGCCGCCTGCCGGATGCGCGCCTGCCGCCCGCCGGGCAAGGCATTTTCGTACCCCCTCGGACCTTCACTTTTAACATAAATAACTTTCGTTTACAATCTGCCGGCTTTGTAGTTTTCACCAAGTGCCGGATAATTTTTCGCAAGTGCTTCCTAAAAAAATCTATCAAGCACTTAGAAAAAACTATCCGGCACTTAGTGGACCCCGAAATCAGGAAGAAAATGGCCCCCGGCGGCATAAAAATATGGAGAAAGTCCCCGCGCAGGCGGCTTTCTCCATTCTTGCAATGCAAATATACAACATTTTTCGACGAAAAGCAAATCGCCCCTTCCGCGTTTTAACATTTCGCGCGGAC
>SFCP01000131.1 GCA_004558535.1 Bacteroidales bacterium | reverse complement strand
GACGTTGCGCAGGGTGGTGGTGAGCAGTGCCGCCGCCGTGGGTTCGTCTGCGGGTTCGCAGTGTGCGGCCCAGAGTTTGCAGAAGGCGTCCTGCACGGCGTCTTCGGCCTCCATCCTGTTTCCCAAGATGCCTTGCGCCAAGTGGGTCAGCCGTTCCTGCAACCTTCGGAAGGCGCCCGGCAGCCGGTTCTCGGTCGCCGTTCCTGCCATCTCCCTTTTCGGAGCGCTTATGCCCGGGCTGTCCGCAACCATCGGGCGCGGCGAGGAGGGGGCGTGGGATTTGCGGAACTTTATGACGGTCATGTGCGAAGGGAAATTCGTGTGGGATGCGAATGGAGGGTCGGGCGGAGCGGGGAGGGTCGGCCTGCGTTTGCCTGCCTGCTGCTTTCGTTTGCTTTTCTGCGGCTTGCGTTTGCTTTTCTGCTGCCCGGCTACTTATATAACGCAGTGGGAAGAAAATTTCATAGTAGGTACGCAATGCGCTCGTTTTCAGCGTAGAAAAAAGTAACTGCCAGGCACCTGGTCGTTACGAAAGGGCATAAAAAAAGGGATACCGCTGTATCCCAACCTTGTTAACCTTAAATCTAATACTATGAAAAACACGATGCAAAGATACGGGCGTTTTGTAAAATTGCAAGAGACTTGGGTGGAAAAACTTGAAGAAATTACATCTTTTAAGGTTTTACTATCTGTTTTGTCAGGCGGGCTTGACAAAACATTTTCTAAGGCGGGGAAAATCTCCTTTCTCCGCGCTCGTGTCGCCGCCCGGCGCGCTCCGTCCGTGAAGGCCGTGACCCAATCAAATGGCCGGGGAGATGGGCAAAACTACTATGTCCATGGAAAAAAACTGCAATGTACTTAGACAAGACTACAATTTACTTAGATAGGACTACAAAGCACTTGGTTTCGGCATGCAGCGAGGTGTCCGGCACCCCGCGCCTGCGATGTGAGCCGCCCGGCGCTGGCGCGGAGAGCCGCCCGGCGTGTGGCAGGACGCAGAAACGGACTTGGCCGCAAGCGGAGGGGTCTCTGCCTGCGGCCAAGTGCGGATAGGGGGGAGGAGGTTGGTCCGGATCAGCGTACCATCACCTTCTGCGTATGCTTGCCGTCGGTTACCAGATAAACGCCGGCGGGGAGCGTCAGGGTAAACTGCTTGTCGGCCTTCACAGCCAGGGTTTGTCCGGCCGTGCCGAGCACGTGCAGGGTGGCCCCGGTGGGATTGGTCACGCGCAGGCTATGACCGGTGGCTGTCGCGGAGAAGTTTGCTGTCGTGTGGGTAGCCGACCCGATGCCCTCGGGCACTGCTTCTTTCAACTGGATATTGTACAGGAAGAGATACTCGTAGTATTTGGGCGAATACACCTTGAATCCGTAGTAGTAGACGCCGTCGGCCGGCACGCTGAAGCGTACGGCGTAGGTGCTGAGGGCATCGTTCTCGTCGAGCGCGGGCACTTCGGGCAGGTCGATCAGGGTGTAGTCCTGTTGGGCGGGCGTCTTGCCGTCGCCTACGGTCACGCGCAGCGATTCCAGGTACTCGTCGTGCGAGGAGAAGCAGCCGAACGACAGTATGTACTCCTTGCTCTTCTGCAACTGCAGGGGCGGCGAGATGAGCCAGTCATTGGCTGCCTCGGCGTAGTTGTAGGGATAGTAGATGGCACCGCTCTCGGAGTCGTAGGTCCAGGTGTATCCGTCGGCATTTTCGTCGAGGATGGTGTAGTAATTGTAGACATCGCTCCAGTCCGAGGGCACTCCGCCGAACGGGGGTTCGATCGGGTCGCCCGCCACAATCATGTTGGACATTTCAGCCTTGATGCGCTCGCCGTCGGAGCAGGCGTAGATGATGTAGACGTAGCGGCTGAGCTCGCTGGGAACGGTTTCGGTGAAATAAGGTACGGTCAGGCCCGAAGCCACGTCGATGTAGTCGGGATAGCGCACCACGTCGTAGGTCAGTTTCGAGGCATCGTAGATTTCGCCGTTGATACCGGTGGCCGGTGCTTCCCAGCAGACCGTCACGTCGCGTCCCTCGTTGCTGGCCACGATGTTCCGGGGCTCAGCGGGCAGGTCGTAGCCAATCAGGAACTTGCGCTCTGCCACCGGGCTTTCGCCGGCGGCGTTGCTTGCGATGATGTGGAGGGTGTGCAGGCCCTGTGTGCTTTCGATGTGCAGGCTGACGGTGCTGCCGGCCTCGGCTGTGCCGTTGAGCTGGATGGGTTCGTCAGCGTTGATCTCCGTCACGCTGTATTGCAGGGAGCCGCCGATGGGTGTGCCATCGTAGGTAGTGGCGGGCATGCGGAAGCTGATGGTGCCTGTGGTCGAGCCTTCGGCGTCCGGGGTGTAGGCAAAGTCCTCTATGCCGGCGGGCACCTCCATCAACGGCTCATTGAAGTAAGCTCCGCTGATGGCATAGACGTTGGTCACCCATGTGCGCAGTGTGGCCACGGCGCTGAGGGGATTCAGCTCGAACACAGGGGCGTACTGCGAGCCGAGGGCGGCGCTCGAACTGCCCAGGAGCCAATAGAACTTGTTCGTGCTGTTGTCGCAGAAGAGGGCCTGTCGGTACTTCATATTATATACGATGTCGTCGGCCATGAGATTGGCGCCCTGAATCTTGCCCATATCTGCGAAGGTGCCTGTGGCGGGGTTGATGCGGCTCAGCACGCAGGTCTGGTCGCCGGTGATGTAGTCCTCTTTCACGTAGATGCAGTACATATCGCCCTTGCTGTTGCTACCCAGGGTGACGTAGCGCTTATAGGGGTCCATGCGGTCGCCGATACGCTGCATGGCGCCGTCGGCAGGATTGATTTCCACGAACCAGGTGTCGGAGTAATCCTTCACGAAGCCGTAGATTTTGTCGTTCTTCACGTTGTAGGCCATCGCGATGGTGGTGTTCTCGCAATTGCCCTTGAGGTCGTTTTGCGAGAGGACCTGCATGGTCTTTGCGTCAATGACTTTCCACACAGGGATGGCTTCCTGGTAGTTGCCCGTGCTGTTGTATTCGTTGCAGTAGAGGCGTCCGTTGTGATAGACTGCGCCACCGCTGAAGTTGGCATTGAGCAGGGGGCCGTTCTGCAGCTGCGGCTGGTACTGTTGGGCGTGGTCCATGTGGTATATACCCGTGGGGGCCAGTGTGTACTCGTCGATTTGTGCCTGCGTGATGGCGGCATAGAGTTCCACGCCCTCGGGCGAGAGGCGCTGATGGTAGGGCAGGGTCACGTCGAGGCCGCCCACGAGGGTGTCGGGGCTGACGGCAAGGGGCGCTTCGCTCCACACCGGGTCGGTCTCCTCGCCCTGGGGTTCGCCGGCCTGCATTACCTTGAGCGTGACGTTGCGCAGGTCGAGCGAGTTGCCCACGTATGTGGCGTGAAATCCGAAGTAGTATTCACCGTCTTCGCTCACCTCGAACTGGGGCGAGGCATAGTCGCCGTAACCGTTCTGTGCCACGTCGGCATGTGTCGTGATGACGCGCGTCTGTGCCGTGGAGTTTTGTGCCGTGCCCACTGTGACATCAAAGGTGGCGGGATAGGCGGTCGAAGTCTTCACCTGGTAGGTCAGCATGTAGCGTTTGCCGGCTTCCAGCGTGGCGGCCGGCGTGATGAGCCAGTCGTCGATGTTGCGTCCAAAGGCGGACACGTAGACCGCACCGTAGTCATAGGTCCAGGTGTTGCTGCCGTCGAGGTTTTCCACGGCCCAGTCGGCAAATGCCGTCTTGTTGCTGAGCGAGAAAGCCTTGACGTCCACCGCCTCGCCCTTGACATCGTCGAGGTCCAGGCTGCGTGTCACAGCGTCCGAGGTCAGATTGTCGAGCTGGAGGCTCACGCCGTAGGTGTGCTGACCGCTGAAGGAGGTCGGCGTCAGGGTGTAGGCGCTCATTTCGCCCGGCTGCATGCCGCTGAGTGCGGCCACCTGTGTGCCGTCCACGGTGACGATGGCCGTCATGGGGCGCGTGATGATGGCTCCCTCGGTGTCGCGGTTGGGGTTGTACCATTTCAGGCGCACTTCGCCGCTGTTGCCGTCGCTGTAGGCCGTCATGTCGGGGGCGGACAGGGGTTGCTGTCCGTCGGTTTCGACGATGCGCAGGCCTTTGAGCGACAGGATGCCGTTGTCGGCCGCCGACTGCAGGTGCAACATCACGTAGTGTTGGTCCGAAGTGCCTGTGGCCTGGAAATCGCAGCGCAGGGTGGCCACACCGGCCTGCCAATCCGGGGTGACGTGGACCACTTCGGCGGCACCGGCGGCACCGGGCGTACGCTGTTCAGCGTGATAGATGGTCAGATCGTCGGCAGCGCGGCAACCGCGGCGTGCCAGCGTGAGTTCCACGCGGTAGTGGCGGCCCGCCTTCACGGCAAAGGCCGGCGTCACGAGCCAGTCGTTGGCAGCTACGGTCGAGCCGATGCCGTTGTAGGCATAGCCCAGCAGGTCGGCGTCGTAGCCCCAGCAAAGTGCATCGTCGTTGGTGTCGGCCACGGTCCATGCGCTGTGGTCCGCACCGTTGGTAAAGTCTGTCTGTAGGACCGGCGTGCCGTTTTGGGCCGTTGCCGAAATGCCCGTCAGCAAGCCGGCGAGCAGGGATAGTAGTTTAGTTTTGGCCATAATAGGATTTTTTTACGCGGCAAATATAGGTAAAATTTATGGATAACCGCTTCTTTGTAAAGTGGAAAACGCATTTTGGCAACAAAATGCCGAGTTTTTACCCTTTGCGGGCTCTTTGTGGAACGCCTGCGCCTTGTCGTCCTGTCCGGGC
>SFCP01000130.1 GCA_004558535.1 Bacteroidales bacterium | reverse complement strand
GCTCCTCCTATCCGCAACAAACCTGTCAGCCGTGCTGACCGATGAGCACCCACGCTATCATCAGCATCTTGAGCGCCCCGCCTATACACCCTGTGCCGAGCATGACGGCGAGACGCTCTGCACGCATCTGCCGCTCGTGCTCATCGACACCGGCGGAGAGGCGATCCCGGGCGTGCCCATCCCCGATGCGGACAGCAACATCGAAAACAACCGCTTCACCACCACCGCCGACGGCAGTACGCTGCTGCGCGCGTCCGTCTCGGTGGTGGATCACGCCGAGGGCAACAATCACCCCGCCGACGCGCCGACCCTGCAAAGCACCATCGACATTCGCGTGCGCGGCAACTCCTCGCGCTATTTCGACAAGCACGGCTATATGGGCCGTACCTCGATAAGACGCTCATCCGCAATTATATGTGGTACAATCTTGCGGGCGAGATCATGGACTACGCGCCGAATGTGCGCTTCTGCGAGGTACTGCTCAACGGAGTGTATCAGGGACTTTATGTGATGACTGAGACGATCAACTCCTCGCGCGACGCGCGCTTGAAGCTCACGGAGCCGTCGAAGGACACGGTGCAGACGAGCTATGCTCTGCGCCTTGACCGCGGCAGCGACAACGAGGTCAAAAACATCGAGACCTTCTCCCAATACGCCCTGCGAAATCTGCAGGATATGGACATCGTCTATCCGGGAACAAAATGGCTTACGCCGGAGCGCGCGGCGTGGATCGCACAGGATTTCTCCGACTTTGAAAAGTCACTCTTCTCCTATGACTATGATACCGAGCCCTATGCATGGTGGGAGCAGGCGGACATGAGCTCTTTCGTGGATGTGCGCGGCAAATACAAAATGTGCATCTGGGACTTCAACTCCGCCTGTGACAACTACAGTCATCCGGTCACAGAGCCGCAGCATTTTGAGCTGCAGCATAACGTCTGGTACTATATGCTCAGCAAAGACGAGAAGTTCATAAACGCCGACATCGACCGCTACCGCGAGCTGCGTCAGGGCATCCTCAGCGACGAGTATCTCTGCGCCTACATGGATGACGTTACCGAATGGCTCGGCGATGCCGTCGAGCGCAACTTCTCCGTCTGGGGCTACGCGCTGGATAAGGATATGATCTCACCCGCAGAGCGAAACCCGCACACGCACACCGAGGCCGTCGCGCAGATGAAGCACTTTTGCATCGAGCGCGGCGCGTGGATGGACGAGCACATCGACATTCTTCGCCAGTACAGCCACGAATCCAAAAACAAGAAATTCAACCACTGAGCCACCACACCATCGAGAAAGGAGGACGGCGGCTTGAAAAGATTTCTCATCGTGCTCACCGCCCTGATCTTAGGCTACCTCGCCTACGACACTGCACGCTACTACCTCGGCTGGTACATCGACCTTCAGCCGGACGCGCCGGTGACCGCCTTTATGTCCACCGACGCGCAGCACCTTTATATGGACCGCGGCGCGGGACCAGAGGAGTTCACCGTCAAGGGCGTGAACCTTGGCGTGGGCGTCCCAGGCGAGTGGGCGACAGACTACGCCATCAGCAAGGAGACCTATCTGCGCTGGTTCGGGCAGATGCAGGAGATGGGCGCCAATACCGTACGCGTTTACATTACGCTCCACGACGATTTCTACAACGCCTTCTACGAGTACAACACCGCGCGCGAGGAGGCGGGCGAGGAACCGCTCTGGCTCATCCACGGCGTATGGGTAAATGACTATATCCAAAACTCCCACCGCGATGCCTATGACAAGGACTTTCTTGAGACCTTCGTTAAGGACGGGCGCACACTGGTCGACGTTCTGCACGGCAACAAGAAGATCTCGCTCGGGCGGGGCACGGGATCGGGCTTTTACAATAAGGATGGTGGAGTGGGAGGATGTGACCGTCACCTACACCAACCACAAATACCCCGATCTGCCGCCCTATCAGGGAACGTACCTCTCCGCGACGGAGGACGCCTCCGCCTTTGAATCCATGCTCGCGCAGGTGGGCGATCGGATCGTCTCATATGAAAGCCGCCGCTACAAGACCCAGCGCCTTGTGGCGTTTTCCAACTGGCCGACCACCGACCCCTTCCTCTACCCGGAGGATATCACGACTTTCTTTATGAAGTGCGCACAGGTGGACATGGAGCACATCCGCACTGAGGATGCCTTCCTCGCCGGTCAGTTTGCCTCCTACCATGTGTATCCCTACTATCCCGACTATCTCAACTATATCCTCAACCCCGCAGTGATGGACCGCACGCCCATCTGGGACGGCAAGGCCGTCACCTCTCGTGTGGAGACCGGTCCCGGCACGCCCATCGGTTCCGTGCTGCGCCGATCGGACTTCTACGATGAGACCGGCGCGGTGAACACCTACCTTGCCTATCTGCGCGCCCTGCGGCGGCATCACACGATGCCCGTCGTCATCTCCGAGTTCGGCGTTTCCACCGGGCGCGGCATGGCGCAGATCGACCGGAACACCGGACGCAATCAGGGCCATATGTCCGAGCAGGAGCAGGGGCAGGCGCTCGTGGACTGCTGGCGCGACATCACCGCGGCAAACTGCGCGGGCGGCTGCGTCTTTACCTGGCAGGACGAGTGGTTCAAGCGCACCTGGAACACCATGCACGCGGTGAACCTGCAGCGCACGCCCTACTGGAGTGACTACCAGACGAACGGGCAATACTTCGGGCTTCTCTCCTTCGACCCCGGCGCGGAGGAATGCAGCGCGTATGTGGACGGCGATCTCAGCGAGTGGACGGAGGAGGATAAACTCTTCGATACCGGCACGCGCGCCCTTTCGATGAAGTACGACGAGAAGTTCATCTATCTGCTCGCCTATGAAAAGGGCTTTGCGAACGGGCAGAAAACGCTCTACATCCCCATCGACACCACGCCCAAGACGGGCAGCACCTACTGCGAAAACTTCGGCCTGCGCTTTGAGGACCCGGTGGACTTCGTCCTCGCCATCGACGGCAGGGACAACAGCCGCCTCCTGGTGCAGGAGCGCTACGAGGTGCTGCGCGCCATGTTTTACCACGAAACGCACGACGCGGACGCCTACCTCGACCCGCCCGACGCGGACACGCCGCTTTTCAAGCCCATCGACCTGATGCTCCAGACGGCGACGCCGCTGCTCACGGGCAACTGGCAGGCAAGCTCTGAGACCTACGAGACGGGCGATCTTGCCTACGGCAACGCGAACCCTGCCGCGCCGGACTACGATTCCCTCGCGGACTTCATCTTCGCGGGCGACTATGTGGAGCTGAAGCTCCCCTGGCAGCTTCTGAACTTTTCAGACCCCTCGCGCATGACCATCCACGACGATTACTATGAAAACTACGGTGTGGACTACATCACCATCGACACGGTGTACCTCGGTCTTACCGACGGCGCGGCGCAGGAGCGCACGCCGCTCTATCCCGCGGCGCTCAAGGGCTGGGGCAATACGGTCAGCTATCACGAGCGGCTCAAACCCTCGTACTACATTCTGCAAAAGCTCTGGCAGTAAAACACATGAGAAAGGAAGAACGCCGGTGTTTGTTCAAATTCTAATCTACGTCTATCTCGGCATCTGCGCCGGCATGATCCTCTTTAACATTGCAACGGCGCTCCTTTCGCGGCGCAGGGAGCATCGGTCCTTCCGCGACGGCATCCGCCTTGAGCTGACGGTCTCGCGGGAGCTTGACCGTCTCGCGGAGACCGGAGCGGTCAGCGAGAGGCATCTGCGCTTCATGGAGCGCAGACTACGCCGCGTGAACGGCATGGCGGCCTTTGACGCCGCGCTGGAGCGCCTGTGCGTGAGGACGATCACGCTGGCAGAGGATTACTGCCGCCGCGATGAGATCGAGGCGGCGTACTTCCCCTACATCATCAAGAAATACCAGCTGCTCGGCGGCGCGGACGACGCGCCGCTCAAGGAGGTGCTGCTCAAACTGCTGAACGAGCCGAGCATCTACTGCCGCGAGAACGCGATGCAGGCGCTCTACACCTCGGGCGACGCGCAGATTATCGTGCGCGCGCTGCGCATCATCGACGCGAGCAGCCTCTACTACAACACCAAGCTCCTTGCCGACGGACTGTTGAACTTCAACGGCGACAAGACGCAGCTTGCCGAAGCGCTGTGGGCGGCGTTTGAGGATTTCAAGGTCTGGATGCAGGTGACGATCCTCAACTATTTCCGCTTTTCCTCCGGCGCGCACTGTGAACGGGTGCTCGCGCTCCTCAACGACGGCGCGCGGGACGACGAGCTGCGCTTTTCCTGCCTGCGCTACCTCGGACGCTACCCCTATCCCCCCGCCTACGCCGATCTGCTGCGCTATGCGACGCCCTCGGAAAACGCGCGCTGGGAGTACGCCGCCATCGCCTCGTCGGTGCTGGCGAGCTATCCCGGGGCGGAGACTGCGGCGGTACTGAAGAGGAACCTCTATCATCCCAACTGGTATATCCGCTTCAACGCGTCAAAAAGTCTGGAGCAGCTCGGCTTCGGCTACCGCGATCTCATCGACGTCATTGAGGGAAACGACCGGTATGCCTCGGAGATTCTGCGCTACCGCTTTGATATGCACGCGCTGGAGGAGAAAGAAAAGGAGGCGGCGGTATGTACGACGGCATAAAGCTGTTTCTCACGATCGTGGGCTATTTCTTCATCGCCTATCTGATCGGCTATTCGACCTTTTTGTTCCTCTCGGTCATCGTCGGCTCGCTCGACCTCTATAAGAGGAACCGGCAGGAGAAGTTCAAAAGCATCCTGCCCACGGACTACTATCTGCCCATCAGCATCATCGTGCCCGCCCACAACGAGGAGATCACCGTTGTGGACACGGTGCGCTCGCTGCTTGCGCTCGACTACCACTCCTATGAGATCATCGTGGTGGACGACGGTTCGAGCGACGCGACCTCCGAGGTGCTAGCCGAGGCGTTCGATATGCACGTTGTCCACCGTCCCATCCGCCGCCGGATCGAGTGCCGGCGGGAGGAACGTGTCTACGAAACGAGCGCGCAGAAGGTGCCGCTCACGCTCATCCGCAAGGAAAACGGCGGCAAGGCAGACGCGCTGAACATGGGCATCAATGCCTCGACCTTTCCCTACTTCATCTGCATGGACGCGGACTCCGTGCTGCAATACGACTCTCTGCGCCGCATCGCCCAGCCGGTGCTGGAGGACGGCAAGGTGGTGGCGGTGGGCGGCATCGTGCGCATCTCGAACGACGTGGAGCTGGAAAACGGGCGCGTCAAACGCTACCGCCTGCCGCGCAGCATCCTCGCTTTCATGCAGGTGCTGGAGTACGACCGCTCCTTCCTCGCCTCGCGCATCCTCTTTGACCGCTTCAACGGCTCGCTCATCATTTCCGGCGCGTTCGGACTGTTCAAAAAGGACACGGTCATCGCCGTGGGCGGCTACGACAACAAGACCATGGGCGAGGATATGGAGCTGGTGGTCAAGCTGCACGAATACTGCACAATCAACGGCATCGACTATGCCATCCGCTACGCCACCGACGCCATCTGCTGGACGCAGGTGCCCGAGCGGCTGCGCGATCTGTGCAAGCAGCGAAAGCGCTGGTATCTGGGACTTTTCCAGAGTATGTACAAGCACCGCATCATGTTCTGCAATTACAGGTTCGGCGCGGTGAGCTATGTCTCCTATCTCTATTTCCTTATTTATGAACTGCTCTCGCCGTTTATCGAGGTTTTCGGCGTGTTCACGATGGTGCTCGCATGGTGGTGCGACCTTATCAACGTGCCGTTCATGCTGCTCTTCTTCCTCATCTACGCCGTCTTCGGCGGGGTCCTGACGCTCACCGCTTTCTTCTCGCGCATCTATACGGCGGATCTGAGTGTGTCGTTCCGGGATGGGATGAAGGCGGTGTGCCTGTGCCTTTTTGAACTAGAGCTACTGCGCTTTATCCTCGCGTGGGTACGCTGCACCGCCTTTGTCGGCTACAAAAAGGAGAAACTCAACTGGGGGCGCATCGAGCGCCGCAAGATCGATCTGAAGTAAAAAGGGGAGCGCAAAACGTGCGTCGTAAGAACATTTTAAGGGGCCTGCTGTGCACCGTGGTGCTGCTCAGCGCGGCGCTGGTCGGCGCGCAGGAGGTCAGCGCGCGGGAGACGGTGCTCATCGCGGGCAACGCGGACCTCTATCCCATCGAGTCCTACGACAGCCGCAGCGACTCTTATGTGGGGTTGCTGCCGGAGCTGTACCGCCGCGTGAGCGAGTGCACGGACTACGACCTTGTCTATCTGCCGTACAGCAAAAATACCACGCAGGCGCAGCAGGCGGAGAACCGGCAGGCGGATATCATCTCCGCCTTTCCCGCCGGAACGGTGGACAGCGCGTACCTGCGCCGCAGCGAGCTTTTCTGCTCGCTGCCCGCGTCCGGCAAGCTGCAGAAGATCTGCATCGG
The DNA here is from genome assembly GCA_004558535.1 of Bacteroidales bacterium. Taxonomy (GTDB): domain Bacteria; phylum Bacteroidota; class Bacteroidia; order Bacteroidales; family Bacteroidaceae; genus Alloprevotella. Next base: position 1,802 of record SFCP01000130.1, on the reverse strand, counting down.
CTTTACCTCCGCGCTGCCCGAGGCGCAGGCGGAGGAGATCGCGCGCGCACTCGACGGCATCGGCGCAGCGGAGCGACTCGGCATCCTTGCCGTCAGCGTGAAGGACGGCGGCGCGTCGCTCTATCGCACGCGCTGGCTCGTGACGCTCGCGGCGCTGGGCGTGATGACGCTCGGCACGGGGGTCGCGCTGGGCGTCCTTGTGCGCAAAAAGCGCGCGGAGCTGAAGGCGAACGCCCTCATCGACCCGCGCTACGGCATCGGCAACGACGGGTATTATCTGAACTGCATGGAAACACTCATCCCCGCCCCGCTCAGAAGCATCGTCTATGTCATCTGCATCGGCTGCGATACGCCCTCGCTCGAACGGCGCTTTGGCGAGGCGGAGCGCGAGGAGATCTTCTCCCGCGCGGCGGAGTATCTGCGCCTTGACTGCGGACGTGAGGAATACCTCGCCTGCGTGGGGCGCGGGATGTTCGCGCTCGTGTGTCAGTGCGGCAGCCGCGAGGCGGCACAGCAGCGCGCCGAGGGGCTTATCCGCGGGCTGGACGGCTACCTTGCGGGCTTCCGCGCCGAATATGCCGGCGCGTTCCGCGCGGGCATCTGCTCGCTGTCGGAAAACCCCGACTGCGGCGCCGAGGCTGCGCTCTACAACGCGCGCCAGGGCTGTGCCCACGCGTTCCGTACAGAAACGCCCTGCGCGTTCAGCACGCGCGGCATGATCGCCGAGAGCGAGCAGCTTGAGCGTCTGCGCGGCAGCATGAGCAAAGCGGTGGAAAAGGGCGAATTTGAGCCGTACTTCCAGTTCGTCGTCGATCGCGCCGGCACGGTCGTCGGCGCGGAGGCCGTCTCGCGCTGGCAAAACCCGGAGGAGGGACTGCTCAAGCCCTCAAAATACATCGACCTGATGATCCGCGCCGGCACGATCACCGAGCTGGATCTCTATATGCTCCGCTGCGCGTGCGTGCAGCTCCAGACGTGGAAGCGGGAGGGACGTGGGACACTGTGGCTCTCGTGCAACTTCACGCGCCAGTCCATCGCGGACGAAAAGATCCTCGCGCGCGTGCGTGAGATCGTCGAGCAGTACGACTTTACGCGCGACCGCCTTGTGGTGGAGCTGACGGAGGACTCCTACTCAAGGAGTTCCATGACATTTCCCTCGCACAGCAGGCCCGCGGCGTGGAACTGTCCGGCAAAGAGAGCTTGGTAAGGCGGCTCAAAGGTGCTGCAGCCATTCTGATGTCTCTAATTCTCTCCAGTCTAGACCGCATTGAAGTTGTATCTAACGCGATGGAACTTCGCTGCTTCGGGAAAGGCAACAAGAGGACATGGTATCGCGGGCAGGAATTTCGCTCCGGTGATTATATGACTATCGGTGTTGGCGTAGCTCTGATTGCTATTTCCATCCTTTTGAACATTCTCAACGGCAGTCGCTACTGGAACCCGTTCATTTAAGAAAGGGCGCTTGCTATGAAAAAGATATGAATAAGTTTTTGCCGCTCCAAAAGGGCATCGAGGGGGCTATAAGCCCCCTCGATGTTTTGCTCCATAAAGTGCAAGCGCAGAAATTATTTCCCTAAAAAGTTCAAAACAAATTTTTCAAAATCAGCTTTCCGCTTTTGAACAGCACGAGAACTTAGATGGTACTTCTCGCACAAAGCAGCCGTGCTGGAGCGTTTCGCCCCGGACAAATAGAGGTCCAGCAGTAGCTGCGTAAGCAGCGCAAGGGAGGCACTCCCTTGTTCGGAACGAAGTGACGCAAAACAGCCCGGACTTCAATTGTCCGGGCTGTTCGCTCCGCAGGA
>SFCP01000129.1 GCA_004558535.1 Bacteroidales bacterium | reverse complement strand
TCTGACATGGCAAAGCCCCGGCTTGTGAAAGTCAGGGCTTTGTTTCTTTTAGATGATTATAAAAAGAGGGTGCACCAATTATGACACACCCTCAAGGATCATTACTCTTTGCCATCCATGATATGGCGAGGCCACGATGGTCTCTGTCATAGAGTGTAGTACTATTGTCGCCCGTACGGATGCTGTTGCGAAGCACAAGAATGGTGGAGTTGCCTTCATTGCCCTTGATGCCTACGCCATATTGCTGGGCATATTGTAGAGCAAGGCCGTCGTCGCTCGTGTGCCAGTTGTCGCCCTCGAACTTTCGCATACCATCGATGCCCGATTCGGGCGAGCAGGCAATGGCCGTGGAGACGGTGAAGTAGTCGCGATAGGATTTCATCGGCTCAACGCTGAAGATATATTCCATCTGCTCCCTCATGTCGCTCAGATAAAGGCCAGAGGCGATGTCCTCGGCATCATAACCCTCGCCCACCAGGAAGATAGGAATGGCCTTTCTGCCCTTGGTGGCAGTCTGGAGCGTAATCTTTTGGTCCTCCGTCACCTCGGCAGCCACCTGCTTCACCTCGGTAAAGGTGGTGTAGTCCTGGTTCTTCAGTTTGAAGACTATCTTGCCCTCGCGGGTTGCTCCGCTGTTGGCATTGACCGTTACCGTTACCTCCGTCTTCTTTGCGTTGCTTGAAGAGGGAGAGACCGTCACCCACGACGGGCATTCCGTTATCTCCCAAGCTCCTTCGCTACGCACGATGCCGCTGCGGGTTGCGCCCTTATCCATGCACGAGATGCTGGGCACGTTGAAAACCAACTCTCGGTGAGGGGTGATGTTCTTGAATTGCTTCCATCCATCCGCATTACGATATAGCTCAACAGATTGTTCAGGGACTTCCAGCACACATTTGTCAAAATTGACAAAGCGCCATTCATAATAAGTATGACCTCCACCAGGTCCGAAGGGATTTACACCCAATGTGGGTGGAATAGGATTTAAACAAACAAGGGTCTGTAGTGCATCACAACCAGAGAGCGCATAGTTTCCGATATAATTCACATATTTTGGAATTGTCAATTCAGTCAATGACCATAGACTGACAAGAGCTTCTTCTCCTATATTCTCCAATTTTGAAGGTAGCGTAAGCTTTGTTATTGGACAGCAAGAAAAAGCATCATTACCAATAGAAAGACAGTTCTCGGGTATGACAAGTTCGCCTTTAATTCCAGCCCTAAAAAATGCACGAGATTCTATCTTCCTCAACTGCGAAGGAAGAGTAATTTGAAACGGCATACTTGCTTCATAGAAACATTCTTTCCCAATCTCCTCGAGGTCGTCATTGAAGACGAACGAATTAAAGGACATTCTATGCATACCATTGATACGCTTGACACCAGCGGGGAGCGTCAGGGCGACGCGCTTCTTGAATGATACGTTAAGGCTGCTAATTTCCGTCATTCCCTGTGGTATCTCCAAGTCTCCCACAAAACTGCCATTACTACCCAGGCCACTTATAGACAGATTTCCCCTTAGCTGTGACGGAATATGGAATGTGCCATAAAAATTGGGGCATCCTTCTATCTCGCCTAAATATTTGATGTTGTCACTTAGGTTGAACTCACATTTCCAGTCACAACCTCGCATCCCGCCCAATGATTCAAGAGACTGAGGCAGAACAAGCTCTACTTTATTGTATTCATTGTATGAGAACGCACCCTCACCAATGCTTTTAACCCCTTCAGGGATGACGAGGGTAGTATTCATCAGCTGCATCCCCATGAAAGCATCTATACCAATATGCTGTAGCTGCGTTGGGAGTACAAGGGAACGTATTGAGGTGAAGTTATGAAACGCATCTTTAGGAATGGCATCGTCCATATATGTCTCATTCCAAGAATGGCCATCCCGTGCATTCTTTACCTTCACATCGCTTAGGTTCAGATGCTTCAGATTTGGCATCTCGTCGCGCATGAAGGTGAAGTCCTCGTTGGTTATCTCTCCAGTCACCTTCAGGTTCTGCATCTCCCGGTAGTCATAGCCAGCCGCCGTGATGTTCGCTTTGAGCATTCCCGGCTCGGGGCAGTGGATGATGACATACTGGTTTTGCGAGAAGCTGTGCGAAGTTTCGTCGTTCACCCAGTCGGAGATACCGTCGTCGGAGAACGAGACAACATATTCGCCCGTTGTGGCCGACTTGTTGACGGTCAGGGTGAAGTTGTGCATCTTGCCGCCCTGATACTTCATGGGTTCGGTGAGGGTATGGCTATATGCCTTGCCGTCGATGGTGACACTGATGAGCGACTTGCCCGCTGCCACTGTCTGCGGCACGACCACGGCACGATAGTGGTCCCCCGATTGTGGGAGCATCTGGATGCTGCGGTTCACTGCGCCATCTACGGTTATCTCTCCCGTCTGGAGGTTGAACTTGCAGGAGCGGATGGTATTGTCCACCAATACCGTCTTGTCAATCTTCTCCCATTCCGTGTCCGACATGCCTTCGCCCTTCACCAGCGCCACACATACGCCTGCCAACTGATGATGATAGTCAATGACAATCTCGTTCGCGGTGGGCTGCACGTTCGTGGCCTTTCCCCACAGCAGGTCGGAAGCCTCGTAGTTGGACATCTCGCCCTCCTGCGGCAGTGCGTTTTGCTGCCAACTCACCTCGAAGGGATATGCCGCGGGATCTTCGATAAAGTTCACACCGGGATAATAGCCATACACGTCGATGGGCGTACGGCTGTCGCGCCAGTAGATCTGCAAGGGGGCCGACCATACGTAGTCCTCGGCATCAAAGGTGTAGAGCACGTTGGAGGCACGATTGCCATTCGCAGCCACTGTGCCAGGCACGCCGTTCTCGTAGTCAACGATGTAGATACCCATGCGGTCGCCAGTGACGAAACCAAAGTCGGATGCCCGCGTCACATTATTCTGACGCAGGTTGCCGCTCACCCTGATAACGCTCCCACTGCCCACCGCATCCTCGTTGAAGAAGGTGTCACTACAAGCGACGGTCATAAGGCTGCATACCATCAGACTGATGATTTTTCTTGTGGATAATCTCATATCACGTACATTATTTATTATATAGGCTATCAAATATTCCTCTTGTTTGCCGGAGCTCCCTCCCTCACAATTTCGATTTTTTGTGAGGGGCACTCCTGAAATTTATACATCTCTTGGTAAGAGATGTACTGGATAACGTAACCTGCTCATAATCTATAGAAAAAGAAATGAAGCCGGATTTCTTGCTCAACTTTCACCTCGCATTTAGAAGAATAAATCAACAAGAAATATTAACACAAAACAAAAAAAACAAAATGCAAGTCCCTTAAGATAAGATAATTTTATAATTTCTATGCGCTTTGAAAACTTATTTATATCTTTGTCGCTGGTATGTACATCTCTTACCAAGAGATGTACCATTTTTAGGAACCCTTCCCCATTAAAAAGAAGCGTACCGTACATTGCCTTGCCATGAAGAGCGACCTAAGTAGTTATGCGGGCGGGTCACCCGCGCTCCTTGAGGCTCTGAAAGGTTTTACCAGACAGCCATATAATATTATAAGGGGGGTGGAACAAACTGTAGTGTTTGCTCCACCCCCTTTTCTCTTGCTTCTGTAGGGTTTACTTCGTCAGGTAGTCCGTGACATTCTTTTCGATGCGGGCGCGGAGCGCCTCCTCGTTTTCGGCGGCTTCCTTGTTGAAGGTTTCGCCCGTGATGTGTTCGTACAGTTCGATGTATCGGCCTGAAATGCCGGCTACTATTTCCTCGGTCATCTCGGGCACCTGCTGTCCGGCCTTGCCCTGGAATCCATTGTCCATCAGCCATTCGCGCACAAACTCCTTGGAGAGTTGCTTCTGCGGCTGTCCGGCCTCAAATCGCTCGGCATATCCCTCGCTGTAGAAGTAGCGGCTGCTGTCCGGCGTATGGATTTCGTCCATCAGATAGATTTCTCCGTCATGCTTGCCAAACTCGTACTTCGTATCTACCAGGATCAAGCCGCGACGGGCTGCCATCTCCGTGCCACGGGCAAAGAGGGCGAGCGTATATTTCTCCAACAAAGCATACTCCTCGGGGGTAGCCAGGCCGCGGGCCAGTATCTCCTCCTTGGAAATGTCGGCATCGTGCTCGCCTATCTCGGCCTTGGTGGTCGGCGTGATGATAGGCGTGGGGAATTTCTCGTTCTCGCGCATGCCGTCGGGTAAGCGGACGCCGCAAATCTCGCGCACGCCACTCTTGTAAGCGCGCCAGGCGGAACCGCACAGGTAGCCGCGCACAATCATTTCCACGGCGAAGCCCTCGCAGCGCAGGCCCACGGTGACCATGGGGTCGGGCGTGGCGAGCTTCCAATTGGGACAAATGTCGGCAGTGGCATCAAGGAACTTGGCCGCCTTGGGCAGGACGACATCGAATGCCGAGATGCGGTCGGTGGCTACCATCACGAGGCGGTCGCCCACGCTGTAGACATCGCGGACTTTGCCATGATACACGCCCGTCTGGCCGGGAAACTGAAATTCGGTTTTAGTCAATACACTCATAATTCCACTATATTAGTTTACTTATTATTTTCCTTCTTCAAGGGATTGAACGGCTTCGTGCAGCCGGTGGAGCGCCTGTGTCAGAAGGGCGCGCGGCGTCCCCACGTTGATACGCATGAATCCTGCACCGCCGGGGCCAAACATAGCGCCGTCGTTGAGCGCCAGTCGGGCTTTGTCGACAAACAGGCTGACGAGGCTATCGTGCGAGAGCCCCAGTCCGCGACAGTCCAGCCACACCAAGAAAGATGCCTGCGGCTGCCAGGCCTTGATCTCGGGCAAATGCTTCGACAGGTAGTCCGTGAGATACTGCACATTGCCCTGCACGTATTCCAACATCTCGCGACGCCACTGCTCCCCCTCGGGCGAAAAGGCCGCCAAGGTGGCTATCGGGGCAAAGAGCGTGGGTTCGTCCAGTTCGTTGGCCTGCAACCAGCCATAGAAGCGATGCCGCAGCGCTGCATCGGGCACAATGGCGTAGGAGCTGACGATGCCGGCGATATTGAACGTCTTGGAGGGGGCACCGAAGGTAATGCTGCAAGCAGCGGCCTCGTCACTGACGGAGACAAAGGGCACGTGGCGGTGACCGGACAGCGCCATGTCGCCATGGATCTCGTCGCTGATGACCAGGATGCCGCGCTCGTGGCAGAATGCGGCCAGACGGCGCAGCGTGGCGGCGTCCCAGCAGATACCGGCAGGGTTGTGGGGATTGGACAGAATGAGAACCTTGCAACGATCATCGGTTACGGCGGCAAGGTTGTCGAAATCCATCTCGTAACTGCCGCCTTCCACCTCGCGCAAGGGGTTGTAGACCACCTCACGTCCGTTGCCCTCGGGCGTCAGGCGAAAGGGGTGATAGACGGGCGGCTGAATGATGACTTTGTCGCCGGGCTGGGTGAACACATTGAGCACCATGCCAATGCCCTTCACGATACCGGGGATAAAGGTGAGCCACTCCGTGGGAACATGCCAGCCATGGTGTTGCTCTATCCACCGGCTCACGGTGGGCCACAGCTCGGGCGGTGTGATGGTATAGCCATAGAGGGAGTGGTCCAGTCGCCGCCGCAGGGCCTCGGTGATAAAGGGCGGCGTGGCAAAGTCCATATCGGCCACCCAAAGCGGGAGCAGGTCGCTGCGGCCGTAGCGTTCGCGAAGCACCTCCAACTTCAGGGCACCGGTATGCTCGCGATTGACTATCTGATTGAAGTCGGTCATTTTCTCTTCTTTTTACGGATTCAGCCCTGCACAGCCTGACGGATGTCCTCGAACAGGTCTTCCACATCCTCGAGCCCCACACTGAGGCGCACGGTGGTGTCGAGCACATCCATGGCGCGGCGCTGCGCGTCGGTAAACAGGCCGAAGATGGTGCTGGCGGGGTGGATGGCGAGCGAGCGGTTGTCGAAGAGGTTGGTGGCGCGGTGTATCAGTTGCAGGCGGTTGATAAATCGGAAGCAGGCGTCCCTGTCTGCCAAATCGATGGTGAGCATGGCGCCCGCGGTGGGACCAAACTGCTTCACGGCAAGGGCGTGGTAGGGATTGTCGGGCAGTCCGACATAGTTGACGCGCCGGATTTCGGGCAAGGTGCACAGGCGCTGCGCCAGTGCAAGGGCGTTTTCGGCCTGTTTTGCGTAGCGCACCTCCAGCGTCTCCAGTCCGAGGTTTTGCATATAGGCCACATGCGGGGTCATGTAGGCCCCGAGGTTGAACAGCAACTCCGACTTGACGGTGTGGCCAAAGTCGGGACAGGTGCCGTAGTCGATAATGAGGCCACCGATGCTCGTGGCACCACCGCTCAGGTACTTGGTGCTCGACACGATCTCGACATCCACGCCCAATTCGCGGGCACTGAAACAGGTGAAGGGTATCACCGTGGTGTCGGCTATCAGGGGGATGCCGTGTGCATGGGCTACTTCGGCCAAAGCACTGAGGTCGGCCACCTCCATTTGGGGATTGGTGATAATTTCCAGGAAGATGCAACACGTTCCCTCGTCGACTGCGGCACGCACCTCGTCCACCTGGGTCAAATCGCAAAAGCGGGCCTCTACGCCGAAGCGTTGCAAGGTCTTGGCAAGCAGGGCGTAGGTGTTGCCAAACAGGTGGCGCGATGTCACCACGTTGCGCCCTGCGGCTGCCACAGCCATCAGGGCGTTGCTGATGGCTGCCATGCCGGAGTTGAGGGCCGTCACGGTGGCAGCGCCGGTCAGCTCGGCGACTTTCTTTTCGAAGTAAGTTACAGTGGGATTGGTCACGCGAGAATAGTCCGGGCGGTCAATACGTCCACAAAAGGCATCGGCCATGACGGTCGCATCCTCAAACTCGTAGGCCGCGGCGTGATAGACGGGCATACTCAGCGAACGGTAAGCATCCGGCTGCTGGTAGGCAGTGTGGATGGCTTGTGTAGATTTACGCATGGGGTTCTTTAATATTAATATTATAGGAGTTGGCATCGCGCTCATAGGCTTCGACGATCCGCGTCACCAATTTGTGGCGAACGATGTCCCCCTTGTTCATTTCGATAAAGGCGATGCCGGGAATGCCGTGCAGGATCCGCATGGCCTCGACGAGGCCGCTCTTGGCACTGTGGGGCAGGTCGATCTGCGTGCGGTCGCCCGTGACAATCATCTTTGTGTTCCAGCCCATGCGGGTCAGGAACATTTTGATTTGTGCCGAGGTGGTATTCTGCGCCTCGTCCAGGATGACCACGGCATCATTGAGCGTGCGGCCGCGCATAAAGGCCAGGGGCGCTATCTGGATGACGTTCGTCTGTAGATACTCCTGGAGCTTGGCGGGCGGCACCATCTCCTCGAGCGCATCATAGAGGGGCTGCAGGTAAGGGTCTATCTTGTCCTTCATATCGCCGGGCAGGAAACCCAATTTCTCGCCGGCCTCCACGGCCGGGCGCGACAGGATGATCTTCTTGATTTCCTTGTTCTTCAGCGCCCTGACGGCCAAGGCTATAGCGGTGTAGGTCTTACCTGAACCGGCCGGACCTACGGCGAAGAGCATATCGTGTGTGGCATAGGCCTCCACCAGGCGGCGCTGGTTCTCGCTGCGCGGAGCAATGGGGCGCCCCGAGGTGCTGTAGACAATCACGTCGCCGGCGCCCTCCGCCCTGCTGCCCTGCCGATGGTGCACCACGGCGAGGATGTCCTCCTCTGTCAGCGAATTGTACGTGGCGCAGTGCCTCTCCATAGCGACAAACGCCTCCTCGAAAGCGGTCATATCCTCCTCGCTGCCCATCACCTTGATGACATTGTCGCGCCCGATGATCCGCAGTTTGGGAAACAGGGCGCGCAGCATACGCAGGTTGGCATTGTTCACGCCGAAAAACAATACAGGGTCGGCTTCGTCCAGCGAAAAATGTCGTTCTATCATGCAGAGGTCAGATTAAGGGGGAGGGGAAATTCATTGAGAGTCATGGACAGGTAGGGAGACCGGAAATTCGGGGCCGGGATGAGAGCAGGGCACGGAGTTAGTTGGAGCACCACGCCCTTGCCGCTACCTCAAAAAGTACGCGGGGGAAAGGTCTGCGTCGCCGCGCGTACGCTTTTCCCGCGCAAAATTAAGAAATCCGCAGGAAAGCGCCTCACTTTTTCCTGCTAAAAATCGGACGAAACAGGGCGCGACCGTCCATACGCCGCGCCGGATGGTGCTTTCGAAGCCGCGGGTTTGCAGTTATCGGAAAAATCACGTACTTTTGCAGGAACTTTCTTTTGGACAAAAAGCACCATTCATGAAATCCATCCTACGATTTATCCGCCGCTTCCCGCGCCTGAAGTACCGCCGGCAGTTGGCTGCCATCTTCCTGACCCTACTGATTTTGATTATCTTTGGCATCTCGCGCATAGTCTCCTCGTGCAGCTGCTCCTCGAGGCAGGAGACCAAGGAGCCGATGCCGGCGCCGGTAAAGGACGACTCGATTACCGCACAGGCCCGGCGCGTCGACTCCCTCTTCATGCAGCCCCGGCGGGCCGTGCAGGTACGCGAGCAGCCGGCAGGCCGCTTCATCACCGACTTCCGCAGCGAGCAGATTTTCCGCGAATCATTCCCCGACCTCAACGATGTGCAGCTGGCCACAGCCCAACGGTTGGGCATCCCTGCCATCCGGGATCGCAAGGAAGCGGAACGCCGCACGGGGGAACTGGTGTACATCGGCGAATCTCCCTACTACGCCATCGACCGCCTGCGCCACTCCATCCCCTTCCTCATCCCCCGCGCTGCCCGCTTGCTGGACGAGATTGCCCACAGCTTCTCTGATTCACTCCTGTCGCGGGGCATGCCGCTCTACCGGCCCATGGTCACCTCCGTGCTGCGTACCGAAGCCG
>SFCP01000128.1 GCA_004558535.1 Bacteroidales bacterium | reverse complement strand
GGAAATGCTTTTCCTTTCCCCCGCTTTTCGCTAACTTCGCTGCGTAAAATCATAGACGCATCCCTGCATGGAAGAAAACACAAAGGAAAACCGCAAGTGGCGCAGGCTGCCCATACAAATCCGGTTCAACGACGTGGACCGCTTCGGGCATGTAAACAACAACGCCTACTTCTCCTATTATGATTTGGGCAAGGAGGATTACCTCAACAACGTGCTTTCCGAAGACTATCGTAAGCAGGATGTGGTGCCTGTCATTGCCAATATCAACGCAGACTTCATCGAGCCAATTCTCTGTAACGACGAGATTGTGGTGGAAACGCGTGTTTGTCACGTCGGGCAGAAGAGCTTCACCTTGGAGCAGCAGGCTGTCAACCTCCGGACGAAGCGCGCCGTCTGTCGATGCTTTACCGTGATGGTCTGCTTCTCGCTCAAGGCACAATGTTCGGCGGATATTCCCGAAAACTACCGTCGCGCATTTCTCGGCGAGATCTGAAAATGCACACATCCAGGGTGCGACCATCCGCCAGTCAATCCGGAAAACCTTTCTTACTCCCTCCATCAAACTCCCTCCGCCATGCGTGTACACTATCCTCACGATACCTCCGCCGAGCTGGCCCGTTTGCTCGTTGATGCAGCCGGCAAACCGCGCTACGACCGCATTTTCCTGTTTGCGGACGAGACTACGGCCTCCTGTTGCCTGCCTCGGTTGCAACCCTATGAGGATTGGTGCTTCGGAAAACCCGAAGTACTGACGATGCCCTGCGGCGATGTGGCCAAAAACTTAGACACGTTGGTCCGAGTGTGGGAATGGCTGGGACAGAAGGGCGCTTCGCGCCATTCGGTGCTGGTGAACGTGGGCGGTGGCGTAGTGACAGACTTGGGTGGCTTTGCCGCAGCCTCGTTCAAGCGCGGCATAGACTTTATCAACGTCCCTACGACCCTGCTGGCCATGGTCGATGCTGCCGTGGGAGGCAAGACCGGTATTAATTTCGGAGGACTGAAAAACGAAATCGGCGCATTCCGTCCTGCCAGCGCGGTACTGATTGATACAAAATTCCTAAGAACTTTGGACGATGCCAACTTGCGGTCGGGCTATGCCGAGATGCTGAAGCACGCGCTGCTCTTCGATGTGGATATGTGGGCGGAGCACCTGCAATTCGACTTGATGCAGCCCGACTTGAAGCGCCTCGCCGACCTGGTGCGCAGGAGTATAGAGACGAAAGAAAGGATTGTGGCGCAGGATCCCACTGAGAAAGGACTGCGCAAGGCGCTTAATTTGGGTCACACTTTCGGACATGCTTTCGAGAGCTTTGCCCTTCGCGGAGACCATCCCGTCCTGCATGGTTATGCGGTGGCTTGGGGCTTGGTCTGCGAGCTGTATTTGAGTGCCGTGAAGCTGCATTTCCCCACCGACCGCCTGCATCAGACTCTCCGCTTCATTCGCGAAATTTACGGGCGGCCGTCTATCGACTGCAAGGACTATGAGGCGTTGTTGGAACTCCTTCGCCATGACAAGAAAAATGCCGGCGGCGTCATCAACTTCACCCTGCTCGCCGACGTAGGTCAGGTTCAGCTGGACTGTCATGCCTCGCGTGAAGAAATATTCGAGGCTTTCGATTTCCTGCGCGAAGGGTAAGAACACCTGATTTTCGCGAATGTCGTCGGCCGGCAGTACCAATTCTTCGGTTCAGGCCGCGCGTGCCCATGATAGCTCCTGTATTTCCGGTGAAGTCGTGGTGCGCATTTACCAAGTTTACTTCCTTGTTCCCTAAGTCCAAGCGGAATATATCTAAATCTCAAGAGGTATGCCAAAATCCCTTTCCCTTTTTGCCTGGCGTGCTTTGGAAACCTGCCTCTCCCTGTTGGTGCCGCTGCTCATGCTGGCTGCGGCTGCCGTATGGAGCGGCGAATTGCTCGGCTTGCCCATTCAGTCCGCCGGGGATGCTCCGGAGGCGGAGGCAAAAGTACCACAGCCCACCACCGCAGAGTTGCAACAGATGGGGCTGACCGATGTGAGTCTCCAAGTGCGCGACAGCGTTTCTTGGTTTGTCCGTACCGCCGAGGGTACACCTTGCGGCCGTATCATTGGCAGCCATCTGGCTTCGCACAAGGTGACGGGTTATGCCGGTCCGGTGCCTGTTTATGTCTACGTCAGTGCCGACAATCGCATCGTTCGCGTAGTTCCGGCCGAAAATGCCGAGACCGCTTCATTCTTCTCTCGTGCCGCGGAGCAACTGCTGCCGCGCTGGGAGGGAAAGCCTGTACAGGAAGCCCTGTCTATGCAGGTGGACGCCGTTACCGGTGCCACATTTTCGTCGAACGCACTCAATGCCAACATTCGGGAGGCCCTGGCTGCCGATGCCGCCACCCAGACCGTGGACACCGGTTCCGCCACGCCGACAGGCGGATGGGGTAAGGCTTTGGCCGCGTTGGGCGTTGTATTGCTAGGCATCTTGGCGGCTTGGCGCTATCGTGGCGTGAAGTGGTTGCGCCTGCTGGTATTGATTGCCAATGTCGGTGTCGTAGGCTTTTGGTGCGGACATTTTCTCAGTCTGACCCTTTTGTTGGGATGGGCACAGCACGGCGGTTCGGCGCTGGCTTACCTTCCCGTTCTCATTATCTTTATTTGTTCCCTCCTGCTGCCCCTTTTCGGCCTGCGCGGTCACTACTGTACGTGGATATGTCCCTATGGCAGCTTGCAAGAATTGGTATGGCGGCTTCCCGTGCCCAAATTGGCCGTTTCTCCCGCCACATGGCGCCGTCTGCGTATGGTGCGCCGTCTGATTTTCGGTTTTCTGTTCTTGTCGCTATGGTCAGGATTGGGCGCATTCCTGCTGGATTATGAGCCATTTGCAGCTTTCCGTCCGGCGAATGCCGCTCCGGCGGTGATGGTGCTGGCCGGCGCTTTCATTCTGCTGGGACTTTTCGTGCCGCGTCCTTGGTGCAAGTGCTGCTGTCCGCTGGGCGAGTGGCTCGACCTTTGTGCGCCGCCCGCCGGGAGCAAGCGTAGCCAATCCTGAGTCGGCGCTGTCCCCCGCTGTTTCCCATCTCCTTTCTTCGATTTCCCCAAAAAACACATTTCCCCATGAATGATAAGTATAAATTTGTCAGCCTCATTCTCGGCATAGCTTTGGTCGCCGCATTGGTGCGCTTGGTCTACGGTGCCAGGGTCGAGGAAGCGCAGCCTGCTGCAACAGAGTTGCGCGAACAGGTCTACCAGAACATCCTTTCGCGCAAGAGTGTGCGGAGCTACACGGCAGAGCCCGTCAGTCGTGAGCAGCTCGACACATTGCTCCGTGCCGCCATGGCCGCCCCTACCGGCAAGGACATGCGTCCGTGGAAGTTTGTGGTGGTCGACGATGCCGAGGTCATTGCACGCCTTGCCGAAGCCCTGCCCCGTGCGCAGATGCTGCAGGAGGCCCAAGCCGTCATCGCCGTCTGTGGCGACCAGACGGTGCTGGACAAGGAGGGCCACCCCTCCACCAATTGGACGTTTGATTGTTCGGCAGCCACTGAGAACCTGCTGCTGATGGCCGAAGCCATGGACTTAGGTGCCGTATGGGTGGGCGTATATCCTTACGAGGACCGCGTACCTGCCGTACAGGAAGCCCTTGGTTTGCCGGCGTATATTCTGCCGCTCAATCTCATTCCCATAGGTCATCCTAAGGGCGACCCGCAACCTAAAGATAAATACAATCCCGACAATATCCATTTCAACGGTTGGTAAGCAGCAAAAGCCCTGACTGTTTTCTGTGCGTTTATTTCCCTCTTTCAACGTTCCATCCATGTCCCACTCTTCCCACGCAAAGGGCATTATGGCCGGTTTGGCCGCTGCGGTATGCTACGGCTTGATACCGCTCTTCACGATGCCTATTAAAAAAGGAAATCCGGTAGATTTCCTGAGTGATTACTCCATCCTGTTTTATCGTTTCGCCCTGGCAGCCTGCATTATCGGCGTAATCATGCTGATAATGCGCCGCAGTTTTCGGATTACGCGGGGCGAGTTGGTCACGTTGACCTATTTGGCTTTCCTTTCGGACGGCAGTGCGTTGTTTCTCATCGACGGCTATAATTACCTGTCGGGTGGTGTAGCCACGACGATTCACTTTATGTATCCCGTCATGACCACGCTGCTGATGATCGCCTTCTATCATGAGGCGCGTAAGGCCAGCACCCTCTCGGCCGTATTGCTTGCCGTCATCGGTGTGGGCGTCCTGTCGTGGCAAAGTGACGGCAATACGAGCATCCACGGCGTAGTCATCGAATTGATAAGTGCCTGTTGCTACGCCCTCTACCTTATTCGCGTGAATCGCAGCCGCGTTCGCAATATGGATGGCATGAAACTGACTTTCTATGTCATGGGCATAGGTGCGCTCATCTTTGGCGCGGAAGCCCTCAGACAAGGGGACTTCCAGCCCGTTACAACTTCGCTGCAAGTCACCAACCTGTTGGTACTCGGCATCGTCTGCACCGTTATTACCAACCTCTGCCTGGTTGCGGCGGTCAAGAGCATAGGCTCCACCATGACGGCAGTTCTCGGCGCTTTGGAACCACT
>SFCP01000009.1 GCA_004558535.1 Bacteroidales bacterium | reverse complement strand
TCCGCCTGTAGCAGGTCGTCGCCGCTGGGGGATTGGAAGATACGGATGCCAAATTCCGGCAGCACAGCGATGATGTGCTCAAAGATTTGCGAAGCTGCATCCTCGTAGCGTACGAAATCCGTTTCCTTGAGGAAGAACCACAATTCAAGGGGCAGTCCTTGGGCTGTAGGTTGCAGTTGCCGCACCAGTACCCATGACTTCGGGTCGACAACGGGTAGTTCCCTAAGGTAGCGCGAGATGTAGCACCGCAGCAGGGCGAGGTTGACCGCATCGGCAGTTTTCCCCTGAGTGCTTCCGTCTTTTTCGCTGCGATCTGACGGCCGGAGAAATTTCCGGTGTACGAGACGCTCCACTTCCTCTTCGGTGAGGAAGCGTATGCTGCGGCTGTCCAGCAAGAGTGCGCGCTTCACGCTGCGTGCGCCACTTTCGTACATCCGGGTCCAGTTGTGGAAGACATCGCTGACCAAGGTGTAGGGCGGTACGGTCGAGATGGTGTTGTCGAAATTGCGGATTTTTACAGTGGTGAGGGACATTTGCTCCACGATGCCGTTGACGCCCAACTTCTCGATGGTCACCCAGTCGCCCGGCTTCATCATATGGTTGACGGAAAGCTGGATGCCTGCCACTAAGCCGAGGATGGAGTCCTTGAAGACCAGCATGAGCACCGTGGCAATGGCACCCAGTCCGGCGATGATGCTGATGGGATTTCGTCCGAAGATAAAGGAGATGACAACGATACCGCAGAGGCAGTAGGTAAGCAGTTTCAGAAATTGCGTGATGCCCACTATTGCGTGATTCTGCGAAGCCTCCTCTTGCGTGGTGTAGTGGGCAATGTTGCTGAGGAAGGCTGTGACGATGCGGGTGGTGCAGAGCGTGATGAAAATCTTCGTTCCCAGTCCGAAGAAGACGTACCACGTGGAGTCCGGCTGGGTGTGGCAATAGGGTAGCAGGAAGTAGAAAGTAATTGAACTCAGCAGATGCCAGACTGCGTTGAGCACCGGCGGATTGAGCAGGTAATCGTCCCAAATAACCTGCGTCCGTTGGGTCCAGCGTACGATGAACGGTGTCATGAAGCGTCGCAGCAGATAGCTGAGTATGCCTGTCGCAGCGGCCGCGATGGCACAGAGCAGGAAAAAAGTAAGTAGCTGGCTGGTGACTTGTGAGCATCCCACAAGGTGCAGCAGGTGGCTGATGGTATCTTTCAGGGTGTTCATCATGGTGAAGTGGGGGGGTTAGCTTCCGCCTTCAGGATATTTGTAGCGGTGATAGTGAGGTGTGACGATTTTGTGGAAGTATAGCATGGAGAGGAGGCTGAGTAGTCCGCCGCAAAGGTAGACTGCCGCAAACCCGTGTGTCCGGGCCAGCATGCCGCCCAGCAGGATGCCTGTACCGATGCCGAAATCCCACGATGTGAGGTAGGTGCTTGTCGCCGTAGCTCGTCGGTTGTGGGGCGCCAAGTTGATGTAGAGGGAATTGTATGCCGGAAACATGATGCCAAAGCCGATGCCTTGCAGTGCCGGCACTATGAAGAATATTATTCGGGCAGCCTCAGGACGATATCGCACCAGTAAGGCACAGGTGCTAAGTAGCAGAAAGGCGCTTACGACCAAATAGAAACCGCAGTGGATGCACTCTGTCACACGGCCGCGGTCAACGTAGCGTCCGGCAAAGAGTCGCGAGATGCCCATGCCGGCTGCCAAGATGACAAAGAAGAAGCCGGAGGGTACATGCAGATGGATTTGTTCGGCATAGAGGGCCACGAAGTTGGTTGTGGTGCCGTAGGGAATAGAAAGTAGTATGAGCGAAATGCCGGCCGGAATGCCACGCAGTAGCAGGAAACGGTCCCAGCCGATGGGCTTCGCAGTCCCTCTGTTTGCGGCAGTGCCTGTTGCGGGGACGGCCTGCTTGCGTGGCGCGCGCACCATGCCGGCTAAGGTCCACCCTAACAGACAGGCGCTCATGCCGATGCCGAATATCAAGGCGTAGCTCATGTGTCCGTGGAGGAACAGGCCCGTCATGGGTCCCAGGCTCATGGCCATGTTGTTGGCCAAGCCATAATAGCCCAGACCTTCGCCTCGCCGTGCTGAGGGCATTACGTCTACGACCAGCGTGTTGCCTCCTAACGTCACTGCGCCAAAGGCCAATCCGTGTAATATGCGCAATAGGATGAACAAAGTCAGCGGGACGCCAAACATATAGCCCACAAAGATGCTGCAAAACAAGCCGTAAGCTAACAGATACAACGGCTTGCGCGGGAAGCGGTCCATCAGAAATCCGGAAAAAGGGCGGACCATCAGCGCCGAAACCGTGTAGCCGCACAGGATAATGCCTATCATGCGCTCGTCCAGCCCATACATTTCCTGTAAATAAAAGGGTAGCAAAGGGATAAGCAGCCAAAATCCGAAATACATCAGGAAATTGGCTGCTAATAGTGCGCAGTAGGAATTTGTAAAAAGTCGCGGCATTTCTTCCTACTTCTCTTTGGAAAAAATTATTCGGCGGAGGTAAATTCTTCGAGGAAGCGAATGTCGTTTTCCGAGAACATTCGCAGGTCTTTTA
The DNA here is from genome assembly GCA_004558535.1 of Bacteroidales bacterium. Taxonomy (GTDB): domain Bacteria; phylum Bacteroidota; class Bacteroidia; order Bacteroidales; family Bacteroidaceae; genus Alloprevotella. Next base: position 25,253 of record SFCP01000009.1, on the reverse strand, counting down.
CTTGGTATTTCAGGTTGGTGATGCGCTCAATGCCCATACCAAAGGCGTAGCCGGTGTAGACGGAACTGTCTATACCGTTGGCTTCAAGCACGTTGGGGTCGACCATGCCGCAGCCGAGGATTTCCACCCAGCCTGTCTGCTTACAGAAGGCGCAACCCTCACCGCCGCAGATGTTGCAGGAGATGTCCATCTCGGCGCTGGGTTCTGTAAAGGGGAAGTAGGAGGGGCGCAGACGGATTTTGGTGTCGGCACCAAACATCTCGCGGGCGAAGGTGAGGAGCACTTGGCGCAAATCGGCAAAGGTCACGTCGCGGTCGACGTAGAGTCCCTCGACCTGGTGGAAGAAGCAGTGTGCACGGGCCGAGATGGCCTCGTTGCGATAGACGCGTCCCGGACAGATGACCCGGATAGGCGGCTGCGTAGTTTCCATGACGCGGCTCTGCACCGAGCTGGTGTGGGTGCGCAGCAGCACGTCGGGATGTCGAGTGACGAAGAAGGTGTCCTGCATGTCGCGTGCGGGATGGTCATCGGCAAAGTTCATCGAGCCGAACACGTGCCAATCGTCCTCCACCTCGGGGCCTTCGGCCAGTGTGAAGCCCAGGCGTGAAAATATATCGATGATTTCGCTTCGCACCAGGCTGAGCGGATGGCGCGTGCCCAATCGGATGGGGTAGGGTGTGCGCGTCAAGTCCAGGTCGTCGTGACCGGGTTCGTCGGTGGTCAGTTGCTGTTTCAGTGCGGCCAGCTTTTCCTGCAGTGCGGTCTTCAGCTCGTTCAGCTGCATGCCCACTTCGCGTTTTTGCTCCGCAGGCACGTTTCGGAAGTCCGCCATCAGTTCGTTGACCAAGCCCTTTTTGCTTAGATATTTGATGCGCAGGGCTTCCCATTCTTGCTCCGTGGCGGCCTGCAGACCGTTCACTTCTTGCTGCAATGCTTGAATTTTTCCAATCATAATGTCTTTTGGTTTTTGGCAGTCGGTGTGGCTGTTTGTCACATGCCGGATGGGGCGTGCATAGCCACCCGTCTGCATCGCCGAAACGTTTTGACTGCAAAATTACAACTAATTTTTGAGCCATCGCAAAATAAGTTGTATTTTTGCGCCGACTTTACTACAAAGAATGACGATGAAACGGATAATCCGGGCTGCCTTTGCAGCCATCCTTATGTGCCCGCTGGTGGGATGTGGCGAGCAGAAAAGCAGCGAGGAGCAGGCTGTGGCCGATAGCGACAGCGTAGAGATCCTCCCCGCGTCGGCCGACAGCCTCCCGGTCGAGGAAGAGCAGGCCCCGCCTCCTGCAGCGGATGGATTGTTTGACGATTTCATCTACAATTTCATGCGCAATCGCTCTTTCCAGCTGAGTCGTATCACCTTTCCCCTTACTTATACAGTGGATGGCAGGGACAGTGTCATTCGTCGTTCGGACTGGCATTACGACCGCCTCTATGCAGACCGTGATGTCTACACCATGATATTCGATGACCGGCGTTCCGTCAATTTGGAAAAGGATACCACCTTGCGCAAGGTCATGGTCGAGTGGATAGACCTGCCTCGAAGCCGTGTGAAGCAATATCACTTCCATAAGCGACAGGGGCGTTGGCTCCTCACCTCTCTCAGCAACCAGCTTTTTTCCGATAGTGAGGACCATGGTTTTTATGAATTCTACAGTCGCTTTGCCACCGATGAAGCCTATCAGCAGGCACACGTGGCCGACCCCTTGCTCTTCACCACTTACGACTATGACAATTTTCAGGAAATCGACGGCGTACTTGCTCCCGAGCAGTGGCCGGATTTCCGTCCCGAACTACCCTCCCACGTAATTACCAACGTCGTCTACGGAGGAGGGAAAGCCCACGGCGATTATCGGGCAATGGTCATCTCCACCCCCTCGGCCGGCATGAGCTGCACACTCGAATTCCGGCGCAGGGATGGCGAGTGGATGCTCACGTCTATGAAAAACTGATTTCACATTCCCCTCCCATGACAGAATATACCGATTATTCCCTGATCCATCACAATACCTTTGGCCTGCCCGCCCGTTGCCATCGCTTTATAGAGTATAGCGGTGTGGACGAACTGTGTGAGGCGTTGAGCCAGCTGCGTGCCGAGCGGACGCCGTGGATGCACATAGGTCGCGGTAGCAACCTCGTCTTCGTAGGCGACTACGAGGGAACCATTCTCCATTCCGCCCTTACCGGCATCGATGTCGAGGCCGTCGGGAGCGACGAAGTGCTGGTGACAGCCGGCGCCGGCATCGTGTGGGACGACTTGGTAGCGTGGACCCTGCAGCGGGGCTATTATGGATTGGAGAACCTCTCCCTCATTCCCGGCGAAGTAGGAGCCGCTGCCGTTCAGAATATAGGTGCCTACGGTGTTGAGGCCGCCCGCTTCATCGACAGTGTGCAGACCGTGGATGCCGCCACCGGCCATCCCGCGACATTGCCGTGCAGCGAGTGCCGGTATGCCTATCGCCACAGCGTGTTCAAGGAGGCCGATGCCCCGCGCCGCATTGTGACAGCCGTCACGTTCCGTCTGCGCCGCACCTTCACCCCGCACCTCGATTATGCCGCACTGCGTGACCGCATTGCCGCCGATGGAATTGATTGCGCCGCGCTGACAGCCGACATGCTGCGCAGTATCATTGTGCGCATCCGCCGCGAGAAACTGCCCGATCCCGACCAGCAGGGCAGTGCGGGGTCGTTCTTTATGAACCCCGTGGTCGATGCCGCTACCTTTGCCGCCCTACAGGCCGCCCATCCCGACATCCCGCATTATCCCGCTCCCGACGGTATCAAACTGTCCGCCGGATGGCTGATTGACCGTGCCGGATGGCGTGGGCGGAGCATGGGTCCTGCAGGCGTTTGGGGGAAGCAGGCCCTTGTACTCGTCAACTTAGGTGGCGCCACCGGCACCGACGTTCTGCGGTTGGCAGCTGCCGTGCAGCGCGACGTCCTCCGTCAGTTCGGCATCACCCTGCGACCCGAAGCCATCTTGGTAGGCGAAAGCCCCGATTGGCCACTTGACGGGAGCATTTGACAGCCCCGTGCAACACATGCCGGCACTGAGCCAAATGATACATTGCCTCACCGGTAAAACCCCGGTTTTTGCTTCCCGGTTGAAACGGGCATTCCGCGGTTTTCCACGGTTTTCATCGTCGTTTCCGGAGTTTTTCGTAAGTTTGCAATGTTTTTTACCCGTTTAGATTCATTTATCCCTATGGAAGAGTCTCGGAAGAATATGCCCCATGCCCGGCCCGACGACCGCGATTTGCAGGAACTGCTGATTGCGGGCTGCAAGGGTGATGTCCCATCGCGGACAGAACAGACGCTTCCACGGGAGGCAGCCTCCGCCGTGGCAAGGACTTCCTCCGCCCCGCGGCAGACCGGGACTTCCACTCCGCGGCAGACCGAGATTTCCGCTTCCACGCCGCGGCCCTCTGCTTCCCATGCAGCATCGGGGCGCGGCGGGCGGCGTCCACCGCGTGGAAACCGGCGAAACCGTCGGCGGCGGATGATATGGACCGCAGCGGTTGTGCTTTTCCTTCTCCTCTTGGCTGCGGGCGCGGTATGGATGTACGGACGATTTGCCGAAGACGCACAGGAAGAGCGCGACTATGCCTGCCTGACGGAGAAGAACTTCAGCCCTGAGGACTACGAGAACTTTCTGGCGAAATATCCCCATAGTGCTCACGCCGAGGAGGTGCGCCGCCACCTGAACAAGCTGCGCAATATGTATGCCCGGTGGCGCCTCATAGAGACGTCTGTCCATGCCGCAGACTTCCGACAATTCATGAAAGACTATCCCTATCCCTCCTGTCCCCTGTACCTGACTTGCACGCGGCGGGTGGATTCGCTGGACTGGGTGTACGCAGTGACGGCCCATACGAGGGAGGCGGTCGGGGCTTACCTGACACAGCATCCCGAGGGCGCCTGGCTAATGGAGGCCCAGCAGGTGCTCGACTCCATCAACGGCGAGCAGGCGCTACGCGAGGCACGTGCCATCGAAGATTCACTGGCGAAAATTGTCGAAGAACAGAACTCGCCTTTGGAGGAAATTGGAAATTAGGGCTTTCCGCCGGGCGGTTTCATTAGATATTTGCGGCTGCGGCTCGGCATAATCCAAGTAAACTTGTCTTCTGCTCCGGCTTGCACCGTAATTACATATCACGGGCTGCGGCTTGGCATAATCCAAGTAAACTTGTCTTCTGCTCTCGCCTTGCACCGTAATTCCTAATAAAAAAATAATCCCCTTATGAGTAAACTCGTCATCAACTCTTACGAAGAATTTGAGAAGTATCTGGGCCATCAGCTCGGCACGTCCGAATGGCTGGAAGTAGACCAGCAGCGCATCAACCTGTTTGCCGACGCTACGCTGGACCATCAATGGATCCATGTGGACGAAGAGCGTGCCAAGAACGGACCGTTCGGACAGACGATTGTGCATGGCTACCTGACGCTGTCCCTCCTGCCCTACCTGTGGGAGCAAATCATCGAGGTGAACAACCTGAAGATGATGGTCAACTATGGTATGGACAAGATGAAGTTCGGCATAGCCGTCAAGAGCGGGCAGAGCATCCGTCTGACGGCCAAGTTGGAAAGCATCGCCAACCTGCGTGGCATCTGCAAGGTGGAAATCAAGTTTGCCATCGAAATCAAGGACGAACGCAAACCCGCGCTGACGGGCGTTGCCACCTTCCTGTATCATTTCGAGTAACAGCACCCGCCCCCTTTTGCAGGATGAGAGAGGAGGAGAAGATGCCGGATGTCTACCTGACCCCAGTCGGCACAGCCGAAAGTTGTTATACCGAGAAGCGCAGTCGCTTCCTGGGTTTTGCCCATCATGTCAGTGGGGAGGAGGAGGCAAAGGAAATCATCAAGGGCTACCGAAACAAATATCACGATGCCCGGCACGTGTGCTTCGCCTATGTGTTGGGTCCGGATGCTGCCCTGCTGCGTGCCGGCGACGACGGCGAACCAGCCGGTACTGCCGGACGTCCTATTCAGGGCGTTATCCGGAGTCGCGGTCTGACGGATTGTTTAGTCGTCGTGGTGCGCTATTTCGGGGGTGTGAAATTGGGTACGCCCGGTCTCATCGCCGCCTATCGCGAAGCCACGGTGCAGGCGCTCGACGGCATCACTGTCGAGGAGCGCTACGTGACAGTCCCCCTGTGCTTTGACGTGCCCTACACGGAGGCCGACCTCGCCCTGCGCCGGGTGCGCGAAGCCGGTGCGGAAATCTGCCAGCACGACTACTCCGGCAGTGGCATGACGATTACCTTGGCAGTCAAGCGGAGCGCTGTCGGAGCGCTGCGGGAAGGATTGTCAAAAATACACACTTTGAAACTTCATACAGAATGAAAATACGATTTTACCGGTGGCTTCTCCCTCTCCTTGTCGCGACAGGCGGCGGAGAGGTGGTTGCACAAAATGCCCTGCAGCGGGCCGGAAGCGACATCCACTACCGAATAGAGGGTCGTGCAGCCTTTGCGGACCACGCCACCCCCCTTTGGTTGGGAGCCAACGAGTACGGACTGAGCGGTACGGACGGGAATTTCGGATACTTGCGCGGCGGCATCGTGCGCGACACCCAGTCGGATTCCGCCCGCAACTGGCGCATCGGCTACGGGCTGGAGTTAGCAGCAGGCTATGGGCTGACCGGCAGCCACATCATCCCTGCACAGGCGTACGCCGAGGTGGAATGGCTCCGGATGCGCCTTTCGGCCGGTATCAAGGAGCGCGAGGCGGCCTTCAAGCATCCCCTGCTGAGCAGCGGCTCCATGACGCTGGGTACCAACGCGCGCCCCGTCCCGCAGGTCCGTTTCGAGGTGCCCGACTATCTCTCCATCACGGGTCGCAGCAATTGGGCAGCCATCAAGGGACACGTGGGTTACGGCGTCATGACCGACGGCAATTGGCAGGAGGACTACGTAAATCCCGGCCACCACTATGCCAAGAAAGCCCTGTATCACAGCAAGGCGGGCTATCTGAGGATAGGCAACGAGGACCGCTTCCCCTTGGTGTTCGAGGGTGGACTGGAGATGGCGTGCCAATTTGGAGGTACTATCTACAACCCCGCGGGCCGCGAAGGCACCTATGCGGAAAAATTGGAGATGGACCATGGACTGAAAGCCTTTTGGAACGCCCTGACCGGCACGGGGAGTGATGCCACCGACGAAGCCTATGCCAACGCCGCGGGCAACACCGTGGGCAGCTGGCTCCTCAGTTTGAGCTACAAGGGTAAGGGGTGGCGGCTGCGCGCCTACTACGACCACTATTTCGAGGACCACTCGATGATGTTCCTCGAATATGGATGGCGGGACGGCCTTGTCGGTGTTGAGGCGACCTTGCCCGACAATCCCGTGTGTACTTCCATCGTCTACGAATACCTGAACACGACGTACCAGTCCGGTCCTATCTATCACGACGGGAATGCCACCATCCCCGACCAGATAAGCGGTGTGGACAATTACTACAACCACAATCTGTACCAAGGGTGGCAGCACTGGGGACAGCCCATAGGAAATCCCCTCATCAGCAGTCCGCTCTACGATGCCGATGGTACACTCAATTTCAAGGCCAACCGCGTCAAGGCGCACCACGTCGGCCTGTGCGGACAGCCTGCCGAGGGGTGGAATTATCGTCTGCTGACCACCTTCCGGAGAAGTTGGGGCACATACGCCCTGCCTTTCATGGACCTGCGGCACAGCTTCAGTGGTTTGGCTGAGGTGAGCTACCGGTGGCGGGGAAAGCAAAAGGCAGACTTCCTGAACGGATGGCAGATTACAGCCGCCTTTGCGATGGACAGCGGCCAACTCTCGGGCGACAACCACGGATTTAGCCTGAAACTTACAAAGACCGGGCTGCTGCGGTAAGCCCCCCAAATATCTATTTGTGTGCAAGGCGGGAGGGATAGAGCTTGCTCTAATTCCCGAGCCGCAGCCGCAAATATCTAATTTGCTTGCAAGGCGGGAGTCCTATCCTAATTCCTAATTAAAAAAAGAAGATTCCTAATTCAAAAAAAGAAAGGCCCTCTTCATGACATCATTTGCAAAATATATCCTCGTCGCAGCCTGCATCCTCATGGTCGGTGCATGCGACAAAATGCCCGAAAACGGCGATTTAGACGGGCAGTGGCAAGTCACTTCCCTTGCGCGCAATGTGTCCGCAGAGGGCGATGAAGCCGTCTACGCCCCGCTGCCCCTCCCCGAAAAGGGGCTTTATTGGAACTTCCAGCTCAAACTCCTCATGATCTACACACCCGGCGCACTCCACAATGGCCACACAGCCTACACCGCAGCGCGCTTTACGGTGCGCAATGACAGCCTGCTCGTCACCGACACCTACATCCACACGATGAACAGCGACAGCCTGCTCGACGAGTCGACCACCTGCCTGCGCGGCGTGGGTATAGACGCCAACCGCGAGGGGTTTGCCCTGCGCAGCCTGTCAGATAAGCACATGGAGTTGGTCTCCCCGCATTACCGTCTCCTCCTCCGCAAATATTGATTCCCGTGGCGGAACGTCCTATCCGCCTTTTCCCTCGCAGAAAAACCAGTGATCTCTCCGCAAACGCTCCGTGTGATGCCAGCGGCATCGACCTTTTCCCGTCTCTCGCGTGCCTCGTGGGGGACTGTCCGTCTGTGCGCAGTGGTGTGGTGGACGTTGGGGCTGCTCCTCGTGGCGGGTTGCTCTCCCACGAAGCATCTGTCCCCGGACGAGTTGTTGCTGGAGCGTGTCCGGCTGACCTGTGACGATCCGCACGTCAAGCCCTCCGACTATCGCCCGTATGTCCGGCAGGAAGCCAATACCAAGTGGTTCAGCCTTGCCAAAGTGCCGCTGGCCATCTACAACCTGTCCGGGAGCGACAGCACGCGACGGTGGAACCGCTTCGTGCGCCGCCTCGGCGAAGCCCCTGTCAGCTACGACTCCCTGCTGATGCAGCAATCCTCCGCCGCCCTCACCGCGGCCCTCAAGAGCCGGGGCTACCTGCATGCCGAGGTGCGCACCGACACCATCGTCAAGGGACGCAAAATCACGGTCAACTACAGGATGCACCCCGGCGAACGCTACTATGTCGAGGCTGTACGTTATGATTTCGACAACGACACCCTGCGCGAAGCCGTCCTGCGCGACAGTCTCCACACCCTGTTGCACAAGGGCATACCGCTCAGCGCAACCCTCCTCAGCGATGAGCGCAACCGCATCCTGCGCAGTCTGCGGCGCGACGGGTTCTACCATCTTAATAAGGAGTATCTCTCCTACAGCGCCGATACAGCCCGGTCGAGCTGTGCCGTCACACTCACGCTGCACTTCCGCCGACCCGAGGGCACCACCGTCCCCGATGACTACCACCGCTTCCGGATGGGGAGCGTCCGTCTCTACGAAAACGTGCTGCCCCTCGATACCGGCATCAGGCATACGCGCTACCGTGAAATCGATTTCTACCACAAGGACCGGATCCGGATATACCGTCGCGTCTACAATCGCCACATCCACCTCCGCAAGGACAGCCTCTACCGCGAGGATTGGGTGCAGGACACCTACAGCGCGCTCAACGCCCTTTCTGCCGTCAACTATTCCACCATCCGCTTCAAGGTGAGCGACAGCATCCCCCACGCACTCGATGCAGCCATCTACGTAGAGACACGCAAGCCGCGGACCATCGGTTTCGAACTCGAGGGCACCAACACCTCGGGCAACTTAGGTGCAGCGGTGGCCCTCACCTACGGCAACAACAACCTCTTCGGCGGGTCCGAAAACCTCACGGTCAAACTGCGCGGCGCCTACGAAGCCATCCGCGGACTCGAGGGGTACAGCGGACAGGACTACGTGGAACTGAGCGGCGAAGCCACCCTCCAGTTTCCCATCCTGCGGTTTCCCCTCGTCCCCGACGCTGTCAAATGGAAGCTTCAGGCCGCCTCCACCCTCAGCCTGCTCTGCAACTCACAGGACCGGCCCGAGTTTCACCGTCGCATCCTCACCGCCGGCTGGGGGTATCGGTGGCACCACAGCGAGCGCCCCAACCGACGCCATCGCCTGGACCTCATCAGCATCAACTACGTCTTCATGCCCTGGATATCGGAAACGTTCAGGAATGAATACCTCGAGGGCGACGACCCCCACTACGCCATACTGCGCTATAGCTACGAGAACCTGCTCATCATGAACATGGCCTACGCCTATCATTACAATTCACGAGGCACGGGAGGAGGCACGGCTGCGTCTGCATCCCCTGCCATGGCCGGTACGACCCCCTCGGACGGGTATCAGCTGAAGTGGAGCGTAGAGACCGCTGGCAACCTGCTCTACGGCCTGTCGCGGCTCGTGCACGCCGAACGCGATGCACAGGGGCGTTACAACGTGCTCGGCATCGCCTACTCTCAGTATGCCAAGTTCGACTTCGACTTCGCCCGAAGCATTGCCATCGACGACCGCAATGCCATCGCATTCCATGCAGCATTCGGTATCGCTATCCCCTACGGCAACTCCTCCATAGTACCCTACGAGAAACGCTATTTCTCGGGCGGTGCCAATAGCGTGCGAGGATGGAGTGCGCGCGAACTGGGACCCGGGAGCTACAAGGGGCAGGACGGGCGGATCGACTTCATCAACCAAACAGGCAACCTGCGACTTGACCTCAGCGTAGAGTATCGCACCCGCCTGTTTTGGAAATTCCACGGCGCCGCCTTCATCGATGCCGGCAACGTGTGGGACACGCGTCACTACGCCGACCGTCCCGGCGGGCAGTTCCGGTGGAACAGCTTTGCGCGTCAGGTCGCCGTGAGCTACGGCATCGGCCTGCGGTTCAATTTGGATTACTTCGTTCTGCGTTTCGATGGCGGCATGAAAGCCATCAATCCCGCCTACACAGCTGCGCGGCAGCACTATCCGCTGCTGCATCCCGACTTCAGTCGCGACTTCACCTTCCATTTTGCCGTCGGCCTGCCCTTCTGAGAGGAGGGCGCAGGGCGCAGAGAGGGCGCCAAGGGCGATGGACCGCCACTTATAATAATAGAAAATCAAGCACATGGTCGCGAAATCCCATGGATTTTCATTAATTTTGCAAGCCGAAACGATAGAATATCTACAAGTATGACACATAATACGCAACAAGTATACAGCGGCATCACCCCCGCATCCCCCCTCTCCGTAACCCCTCTCCCCGTGGCATCTCTCCCCGTGGCTTCTCTCCCCGTGGCTTCTCCGCGGGATGAATACGGCTTTGCGGACGATACGCCGGAGGCGTTTGGCGGACAGGACGGCGCGGAGGGCGCGCAGGCGGGTCGCGGCGGCGCCAACGGAAAAAAGGACGTGCTCGAAAAAAGCGGTACGCCCTTGCTGACAACTTACGGCACGGACATCACACGTCTGGCTGAGGAGGGGGCGTTGGACCCCGTGGTGGGACGTGAGCAGGAAATCGCGCGCATCGCGCAGATACTTTGTCGGCGCAAGAAGAATAACCCCGTCTTGATTGGCGAGCCGGGTGTGGGCAAGAGTGCAGTGGTCGAGGGTCTGGCGGCCCAAATCGCTGCACGCAAGGTGCCGCACGCACTGCTGGGCAAGCGGGTGGTGGCGCTGGATATGTCGGCCATCGTGGCGGGTACGCAGTATCGCGGACAGTTCGAAGAGCGCCTGCGCCGCCTGATTGCCGAGCTGCGAGCGCACCGCGAAATCATCCTCTTCGTGGACGAGATACATACCATCGTGGGGGCGGGCGGCGCACCCGGTTCGCTGGACGCTGCCAATATGCTGAAGCCCGCCTTGGCCAGAGGCGAGGTGCAGTGTGTGGGGGCGACGACGCTGGACGAATACCGGAAGAGCATCGAAAAGGACGGTGCCCTGGAGCGCAGGTTTCAGAAGATCCTCGTAGAGCCGACCACCGCGGCCGAGACGCTGCGCATCCTGGAGCAGGTGAAGGACCGCTACGAGGAGCACCACATGGTGCGCTACACTCCTGAGGCTCTGCAGGCTTGCGTCAGTTATACCGAACGGTACGTCACGGGACGCGTCCTGCCCGACAAGGCGCTCGATGCCCTCGACGAAGCCGGCAGCCGGAAGCGGTTGACGGGGGTGGCGGTACCGACAGATATCGAGGACCTGGAAAAGGAAATCGACATGCTGAAATTCCACAAGACGGAGGCGGCCAAGAAGCAGGATTACGAATTGGCGGCGCGCCTCCGCGACACGATTGGCCTCAAAACGGAGGAGCTGGAGAAACGCAACAGAGAGTGGATACGCAGTCTGAAGACGGACCGTACACGGGTGGACGCCGATGACGTGGCCGAGACGGTGGCGCTGATGACGGGCATCCCCGTGGGGCGTGTGGCACAGAGCGAGTCGGACCGCCTAAGGGGGTTGCGCGCAGCGCTGACGGCCAAGGTCGTGGCGCAGGATGCTGCCATCGGGAAGTTGGTGCGCGCCATCATTCGCAACCGTGTGGCCCTGGGTGGCAGCGACCGCCCCATCGGTACATTCATGTTTGTCGGCCCGACCGGTGTGGGCAAGACGCACTTGGTACGCAGCCTGGCCGAATGCCTGTTTGGAAGTGCCGACGCGCTGATACGTGTGGACATGAGCGAGTACGGCGAGAAGTACAGCACCAGCCGCCTGATGGGCGCGCCTCCGGGCTACGTGGGCTACGACGAGGGCGGCCAGCTAACCGAGCGCGTGCGGCGGCGTCCCTACTCGGTCGTGCTGCTTGACGAGATTGAGAAGGCGCATCCCGACGTGTTTAACACCCTGCTCCAAGTGATGGACGAGGGCCGCATGACCGACGGCAACGGCACAACGGTGGACTTCCGCCATACTATCATCGTCATGACGTCGAACAGCGGGTCGCGCCAAATCAGCGAGTTTGGAGCGGGCGTAGGTTTCGACACCGGCGGCATGGACAGCGTGCGCACAGAGTCCGTGGTGCGGAAGGCGCTCAGCCGGCAGTTTGCCCCGGAATTTCTCAACCGTCTGGACGATATCATCATGTTCCAACCTCTCGGCGAAGCGGATGCTCTGGCCATCGCCAAATTGGAGGTGGGCAAGTTGCAGCAGGAGCTGGCCGCGCGCGGCCGGCAGTTGGAACTGACGGAGGCAGCTCTACAGTTTTTGGTGGAGCGCGGATTTGACAAGAAGTATGGTGCGCGCTCGCTGAAACGCGCCATTCGCGAATACGTCGAGGACCCCCTGTGCGATGTCCTGCTGGACCATCCCGAGGGCGAGGGACTCATCCGTCTGGATGTCGGCGGCGACACGCTCACCGTGCAGGTTGGTAACGGCCATCCCGCGGACCAATAAAAAGAAGAAACGAACGGAGAAGTGCGCCGGCCCTGTATCGACCGGGGCGGAGACAGACGCGCTCCCGAACCAAAAAATACAGCATACAATGAACTATACACAGCATCCCGCAATCCCCGACGTTTGGGTCATGGAGCCCCAAAAGTGGGCCGACGACCGCGGTTATTTCATGGAGACGTGGCGCAAGGCCGACTTCGAGAGCCGGGTGGGGTATTGCGTCGACTTTGTGCAGGAAAACGAATCCAAGTCCGTACGCGACGTCCTGCGCGGTCTGCACTATCAGCGCGGCGGGGACAGTCAGGCCAAGTTGGTGCGTGCGCTGCGGGGAAAGGTCCTCGACGTGGCCGTCGACCTGCGGCAGCATTCTCCCACCTTCGGTCGGTATGCCATGGTTGAGCTGGATGCGGAGAAAGGTACCACGATGTTTATCCCTCGGGGCTTTGCCCATGGTTTCATGGTGCTGACGGAGGAAGCCGTGTTCTGTTACAAGGTGGACAACCGCTATGCGCCCGAGTCGGAGTGTAGCATACGCTTTGATGACCCCACGCTCCGGATACCCTGGCCGGCCCCTCAGAGCGGACACTATGTGCTGAGCGAGAAGGACCTGCGCCGCGCCGTCTCTTTTGCCGAAGCGGAGAAATTCTAAGAAAAAATCCCGCCCCCTTTGCCCCGGCCCCTATTTTTCCCTTTGCCCTGACTCCATAAGCCCCGGCCCCATAAGCCTATATATAATATTGTATTCCCTCCCCAACTGATCCGATATGAACCACATCAGAAACTTTTGCATCATCGCCCACATCGACCATGGTAAAAGCACATTGGCAGACCGCCTGCTCGAAAGGACGCAGACCATCCGCGTGACCGAGGGACAAATGCTCGATGATATGGATTTGGAGCGGGAACGAGGCATCACCATCAAGAGTCATGCCATCCAAATGGATTATCACTTGGACGGACAGGACTATGTGCTGAACCTAATCGACACGCCGGGACACGTGGACTTCGCCTACGAGGTGTCGCGAAGCATCGCAGCCTGCGAGGGTTGCCTGCTGGTGGTGGACTCCACACAGGGCGTGCAGGCACAGACCATCTCGAACCTCTACATGGCCATCGAGCACAACCTGGAAATCATCCCCGTGCTCAACAAATGCGATATGCCCAACGCCATGCCCGAGGAAGTCGAGGACGAAATCATCGAACTGCTGGGGTGCAAGCGCGAAGAAATCATCCGGGCCTCCGGCAAGACTGGCGAGGGAGTTGATGAAATCCTGCAGGCCGTCGTGGAGCGCATCCCCGCGCCAAAGGGTGATGAGAACGCACCCCTGCAAGCCTTGATTTTCGACAGCGTGTTTAATTCCTTCCGCGGAATTATCGCTTATTTCAAAATCGTGAACGGCTCCATCCGACAGGGCGAACAGGTGCTCTTCGTCAATACGAAAAAGAAATACAATGCCGACGAGGTAGGTGTGCTCAAGATGGACCTTGCGCCGCGGAAGTCCCTGCACTGCGGCGATGTGGGCTACATCGTCAGCGGCATAAAGACGGCCACCGAAGTGAAAGTGGGCGACACGATTACCGCAGTGGCCGCCCCCTGCGACAAAGCCATCGAGGGGTTTGAGGAGGTGAAGCCCATGGTCTTTGCCGGCGTCTATCCCATCGAGACCGAGGACTTCGAACAGTTGCGCGCCAGCTTGGAAAAGCTGCAGCTTAACGATGCATCGCTCACCTTTCAGCCGGAATCCTCCGTGGCCTTGGGCTTCGGTTTCCGCTGTGGCTTCTTGGGCCTGCTCCACATGGAGATTGTGCAGGAACGTCTGGACCGCGAGTTCAATATGAACGTTATCACCACGGTGCCCAACGTGAGCTATCACGTCTTTGACAAGCACGGCACCCTGCGCGAGGTGCACAATCCCGCCGGAATGCCTGATGCTACCGAGATAGACCGTATTGAGGAGCCCTATATCCGTGCCTCGATTATCACCCGCACAGACTATATCGGCAACATCATGACCCTTTGCCTGGGCAAGCGTGGCGAACTGGTCAAACAGGAATACGTGTCGGGCGACCGTGTGGAACTGTATTACGACATGCCCTTGGCAGAAATCGTCATCGACTTCTACGACAAATTGAAGTCCATCTCGAAAGGCTATGCCTCGTTTGACTATCACCCGATAGAATTCCGCCCCTCGAAATTGGTCAAGCTCGACATCCTGCTCAACGGAGAGCCGGTCGATGCCCTCTCTACCCTCACGCACGTAGACAACTCCGTGTATTTCGGACGGAGAATGTGTGAGAAACTCAAGGAACTGTTGCCTCGTCAGCAATTTGATATCGCCATACAAGCAGCCATCGGGGCCAAAATCATCGCACGCGAAACCGTGAAACAGGTGCGCAAGGACGTGACGGCCAAATGCTATGGCGGCGATATCAGTCGTAAACGAAAACTCCTGGAGAAACAAAAACGCGGCAAGAAGCGCATGAAGGAAATCGGCAATGTGCAGGTGCCGCAAAAGGCATTCCTTGCCGTCCTCAAGCTGGATTAGTCCGCTCATCCACGTTCGTAGAAAATCCTTACCCCCATATCCCCATGCTCATTCACCTAAGTAATGCACGCATCGCACTGCCCGAAAGGACGTTGCTTGAACAAGTAGACTTCCAGGTAGACGAAAGCGAATTTGTCTATATCATTGGCAAAGTAGGTTCCGGAAAATCCTCCCTGCTCAAGACGCTCTACGGCGAGCTGCCCATCGAAGCCGAAAAGGCAGAAATCCTCTCGTACGACCTGTGCAGCCTGAAACGCAAGCACATCCCGCAGCTGCGGCGAAACTTGGGCATTGTATTTCAGGACTTTCAGTTGCTGACAGACCGTACCGTAGACGAAAATCTGCACTTCGTGCTCCGTGCTACAGGCTGGAGGCGCAGGGCAGAGCGCGAGGAGCGCATCCGACAAGTGCTGCAGGAAGTGGGCCTCGAGGACAAACTGACAGCCTTCCCCCATGAACTTTCCGGTGGTGAGCAGCAGCGCGTGGCCATCGCACGGGCCCTGCTCAATCATCCCCGCATCATTCTGGCCGATGAGCCTACAGGCAACCTCGACATCGAAACCGGCAAACAAATCATCGAATTGCTGCGTTCGTTTTGCGAGCAGGGGACTGCCGTCGTGATGATTACGCACAACCTCAACCTGTTGCAGAACTATCCGGGCATCGTCTACCGCTTGGAAGATGGCCGCGTGACAGAAGTAACGGCGGAATACAATACGCCCGTCTTTATGGAGGAAGCGTAACTTTGCCGGCCCCCGGCCGCAGAAGTCCTCATTCTATAAAAAATAAGCTCTTCCTAAATATCATCATCCCCTTATGAAAATATTAAAATTCGGCGGCACCTCCGTGGGCACGCCGCAACGCATGAAGGACGTAGCCCGGCTTATCACCGATGGCGAGCGTAAAATTGTGGTCCTTTCGGCCATGTCGGGCACTACCAACGCCCTGGTGGAAATTGCCGATTATTTCAAAAAGAAAAATGCAGAGGCGGCCAACAATGTCATCAACCGGTTGCGGCGGAAGTACATGGAGCATGTCGAGGAACTTTATACTTCAGAAGAAATCAAGGAAACGACGCGACAACTGCTGGAGAGCATATTCATCTACCTGCACTCTTTCTCGGGAACAGAATTCAGCGAGAGTGACGAAAAAGCCATTCTGGCCCAAGGCGAGTTGATGAGTACGAATATGGTTACCAACTACCTGCGCAGCCAAGGCGTCAAGGTGTTCCTGCTGCCCGCCCTCGACTATATGCGTATCGACGAGAACGGCGAGCCTGATACGCCCTATATCAACCGCCAATTGGGTGCCCTGTTGCAGGCACATTCTGATTACGACCTCTACATCACGCAGGGATTTATCTGCAAGAACCGGCAGGGATTGATCGACAATCTGCAGCGTGGCGGGTCAGACTATACTGCCTGCCTCATCGGTTCCGCACTGCGTGCCGAGGAAATCCAGATTTGGACCGACATCGACGGCATGCACAACAACGACCCGCGCATCGTAGACAATACCGCTCCCGTACGCCAGCTCAACTTCGAGGAAGCTGCCGAATTGGCTTACTTCGGCGCTAAAATCCTGCACCCCACCTGTATACAGCCCGCCCGCTATGCCGGGGTGCCCGTGCGATTGCTCAACACGATGGACCCCTCGGCGCCCGGCACCCTCATCAACAACGACATGCAGGAGGGTAGCATCAAGGCCGTCGCCGCTAAAGACAATATCACCGCCATCAAGATTGTGTCGAGCCGGATGCTCCTCGCCACAGGCTTTCTCCGGAAAGTGTTTGAGATCTTCGAGACCTATCACACGAGCATCGACATGGTGACAACCTCCGAAGTGGGCGTTTCGCTGAGCATTGACAACAGCAGCCGCATCGTGCCCATCCTCGAGGAGTTGAAAAAATACGGCACCGTGGAGGTAGACAAAAATATGTGCATCATCTGTGTGGTGGGAGACTTGAAGTGGGGCAACGTAGGCTACGAGACACTTGTCACCGATGCCTTGTCGCAAATACCCGTACGCATGATTTCTTATGGAGGAAGCAACCACAACATCTCATTCCTTGTGCGCGAGGAGGACAAGAAGGCGGCACTGCAGGCTCTGAGTGACAAACTTTTCAACAATCCGAACTGACGCCCACCGAAAGCGTAGTACATACACGGGGCGGGAACATTGCCGACCGGCCGTGTTCCCGCCTCGTTTCCTATAAACAGACAGCAAGCCGAATTACACAGGAATCGGCAACCGCTCCAAAAGCTTATGGCTGTGGAGCGGACGAACCAACAGACAAATACTAAACGAAAATAGAAAAACCATGACACTCCGGCACCACCTTCCTACGGAAAGCTTTCAAGCGTGGCAGACCCCGTTTTATTATTACGATATGGAGCTGCTGCGAACCACGCTTCGCGAAATTCAGCGAGCCTGTTCGAATACCGAGAACTTGCATGTACATTACGCCGTCAAGGCCAATGCCAATCCCAAACTGCTGGCTGCCATCGCCGCAGCCGGACTGGGCGCAGACTGCGTGAGCGGTGGGGAAATTCGGGCAGCTATTGATGCCGGTTTCCCTGCCGGAAAAATCGTCTTTGCCGGCGTGGGGAAAAGCGACTGGGAAATCCGTACCGCTCTGGAGCACGACATTTTCTGTTTCAATGTGGAGAGCATGCCCGAGCTGGACAATATCAACCACTTGGCAGCCGAGATGGGACACAAAGCCCGCGTGGCGCTGCGCATCAACCCCAATGTCGATGCACACACGCACAAGAAGATTACCACCGGAATGGCCGAAAACAAATTCGGTATAGCGATGGAGGACATGATTCCCACCATTCGCCATGCTGCGGAACTGCCCTGTGTGGATTGCATAGGACTACATTTTCATATCGGCTCTCAGATTTTGGACTTGGACTGCTTCCCTGCCTTGGCCGAACGTATCAATGAATTGCAGGACGCCCTCGATGCTGCCGATATCCACCTCACCCATATCAATGTAGGGGGCGGCCTCGGTATCGATTACGAAGCGCCGCTTGAAAATCCCGTGCCAAGTTTTGCAGAATACTTTGACAGCTTTCTGCGTCATTTGAAGTTGCGCCCCGGTCAGCAGCTGCATTTCGAGCCCGGCAGGTCTGTCGTCGGACAGTGCGGCCACCTCATATCCCGTGTGCTCTATGTGAAGCAGGGTGCTACCAAGCAGTTTCTCATATTGGACGCCGGATTTACAGACTTGATTCGTCCTGCCATGTACGGCGCGCACCATGTCATTACCAACCTTACCGCTTCCGCGGGGGAGGGAGAGACCGACACGGACCGCCGGGTGACTTATGACGTTGTCGGACCTATCTGCGAGAGCAGCGATGTCTTTGCCACCGATATTCCGCTGCCGCCGAGCCAACGCGGCGACCTTATCGCCCTCCATTCCGCAGGCGCCTACGGAGAAGTCATGGCATCTACCTATAACTGCAGGGCACTGCCGCAGGTGCATACCTCGGACGAACTTTCCTGACGTATGTATAAATAGGCGGCGCTATCTTTAGATAAGATAGGCTGTGGCTCGGCAGTACAAAGCTCAAAAACTGCGTCTTTGGCTTTGTACTTCTCTCGCCTTGCACTATCTTTGCACCCGGAAAATAAGGAATACCAAATAATTATGTTTGAAAATCTTAGCGAAAGACTTGAACGCTCGTTCAAAATACTAAAAGGGGAAGGACGTATCACCGAGATAAATGTGGCCGAAACACTCAAGGACGTCAGACGCGCCCTCTTGGATGCGGACGTCAACTACAAGGTGGCCAAAAACTTCACGGATACGGTCAAGCAAAAAGCCTTGGGACAGAACGTACTGACCAGCGTCAAGCCGGGACAGTTGCTCGTCAAGATCGTGCACGACGAACTGGCTACCTTGATGGGAGGTACGGCACAGGAACTGCAACTCAAGGGACACCCCTCCGTCATCCTGATGGCGGGACTTAACGGTGCGGGAAAGACAACCCTGTCGGGAAAACTCGCCCTGCTCCTCAAAAACAAGAAAAACCGCAAACCGCTGCTCGTGGCAGGCGACGTGTACCGCCCTGCCGCCGTGGAGCAGTTGCGTGTACTGGCCGAGCAGATTGGCGTGCCCGTCTATATGAACCTTGAGTCCAAGGATCCCGTGGCCATCGCCCGCGAAGGTGTACAGCACGCCAAAGCGAAAGGTTACGACACCGTCATCGTCGATACGGCCGGCCGTTTGGCTATCGATGAGGAGTTGATGCGTGAAATTACGGCGGTCAAGGAGGCCATCCAACCGGACGAAACCCTCTTTGTCGTGGACGCAATGACCGGTCAGGACGCTGTCAACACAGCCCGCGAGTTCAACGAAAGATTGGACTACGACGGAGTGGTACTGACCAAGCTCGACGGCGATACCCGCGGCGGTGCAGCACTCAGTATCCGCACCGTGGTGAACAAACCCATCAAGTTTGTCGGTACCGGCGAGAAGATGGAGGCCCTCGACGTCTTTCACCCCGATCGTATGGCCGACCGAATTTTGGGTATGGGCGACATCGTCAGCCTGGTGGAGCGCGCGCAGGAACAGTATGACGAGGAAGAGGCGAAAAAACTGCAGCGAAAAATCCAAAAGAACCAGTTTGATTTCAACGACTTCCTGTCGCAAATCCAGCAAATCAAAAAGATGGGCAACCTGAAGGAGCTCGCTTCGATGATACCCGGCGTGGGCAAGGCGCTCAAGGACATCGAAATCGACGACAATGCTTTCAAGGGAATCGAAGCCATCATCCAGTCTATGACGCCCAAGGAGCGCGCACATCCCGAAGTGCTCAACCAAAGTCGAAAGATGAGAATTGCAAAAGGCTCGGGCACTTCGTTGCAGGAGGTAAACCGCCTGGTGAAGCAGTTCGACCAGACACGCAAGATGATGAAAATGGTAACGGGGTCGAAAATGGGCAAGATGATGGGCCGCATGCCCGCCCTGCCCAAGGGCTTCCCCGGCATGAAATAACCACATACGCATAGGGAGTGGCGGGTGCGCACCTGCTGCTCCCTTATTTTTAGAAAAACCTAACAAACTCGTATAATAATGACCCTTATAGACGGAAAAGCCGTGGCTGCGACCATCAAGGCCGAAATTGCAGCCGAAGTTCGCGAAATGATTGCCGCAGGATTGAAGCGCCCCCACTTGGCCGCCATTCTCATTGGCCACGATGGTGGTAGCGAGACCTATGTCCGCAATAAAATGTTGGCTTGCGAGGCCTGTGGCTTCCACTCTTCGCTCGTTCGCTTCGAGGAAACGGTCACCGAGGCGGAGCTCCTCGATAGCATCCGGCAGCTCAATGACGATCCCGATGTAGATGGTTTTATCGTACAGCTCCCCCTGCCGCACCATATCAATAAGCAGCGCATCATCGAAGCCATCGATTACCGCAAAGACGTGGACGGTTTCCATCCCATTAACGTGGGACGCATGGCCATTGGCCTGCCCTGTTTCCTGTCAGCCACGCCGCGCGGCATTCTGGAATTGCTGCGTCGCTATGACATTGAGATGAGTGGGCGGAAGTGCGTAGTGTTGGGCCGTTCCAACATTGTCGGGAAGCCTATGTCGCAACTGATGATGCAAAAGGAGCATGGCGACACCACCGTCACCGTTTGCCACAGCCACAGCCGCGACATTGCCGCCGAATGCCGTCAGGCTGATATCTTGATAGCCGCCATCGGCAAACCCGGCTTCGTCACCGCCGACATGATCAAGCCCGGCGCCGTCGTCATCGACGTGGGCACCACTCGTGTGCCCGATGCTACTCGCAAGAGCGGCTATCGGCTCAGTGGCGATGTCGACTTCGACAATGTAGCGCCCCTGTGCAGTTATATCAGTCCTGTCCCCGGTGGTGTCGGCCCCATGACCATCTGTATGTTGATGCTCAATACGCTGGCCGCTGCCCGGCATGAGTACTATCCCAGCGGAAATTCATGAGAAATTTGGGGCGTATCTAAAAAAATAATCCGTACCTTTGCGGGCAGTAAAGGCAAAGGGGTGTCCCTCCATTTGGAACGGGCTGAGATTATACCCTCCGACCTGATGCAGATTATGCTGCCGTAGGAATTGCCCAGCCGCTCGCTTCTTCGGGTGGCTCCACAAAAGCACTCCTCTGTACCTTTACTCAATATTAATATAAAAGGAGTAAAGATGAAAATCCTGATCAATCAAAAAGAAATGGCCACCGATGCCGCCCATTTGGCTGCGCTGGCCGAAGAATTGGGCTTGCCCGCAACAGGTGTGGCAGCCGCAGTAGCCGGTAAGATGGTGCCACGCACGGCGTGGGCCGATACACCCCTGTACGAGGGCTGCCCGGTGACGATTATCCGCGCAGCTTGTGGCGGATAGTCTGTCGGGGCGGGCCGTGTGTGCTTTTGTCGGCGTGCCCCTGCGCCCCATCCGTCTCTGTGTTTCCTCAGAAAAGTAATTTACCAGAAAATATGACACCACTATCATTGGGAGGAGTGGAGTTCTCCTCGCGCCTGTTTCTTGGTACAGGCAAATTCAATTCCAATACCGTCATGCGCCAAGCCCTCGAAGCTTCGGGCACAGAAATGGTGACCGTAGCCATGAAGCGTGTAGAGCCGGGCGATAGCGAAGACGACTTGCTCGTACACGTGCAGAGTCCGAATATCCGCCTGTTGCCCAACACCAGTGGCGTGCGCGATGCCGAGGAGGCGGTATTTGCCGCCCAACTATCCCGCGAAGCCTTTGGTACGTCCTGGCTGAAGCTGGAAATCCATCCCGACCCGCGCTACCTGCTCCCCGACAGCGTGGAGACGCTGCGTGCCACCGAGCAGTTGGTGAAGCTCGGCTTTACCGTGTTGCCTTATTGCCAGGCCGACCCCACGCTCTGCAAGCATTTGGAGGAGGCGGGGGCCGCTGCTGTGATGCCCTTGGGCGCTCCCATCGGCACGAACCTTGGTCTGCGCACCCGCGACTTCCTGCAAATCATCATCGAACAGGCCGGTGTGCCCGTCGTGGTGGATGCAGGCATCGGTGCGCCCTCCCATGCTGCCGAGGCTATGGAGATGGGTGCTGCGGCCTGCCTTGTCAATACGGCCGTGGCCGTAGCCGGCGACCCCGTGGAGATGGCCCGGGCCTTCCGCGAAGCAGTCATAGCCGGCCGTCGTGCCTTCGAAGCCGGCCTGCCGGCTGCCGCTTCCGCTACGTTGGAGGCTGAGGCCAGTTCGCCGCTTACGGCATTCCTTTCGTGAAAATTAGAAATCTTCTTTTTTTTAATTGGGAATCTTCTTTTTCTAATTCCTAATTAAAATCAAAAATGCGATGTTTTCAGAATACTTGCAAACCCTTGATTGGGCAGAAGTTACACGGCAGATTTATGCCAAGACCGATGCCGACGTGCGCCGTGCGCTGAGCAAGCCGCGCTGCGACGTCGAGGATTTTATGGCCTTGATTTCGCCTGCCGCTGCGCCCTATTTAGAGACGATGGCGCGCTTGTCGCGGCGCTATACCGAGGAGCGGTTCGGCCGCGTTGTCTCCATGTTCATTCCCCTCTACCTGACCAATTCCTGCACCAACTCGTGCGTCTATTGCGGCTTCCATGTGGCCAACAAGATGAAGCGCACCATCCTGACGGAGGAGGAAATGGTTGGCGAATACCGCGCCATCAAGCAACTTGCTCCCTTTGAAAACCTGTTGCTCGTGACGGGAGAAAACCCTGCCAAGGCGGGCGTCCCCTACATCGCCCGAGCACTGGACTTGGCCAAGCCCTATTTCTCGAATCTCAAAATTGAGGTCATGCCCCTCAGTGCCGAGGAGTATGCAGAACTGCGCCGGCACGGCATGAACGGCGTAATCTGCTTTCAGGAAACCTATTGCCGCGAGAACTACAACCTGTATCATCCGCGCGGCATGAAGGCCAATTTCGAGTGGCGCGTCAATGCCTTCGACCGCATGGGACAGGCCGGCGTTCACAGTATCGGAATGGGCGTGCT
This sequence comes from Bacteroidales bacterium, assembly GCA_004558535.1. Lineage (GTDB taxonomy): Bacteria > Bacteroidota > Bacteroidia > Bacteroidales > Bacteroidaceae > Alloprevotella. Next base: position 2,430 of record SFCP01000009.1, on the reverse strand, counting down.
GATTGGTCTGGAGCGGGAGTGGCGCACCGACATCACGATGATGGCCCATCACTTGCGCTACTTGCAAAAGCACTATTGGCGTACGCGTTACAGTGTAAATTTCCCGCGGATGCGACCTTCGGAGAACGGGGGCTTCCGTCCGAACTGCGTGATGACGGACCGCGAGTTGGCGCAGGTAACTTTCGCCATGCGCATCTTCGACCACGACGTCGACATCTCCTATTCCACTCGCGAACCCGCCGACCTGCGTGACCACATGGCCACGCTGGGTGTCACCACCATGTCGGCCGAAAGCAAGACGGAACCGGGTGGCTACCACGCCTACCCGCAGGCTTTGGAGCAGTTCCACGTGAGCGATGACCGCACCGCCACCGAGGTGGCTCGGGCCTTGCGCGCCATGGGCCGCGAACCGGTGTGGAAGGACTGGGACGCCGTCTTCGACCGACCGCAAATATGTAATTAGCGTGCAAGGTGAGAGCAATAAAGCTTGCTTTAATTGCCGAGCCGCAGCCGCTAATATGCAATTGAGCTTGCTCTGATTCCCGAGCCGCCGCAAATATGCAATTAGAAAACTTCTTTTAGTTAGAAATCTTCTAATCAACAACTGCTATGGAACGATACGACCGACAAGTTCGGCTGGACGAGATAGGCCCGGCCGGGCAACAGAAATTGCGTGCCGCCAGTGTGCTGGTGGTGGGTGTGGGCGGCTTAGGCTCGCCGATATCCCTCTATCTGGCCGGTGCCGGCGTAGGCAGAATAGGCTTGGTGGACGATGACGTAGTCAGTATACATAATCTGCATCGCCAGGTGCTGTATGGCGAGGACCAGGTGGGACAATCGAAAGCCCGCTGTGCTGCCGAACGGTTAGGGAGGCTCAACAGCGAGGTACAGGTAGAACCTCATGCCATGCGTCTTACCGAAGAGAATGCCGAAGCGCTGATCGGCCGTTATGACCTTGTGGTGGATGGTTGCGACAATTACGACACGCGCTACCTCATCGACCGCACTTGTGGCAAGTTGGGCAAACCCTACGTCTACGGAGCCATCTGCGGCTTCACCGGACAGGTGTCCGTATTCCATTATGGCCCGAATCCGCTGGCCTATGCGGACCTGTATCCCGAGCCTCCCTCGGTGGCGCCCGACCGCCGCGTCATAGGTCCTACGCCCGGCATCACCGGCGCCGTGGAAGCGCACGAGGCCATCAAAGTCATCTGTGGATTTGGCGACGTCTTGGCCCGCCGTCTGTGGATGTTCGACTTGCGCACCATGCACTCCGAGGTGGTGGCGTGGTAATGCCGCGTAGCCATTCTGGTAGCGCCGCTCCGCCATTCTGGTAGCGCCGCTCCGCCTTCTGATAAGCCACTCCGCCATTCTTAGAAAGCACTCCGCCATCGACCCACGCCCGTTCCGCGCCCGTGGGTCGACGGCCGGGTCGGACCTGCGAACGGCCAAGTGCCTTTCGCAAACCGACAATCCTTACAGACGCAAAACCTTTCCCCGGTGGGGAAAATCGCGGCGTGGGTCGGCATTGGCTCACGCCGCGTTCGTGTCTCTCCGGTCCGGTGTCGTACACTTCGATACCTTTGGAAATTTGTTCAAAAGTTGCACAATTGAATAACTTCTACTATCTTTGCACCATGAAACGGCGGATATGGACATACGGCGGTTACTTTGAGGCATTCATGAACACCTTGACGGAGAAAGAGCAGGAGAAAATCCAATATGGCCTTCTCTTGCTCAAAACTCAGGCCAGGCTTCCCAAGAAGTTCATAAAACTAATCAGGGATGGTTTGTATGAGTTGCGCGCCGAATATGGAGGCAACATCTTTCGGGTGTTTTTCATATTTGATGAAGGCAAGGTCGTTGTCCTGTTCAATGGTTTTCAGAAGAAGAGCCGGAAGACCCCGCCAAGTGAAATAGAAAAAGCATTAAAGATAAAGGAAGCGTATTATGCAGACAAACAATCATCAAATTGTTGACTACGACCTCGTTCTTGACCAGAAGTTTGGAAAGGAGGGGACTCCCGAGCGTATCAGGGCTGAAGAGAATGCACTCTCTTTCTATTCAGGTCAGATACTGCTTGATGCGCGAAAGGAGGCCAAAGTCACGCAGACAGAGTTGGCAAGACGCATCAATTCCACCAAGTCCTACATATCTAAGGTCGAGAATGGCGTCATCGTGCCCAGTGTGGGTGCATTCTATCGCATCATCAATGCTCTCGGAATGAGGGTGGAGGTGGTTAAGCCGATCTGTTAAGAAACTGATTGGAGAAGAATACAGGCGGCATACAAATTCAGCGAATAGAAATACTCACTCCAAAGTATCAAGAAAGAGGAGGGTGTGTCATAATTGGTGCACCCTCTTTTTATAATCATCTAAAAGAAACAAAGCCCTGACTTTCACAAGCCGGGGCTTTGCCATGTCAGAAAG
>SFCP01000127.1 GCA_004558535.1 Bacteroidales bacterium | reverse complement strand
GCCCTGCGTACCCACCGTGACGTGCTTGGTATGCTCCTCGCGGTTGCAGTAGTCCTGCATGAAGAACTCCTTGATGGCCACGCGCTTGCGCAGCATCACGTGCTCGGCCTCGTAGGTACAGCCGAAGCCGCCGGCGGCAATGAAGCGCACGATGCGGTAGGTGTCGCCACGGAGCATCGTGCCCGCAGGCAAATGGTTGGGGATTTTATGCATAATGGTATTATGTTGTGTCAAGGTTATGCCGGTCTCACCGGCAGATAGGGCGGTAACAAGACGGCAGTATCGCCGACGTGAAGCCCTCCCTCTAAGATAAAGAGGCCACTTCGGGCCAAATCTATCACCGGCAGCGAACCTTCCTGCGGACCCTTGCCTCGGGCGGTTTCTCCGCGGCCGAAAGCACCCGCAGCTACATCGCCGCAAAGAACGGGACGATGAGGGGCACGCTCAGGTCTACCAGGAAACCGTGGAACAAGGCGATGGGCACGATGTCGCGACCGCAACTTTTCGACAGGGCAGGCAGGGCCACATCGACCGAAGTCACTCCCGCAGCACCGACCGCGCCGAAGGGGCCGAACAGACGGCGGAAGAGCGGCGCCAAGACCACGGCGGCCAATTCGCGCAGGATATTGGCGAGCAGGGCAATCATGCCCAATTCGGTGGCAACCTGCGTGCCGAGCGACGCCGTCTTGAGTTCGGTAATCAGGATGCTCGACAAAGAGTAGTAACCCATACCGCTGCCCACGGCCATGCACTCCGTACAGCTCCAACGCGTCACGAGGAAACTGACCAGTGCCGAGAAGAGCAGGCTACCCGTGATGGTGGCCAAGGGCAACAGGAGCATGCGCGGACGAAACAGGCGCAGGATGCGGTGCAGGTTGTCGCTGCAACCGATGCTGACGCCCACCTGGAACATCAGGGCGTAGAGCACATAGAGCGAAGTACGACCCACGTCGCCCGAACCGCCACCCAAGTAGCCCGCCACACAGCCCAAGATAAAGACGAAAAGGACACCGAAACTATTCATCGCTCCGGCCTCCCCGCCCGCTTCGGAAGAAGAAGTAATACACCAGGGCCATCATCACCGCACTGCCCACCATGGCACTCATGGCCAGCAGCAAGGCTTCGCCGCCGCACGAGGGCAGACGCTCCAGCAGGTAGCTGTTGCCGCCCACGCTCCATCCCAAAATAAACAGGAGGAGGAAAATCGTGAGCAGAATGGTCACGTCGACCCGCTGCAACCAACGAAAGCGGCGCAACAAGTAACCTACACCTATACCCGAGAGCAAAATCAGAACGATAATTAGCATATAGACGACCCTGCGGGCGGAAAAATCGCACCAATTTGGGAAATAAGGCTGTGGCGAAAGCCGCAAGGACGCCGCAAAGGTAAATAAATCTTTCGGCATCGGCAAAATCGCACCCGCTCATTTTGCCTTTCGGGGCGCTTGTCGTAACTTTGTCCGCAAATCGACGGCCGGGAAAACCCACCCCGGACGGACATACAATATTAATATTATGGAAGAATTGAAGAACGACCCGCAGCCGTGGACAGTGGTGGAGAGCGAGTATTTGTTTCGCCGCCCCTGGCTTACCGCCCGCCGCGATCATGTACGCCTGCCCAACGGCGTGGAAAATCCGGAATACTACGTGCTGGAATACCCCAACTGGGTGAACATCATTGCCCGCACCCGCGAGGGAAAGTTTATCCTGATACGCCAATACCGCCACGCCTATGGTGAGACGAACTACGAATTGGTGGCCGGCGTCATCGACCCGACGGACGCCAACCCCGAAGCGGCCGCCCGCCGCGAACTGCTGGAGGAAACGGGCTACGCCGGCGGCGAATGGAAGCTCTTTATCACCCACCGTGCACCTGCTCAGCCGCGAGGAACTCCTGGACCTGCTCCAACGCGGCGAAATCAAGCAAGCCCTGATGGCCGCCCCGCTGTGGAAGTATTTCTACGGCATAGCGACTGCCTCGCCCGCGGAAAAGCCGTAACCCGCCCGCAGACGGCCGCAGCGGAAAAGCACTCCGCCGTTCGCAAGTCCGACCCGGTCGTCGTGTCGCGAACGCGGAACGCGCGTGTCACGGCCGCGGAACGCTCGTGCCGCGAGTGCGGAACGCTCGTGCCGCTGGCGCGGTACGATGAATAAGTGCTTTTTGCAAACGGATAAGTACCTTGCAAAAACGGGCAAGTGCTTTGCTACGATAGGCAAAAGGATTTTGCAAACGAGCAAGTGCTTTGCTACGATAGGCAAAAGGATTTTGCAAACGGGCAAAGTGCTTTGCTACGATAGGCAAAAGGATTTTGCAAACGGGCAAGTGCCGCTCCGTACCTCGACAATTCCTACCTGCCGGCCGCCACACCGCCGCAGTTTTCCGCTATCCTTCCCCCAAAAAAGATTATCCCCACAGCGCGAAGCGCCCAGCCCGCGATGGCTGCGCGCCGCCCCACCCCAACAATAAACATCCCGACCATGGCCACCATTCCCCAACTGATAGCACAACGCCTGAACCTGCGCGAACGCCACGTGACCAACACCATCCAACTTTTAGAGAACGGAGCAACCATCCCCTTTGTCAGCCGCTACCGGAAAGAGGCGACAGGCGGCATGGATGAAGTGCAGGTGGCCGCAGTCAAGGAGGAAAACGAACGGTTGGAGGAAATCCAACACCGCCGCGAGTACATCCTGAACGCCATCGAGGAACAGGGGAAAATGACCGACGAGCTGCGCCGACGACTGAGCGACTGCTGGGACGCTACGGTGCTCGAGGACATCTACCTGCCCTATAAACCCAAGCGCAAGACCCGCGCAGAGGCAGCCCGCAAGCTGGGACTGGAACCGCTGGCCGACCTGCTGATGCTGCGGCCCTACGAAGATCCGACCAAGGCGGCCCTGCGCTTCGTCACAGCCGAGGTAACCGACGCGGAAGCGGCCCTGCAGGGTGCCCGCGACATCATCGCCGAACGGGTGAGCGAGGACGAAGAAAGCCGCAACACGGTGCGCCGCACCTTTGCCCGCGACGCTATCATCACATCGAGCGTGGTAAAGGCCAAGGCCGCAGAAGCCGAAAAATACCGCGACTACTTCGACCACAGCGAGCCGCTGCGCCGCTGCTCCTCGCACCGACTGCTGGCCATGCGCCGCGGCGAGGCCGAGGGCTACCTGCGCGTGAACATTCGGCCGGCCGACGAAGATGCCTGCGTGGAGCGGCTTTGTCGCCACTACGTGCGGCGTGGCACGCCGACGGCCTCACAGGTCGAGATGGCCGTGACGGACGCCTACAAACGCTTGCTGCGACCGAGCATCGAGACGGAATTTGCCGCTGCTGGCAAGGTGGCCGCCGACGAAGAGGCCATCCGCGTCTTTGCCGGCAACCTGCGCCAACTCCTGCTGGCACCCCCATTGGGCCAAAAACGCATCATGGGCATCGACCCGGGCTATCGAACAGGCTGCAAGGTGGTTTGCCTGGACGCACAGGGCACCCTGTTGCACAACGAGACCATCTACCCACATCCACCACGCGGAGAATACGCCCGCTCCGGTTTCAAACTCAACCATTTGGCCGAACAGTACAAAATAGAAGCCGTGGCCATCGGCAACGGGACAGCCGGCCGCGAGACGGAAGAGCTGGTACGATCGTTAGGCTGGCAGGGCGTGCAGATTTTCATGGTCAGCGAAGACGGTGCCTCGGTCTATTCGGCCTCGAAAACCGCCCGCGAGGAATTTCCCGACTATGACGTGACGGTGCGCGGCGCCGTCAGCATCGGCCGCAGGCTGGCCGACCCGCTGGCAGAACTGGTAAAAATCGACCCGAAGAGCATCGGCGTGGGCCAGTACCAACACGATGTGGACCAAACCGCCCTGAAACGCTCATTGGACCTGACCGTGGAGTCCTGTGTCAATGCTGTGGGCGTGGACCTGAACACGGCGAGTCGCCAACTCCTCACCTACGTGTCAGGACTGGGACCTGCGCTGGCCCAAAATATCGTGGATTACCGCGCAGAGCACGGAGCCTTCCGCTCGCGGAGCGAACTGCTGAAAGTGCCCCGTCTCGGTGCAAAAGCCTATGAGCAATGCGCGGGCTTCCTGCGCATCCGCAACGGCGAAAACGCGCTGGACAACACAGCCGTACACCCCGAACGCTACGCACTGGTGCGACAGATGGCCGCCGACGCCGGCTGCGACGTGCAGCAACTGATATCCTCGGCCGAAGCGCGCCGGAAAATCCACCTCGAGGACTACTGCCACGGGGACATCGGCATGCCGACCCTCACGGACATCATGCAGGAACTGGGCAAACCGGGACGCGACCCGCGCGGCACGGCGGCGGAATTTTCCTTTGACCCACGCCTGCACGACCTGGCCGACCTGGAACCGGGCATGGTGGTGCCGGGCGTGGTGACCAACATCACCAATTTCGGCTGCTTCGTGGACATGGGCATCAAAGTCAAGGGCCTGATACACATCTCGCAAATGGCGGACCACTACATCAAAGACCCGAACGAGGTGGTGCACCTGCGGCAACAACTGCAGGTGAAAGTGCTCGACATCGACGAGGCCCGCGGCCGCGTGGCCCTCACGCTGAAAGGACTCGGCGACGGAAAGGACGGATTATGACGACACTGCACATCAAAAACATGGTCTGCCCGCGCTGCGAAACCGCCGTACACAATCTGATGGAGCGCAACGGGTTGCACGTGGCGGCAGTCAGGCTGGGCGAAGTACGCGTGGAGGAAACACTGACGGAAGCACTGACGGAACAACTGCGCCGGGAGTTGGGCGAAATGGGATTTGAACTGCTGGAAGATGCCCGACAAATTCAAGTGGAGCGCATCCGAACGGCCATTATCGACTGGACCCAACTGAACGGCGAGCGCCCGAACCTGTCGGACTACCTGCGCCGCCACATTCCCGGCGACTACGGACAGACGAGCCGCCTGTTCAGCGAAACACGGGGCATGACCGTAGAACACTACGCCATCCTGCAACGCATCGAAAGGGTAAAGGACCTGCTCTGCCAGCCGGAAAAGAACATCGCGGAAGTGGCCTGGGAAACGGGATACAGCAGCCCGGCCCATCTCAGTGCCCAGTTCCGGCAAATCACCGGCCTGACACCGCGGCAATACAAGGAGGACCGGCAAAACCAACCCGATGCGCGCTGTTATATCGACGAAATATAATTCTTTCCCAAGATTTTATAAAAGGCTTTTCCCTGCTTACGCCTAACTTTGCAGCAAATTCACAAAAACCAACATGACCGGAAAAGCAAAAATCCTGCTTCTATTCACCCTCACAGGCTACCCGCTCCTTGTCCTCTCCCAGTCCGACACGACGCGCACGGACTCCGTAACGAGAGAGTACGAACTGAGGGGGACCGTTGTACGTGCCAACCGCGGCACAAAGTCGAGATGGCGGGTGGAAAACACAGAACTGATCGGACAAATGCAGCTGAAGCGCGCAGCTTGCTGCAACTTAGGCGAGTCCTTTACAGCCAATCCCTCGGTGGATGTCAGTTATGCCGACGCCGCAACGGGTGCCCGGCAGATCAAACTGTTAGGGCTGAGCGGCACCTACGTACAGATGCTCACCGAAAACGTACCCAACCTGCGCGGCGCAAGCCTCCCCTACGCCTTGGGCTTCGTGCCGGGCCTCTGGATGCAGTCCATCCAAGTGAGCAAAGGCGCTGCGAGCGTCAGAAACGGCTACGAAAGCATCACAGGGCAAATCAATATCGAATACCTGAAGCCCCAGGCCACCGACGGCGTGCGCGCCAATCTGTTCCTGGACTCCAAACTGCGCACGGAAGCCAATGCCGACGCAAATATCCACCTGAACGACCAGCTCTCGACAAGCCTGCTGCTACACTTCGAGGACCGGCAGCGCGTGCACGACGGCAACGGGGACGGATTTGCCGACATGCCGAAAATCCGCCAGTACAACCTGATGCACCGCTGGGCCTACGTGTCGCCAAATTTCATCAGCCAGCTGTCCCTGCGTGCCCTGCACGACAAACGGGAAAGCGGAACGACACATCGCCACGACGACATAGCCCCCTACAGGGTCGAGGTGACCAACCGCCGCTACGAGGCGCAATGGAAAAACGCCTACCTGTGGGACAACGACCACAACGCCAGCCTGGCCCTAATGCTGCACGGTTCATGGCACGATGCCGACAACTCCTTTGGCACGACGCTTTACGACGTCCGGCAACGGAACGGTTTCGCCCAACTGCTTTACGAAACCGACCTGTCACCCGCTCACAACCTGGCCGTGGGAGCAAGTGTCAACCATGACGAACGAAACGACCGGGGGAGCCTACGTCCAATACACGGGAAAATGGAAGGACAAGCTGACGGTCATGCCCGGCATCCGATGGGATTACTCCGGACGCTACGGCGGCTTCTTCACCCCGCGACTCCACGTGAAATATACCCCCGTGCAACAGCTCACGCTCTGTGCCTCGGCCGGAAAAGGTTACCGCTCGCCCCACGCGCTGGCCGAGAACGCACAAATGCTGGCCTGCGGGCGCACCGTCTATGCCGACACAGACCTGAAGCAAGAGGAGGCGTGGAACTACGGCATCGCCACCAGCCTGCACTTCCCGCTCTTCGGAAAGGAAATGGAGCTGAACACCGAATATTATTATACGGACTTCCTGCAACAGACCGTGATGAACGTAGACGGCA
>SFCP01000126.1 GCA_004558535.1 Bacteroidales bacterium | reverse complement strand
CGCTATAGGGGTAGGAGTCGCGGCAGCTGCCGGTGGTTGTGGTGTCGTTGATGGGGAGGAGTTGCACGGCGCTCATACCGGCATCGGCTGCCCATCGGATAAATTCGCGTAGGTCGCCGAAATCGCCTACACCGAAACTGCCTTCGGAGCGGAGCGAAAACACGGGTATCACTACGCCGGCACCTCGCCAGCGATGGGTTTCACCGCCGGGCATCTGGGGAAAATGGTCGGTGCGAATATATGCTGTACCACCTCGCCGAGTCTGTATCCCCCTTGCCACTTCGTCGGGCAGTAGCACACGATCCGGACCTTCTTCCCAAATTACTTTCCCGTCGGTACCGGCAAGTACATACTTGTAGGTGACGGGTTGGGATAGGTCGTCGGGTGTCAGGGGCAGACCCCATTCGTAGACGCCGGTACGGGCGAGCAGGCGCACACGGTCGGCTTGCCATTCTCCGAGTGTGGGTGTGCTGCCCAGTATGCCCCATCTCATTCCGTCGACCGGAGGCAGGGCTTTGAGTAGCAGCAGGGAGCGGTCCTCGAGCAGGTCCATCCGTGCAAACGAACCTCCGCTGCGACGACAGACGCAATCGGCCAGAGCACTACGTGCAAAGACCTGCATCTCGGGATAGTCCATCCAGGCGTCAAGGAGGACGCTGTGCAGGCGGCGTTCGGGCCTCCATTCGCGCGGCAGACCGGCTTCGCGGCGCAGCGTGCGGCCGGCGTCATCGCAGAGCCGGTATTCGTAGGTCAGCCGTTCGGGACCGGTGGCCAGCGTCAGTGTGCCGCTCCACCAATATCCGTCGGTCGTGGTGAGGGGCAGGTCGATGATGGCAGCATCGGGATCCGTCCGTCCCACTACTTTCAGACTCTCCCCCCAATGGGTGTGATAGGGTATGATGAATGTGATTTCCATATATGCAATTTTATCAGAAATTATTCCCGAGCCGAAGCCGCAAATCGCGCTGTTTTATTTACTGTCGTGGAAAAGCATGTCGGGCGTAACGGTTTGCCATTCCTTGGCACCCTGCACGCGGTAATGGAGCTTGGCATCATCCCAGTAGGTGGGCCATCCGTTGTAGATGCCGCCAAGGAAAACGACGCGCAGGCGGTGCAAACCCTTCTGCAGCGCGATTTGTCCGTTGTTTTGCGAGATGCGCGGCACGGCTTGTGCTCCATTGTCCACAACGGGAACGCCGTCGATCCATACCAACTGATTCTGTGTATTCCATTCGTAGACGGCCTGCTGTGGCATTTCCACATAGCCCTCGACAACGGCTGCATAGTCGCGCACATTGCGTACGTTGCGTGGCACTTCCGTGAGGGTGCGCAGGCTCTCGACGGCCGGTACGATGGTGTCGGGGATTTCCGATACGTCGGGCAGATTGTAGGGAGTGGCGTAGCGTCCCCAGAACTTCTTCAGGGAAAGTCCGGGTTCGATTACTGTGGGACGAGCGGCGCGGTGCCAGTCCTCGCGCTTGACCATGATGCTGCGCACCGGACCGTAGAGGCCGCAGGGAAGCATGGCTACTGTGCGTACCTCGGTGGTCTGCGTGATGGGGATGGGGCGCTCATAGCGGAGGGAGTGGCAGGTAGGCGTGGTGCCATCAAGCGTGTAGAAGATGGGAAGCGGTCGCGAGGTGGAGAGCGCCAGCTCGGTGCGGTCGGTGAAAGCAACGTTGTTGCAGGAACCGCCGGGCTGTTCCACGGTGGGGATGTGGAAGTTGATGTGGTGTGCCTGCAGGCGCAGGGCGTGGTCGTTGTCTACGCGACGTACGAAGTCAGCGGCATCTCGGGATGCCATGGTGCTCCAGCCCACTTCGGCCAAAGCCAAGGCGCGCGGATAGAGCCCCTGTTCCAGACGGCCCGGTGTATGAATGTATTCGCTCCAGTTGTTGGCCTGAATGCCCATGATGTACTTCTCGCCGTCCGTTCCTCTCAGTGCGGCGGGGACGGGGTCGTAGGAAAATACGCGTTCCAGTGTGTAGTAGCCGCCAAAGTAGGGAGGTTCGACAATGGGGTCGCCCTGGTAATAGTCAAAGTAACAGCCCTGATCCGCCGGAGTCATGAGGACGCGGTGGTGAGCTTGTGCGGCAGTGATACCGCCCGATTCGCCGCGCCATGACATGACGATGGCTGTGGTGTCGAGGTTGCCGCCTTCCAGTATCTCGTCCCATCCGATGATGGTTTTGCCCTTGCTGCGCAGGTACTTTTCGATGCGGCCGATGATGTAGCTTTGCAGTTGTGCTTCGCGGGTATATCCCAATTGCTGCATGCGGTGTTGGCAGCTGTCGCACTTTTCCCATTCGCCGCGCGGGCATTCGTCGCCACCGATGTGAAACAGACTGCCGGGAAAGAGCGGTACCATTTCATCAATGACGTCCTGCAGGAAGTGGAACATTTTTTCCTTACCGGGACACATGACCACATCCTCTACGCCCCAAATGTTGCGCGGTGTGGTGGGCAGACCTTGGCAGGAAAGTTCAGGGTAGGCCGCAATGGCTGCTAATTCGTGTCCGGGAATTTCCAGTTCCGGCACTACCTGCATGTGGTGCTTGCGGGCAAACTCCACGACTTCCCGCACCTCCTCCTGTGTGTAGTAGCCGCGATGAATGCTGCCGTCGCCCTCGACACGACTGCTTCCCACTTCAGTCAGGCGGGGATATTTCTTGATTTCGATGCGCCAGCCCTGGTCCTCGGTGAGATGCCAGTGGAGGTGATTGATTTTATAGGTGGCGAGCATGGCAATCTGCCGTTTCACTGCTTCGACGGGTAGGAAGTGGCGGCAAGGGTCCAGCATGACGCCGCGATACTCGAAGCGCGGTTCGTCGTTGATGCTGACCACGGGAACCTCCCAGGCGGTGATACCCTGTACGCGGGTTTCGCTTTCCACTTCCGGTGGGAGAAGTTGCAGCAGTGTCTGGGCGGCATAGAACAATCCGTCGGTGGTCGAGGCTAAAGCCTGAACACCGGTGGGCGTGACTTCCAGGCGGTAGGCTTCGCGCCCCTTGATGGCAGGTGTGAGTTCGAAGCAGATGCTGCCCGAAGCGCCGGCTTTTCCTTTCTTGAGCGGAAAACCGGTCGAGGTGCGCACTTTTTCTGCGAAGAACAGTGCCACTTCTTCAGCGCCTTTGCCTTTCCACGCCAATCGGGTGTCGGTGTTGAGGGAGAACGTACCCTGTCCCTGCGTCACTTCCTTGGGCGTGGGGACAATGTTGAGGGGCTGTGCTGCTGCTGTCACGGTCAGTAGCAGGCAGCAGGCTGCAATCATCCATTTTTTCATGAGGCTTATTCTTTTTTCGATTAGTATACTGATGTAAGGTTTCTGTTTTTCAATACTTTGTAGAACTGCTTATAGACCTGCGGCACAGTTCTTCCGAATGCTGCCATTCCCTGTTCATTTGCCCTTTTCCCTTGCTCCATCTCCCGAATCGGATGGCGTGGTGGGGACAACGGTGATAGCAGGCCAGACAATCTGTGCAGTGCCCTTGCCATACGGGGCGCCCCTCCACCAAGATGATGTTGTGAAGCGGACATGCTTTGGTGCAGTGGCCACATCCGGTGCAGGAAGGCGTGGTGCTGAAATGCCGGTCGCCGGTGAAAAGTTTGTAGAACAAAGGGCGCAGGACGTGACTCTTGCACCATGGGAAGGCTCCGGGAACTACATCCACAATGTCCGTTTGGCGACGATTGATGCAGCTCGCAATCTCGACCAGCCTTGGGGGAAGTGCCCGTACTTTTCTATCCACTACGTCAGCAGCGTCTACGTCAAAGCCCGGTAGTCCGATGTAGGTGTTGGGCATTTGCAGGGACCATACGGAGGACAGCCCGATGCCTCTCTCGTGCAGGGATTTGCGCAGCAACCGGTCCGTCCGTCCCACATCATCGCCGCAGGTGCAGACCGCATAGACGTAGGTGGGGCGGGTCATGGGCTTTGTCCGTCGGATGAAGTCGCACAGGACCTTGGGCGGTCCCCAGGCATGGACCGGGAAAACCCATCCGAGGACTTCGTCCTGCAGGTCCGTCGGAGCCTCCGTCACGGGAACGGCCCGGTCGTGGGTCGTCCGCGCCAGCGCCTCCGCCACAAAGCGACTGTTTCCATTGCCCGAGAAGTAGAGAATCATCGCAGCAGAGACTGGTAGGTGAAACAATCGGGGAATACTTCCTCCAACGAGTCCTGCCGGCGGGTGAATAGTCCGTAGACCGTACTGCCGCTGCCGCTCATGGCTGCATAGGTGGCTCCCATGTCGTAGAGGGTCTCCTTGATGGCAGCTATTTCGGGATGTGCGCGGAACACGTTGGTCTCGAAGTCGTTGCCGACGGTGTGCCGCCATTCCTCCATGGGGCCGGCCAGGGCTTCGCGCAGAGGATAGGCGGGTTGGCGGGGCGTGATGCCGCCGTAGGCTTCCCTTGTCGATACAAAAATGTCGGGCTTCACCAGCACCAGGACGTAGCCTTTCAGCGAGAGGGAAATGGGACTGAGCAGGTCGCCAATGCCGGTGGCAAAGGCGGGTTCCCCCTTGATGAAGAACGCGCAATCCGCACCGAGCCGGGCCACGCGGCGTTCCATTTCCTCCGTTGTAAGCCCGAGGGAAAAAGTGTCGTTGAGCAAGCGCATCATGGCAGCCGCATCACTGCTGCCTCCGCCCAGTCCGGCTCCCATGGGAATGCGTTTGTACAGGTAGATGTCGAG
>SFCP01000125.1 GCA_004558535.1 Bacteroidales bacterium | reverse complement strand
CCGTTTCGCAAATGTTAAAATGGGAAATACTGCATTTGGATTTCGTCGAAAAATGTAGTATATTTGCCATAGCAAAGGAGGAAATCGCACATAGCATGCGGCTTCCTCCTTTTTTAGGTCCTGCCTGCGGGCAAAACTATCCGGCACTTGGAAAAAATTACAAGGCACTTGGTTTTTTCTACGTCCCGGATCGTTGAAACTAAGTGGCACTTGGGGAAAACACACTGGCGTGTAATAGGAAATTTCCGGCACAAAATAGCCCTTTAGGAAAGTTTATGTTAAATCTGCTTGTGCACTTCGATGCACTTTTCCCTGTCGTAGGCTGCGCCTCGGCCGTTATGGCAAGCACCCGGCATTCCCCCCTGTACGCCCCTCCCGCCCCATGGAAGTCCGCATCGGGCTCCCCCGCCAGCGCTGTCCCCCTGCTACCTCTGCCGGGGTATGCTTTTGCGAAGCGAAAGGCGCGTAGGCCGGGGCGCCGGTCGACTGTTTCACCCTTTTTTCAAGGAGAAGCGTATGGCGTAGTAAATCAAGTGGCCTGCTGCCACCACACCGCTTATGTAGAGCAGGGTGTGGTCGGCTTGCCAACCCACTGTCTGCTGATGCCAGAAGCCCGTCAGCAGGCACAGCAGCGACAGGATGGCGCCCAGTACGCTGAGCAGTGTCTGTCCGTGGCGCTTGTGTGTGCCGCCACCCAACAGGCTGTGCTCCACGCCATAGGCGGAGTAGATGTCAAGCCCGATCAGCATCCAGATGACCAGCCGAATCCACGTGTCGGCCGGCAGGAAAATCATCATACCCACACAGCATATCATGCCCAAGGCGGGTATCAACGGTACGAATGGCGTGTGGAAACCGCGCGGCGTTTCGGGCATGGTGCGCCGTACAAGGATGACGCCGGCACATACCAAGGTGAAGGCAAACAGGCGTGTGGAAACGTTTGTTGAGGTGGGAGAATACGCCCGGCAGCAGACCGTCGCGGCTCATGCTGAAAAATACGCGGCTTTGGCCCATGAGCATGACCATGATGACGCTGGCATAACCGAAGAGAATGGCCAGGATAATGCCGCGGTTGAGCCACGGATAGGCCGGTACGATCGTGCCGTCGGCACCCACCGTCCCCATATGGTTCACGGCGACTGCGGCGGGGGCAATCTCGTTGCCGGGGCGGGCAAATTCGGTATAGTGGACCACGCCTGTCATCACGTGGGCAAACAGTACATATAATATAGTACATACCAAGAGCGAACCAAGGATACCTATCGGCATATTGCGGCGCGGATTGATGGTTTCCTGCGCTGCCGTGCTCACCGCATCAAAGCCGATGTAGGCAAAGAATACGATGGCAGCGCCGCGAAGTACGCCGCTCCAGCCAAATTCTCCAAACTCGCCTGTGTTGGCAGGTATGTAGGGCGTCAGGTTGTCGGCCTGGATGTATTTCCATCCCAAGATGATGAACGCAAACACGACCAAGAGCTTCAGGACAACCATGCAGTCGTTGAAGCGCGCACTGCCCTTGGTGCCGCCGGCAAGGAAGAGCGACAGCACCACGACGATGCAAATCGCCGGCACGTTCAGCCAGCCACCCTCGGCGGGACAGGCGCACCATTCGGGCGGCAAGGCCCAGCCCAACTCGCCCATCATCACACAGAAATAGCGGCTCCACGAGACGCTGACCGTCACGGCGGCCACGGCGTACTCCAGCACCAGGTCCCAACCGATAATCCAGGCAATCAACTCGCCCATCGTCACGTAGGAATAGGCGTATGCACTGCCCGAAATGGGTATCATCGAGGCAAACTCGGCATAGCAAAGACCGGCGAAAGCACAGGCCACGGCGGCCAGAACGAAGCTGATGGTAATGGCGGGGCCGGTGTGCAGACCCGCTACGACGCCGGTCACCGAGAACAGGCCCGCGCCAATGACTACACCTACACCGAGTGCTATCAGTCCCATGGGACCCAGCACGCGCTTCAAGCCCGTGCCGCCTTCGTTGCCGGCTTCTTTCATGATCCGGTCAATGGGTTTCTTTACGAATAAGTCCATAGCGTTTAGTTACTAATTGTTTTCATTCACAAAATTAGCAAAATAATATAATAAGCCAAAGGGGAATGTGTGTTTGTTGGTTTTCCGGTCGGAAAAGCATCAAATTGAATATTTTTCCTGTGTTTTCCTTTCAGATATATACAAAAACAGGATAGGAGGGTGTCCTATCCTGTTTGAAGGTCTTGTCTGTAGCTTGCTGTCTGCTGCCTGCTTTTGCGTATCAGGCCAGCAGGCGGTGCTATCTCAAAATTCGTCGTTGGCGTACAGCCAGGGGAAGGTGGCTTGGTTCCACTCGAAGATTTCCTCGGGGCGGAAGAATCGTGCCAACTCTACGGCGGCCGTTTCGGGCGAGTCGCTGGCGTGTACGATGTTCTCTTGGAAGCTCATGCAGTAGGAGCCGCGGATGGTGCCGGGGGCAGCGTTGCGGCCGTTGGTCGGTCCGGCCAGGGCGCGCACGGCGGCGATGGCGTCTACGCCCTCCAGGCAGAGCGCTATCACGGGAGCCGTCATCATGGCGTCCTTGACGCGTTGGAAGAAAGGCTTCTCGCTCAGGTGTGCATAGTGTTCGCTGAGCAATTCGTCGGTGAGTTGCATCATCTTCATGCCGCAGATGCGAAATCCTTTGCGTTCAAAGATGTTGGTAATCTCGCCCACCAAAGCCCTTTGCAGGGTGCAGGGCTTCAATAGTACCAGGGTTTTTTCTAATGCCATAGTTATAAGTTGGATTTAAGGTTGAGAATTTTCCGTGAAGTCCCCACGGTGCGCCGCGGGCTGTGCCCCCGTGCGCTGCGACAGGCGTGCGGCCGCGGCCTGTGGGGCGGGGTGACAGGGCAAAGGTACACATTTTCCGGCGCCGGCAAGCGGAAAAGCAGAGTTTTCGTGCTTTTTCGGAAAAATAGGTGCCTTGTAATTTTGCGAAACTGAGGGGCGCAAGTCACTCTCGCTCCTCTGCGGCAAAGCGTGCACATTCGGGACACCAGCCATGTAGTACGAAATCGGCCGTATGCAGGCGAAAGCCCTCGGGCAGCGGCACATGGGGGATGGGAAGTCCCGTCAAACAATAAGTGCGGTGGCAGCGCTCGCACGCAAAGTGCACGTGCAGGTCGTCCATGGCTTCGTGAAACGGTTCGCCGCAATGGCAGTTCTCCATACAGAGCGCATATTTTTTCTGCCCGCTTCCATCCTCGACGATATGTACCAGATGGTGGGAAAGGAAATGGGTCAGCGTGCGAAAGATGGAGGATTTGTCGACCGTCTGCAGGCGTGCTTCCAAATCGGTCAGCGAGCAGGCTACACCGGCGTGCTGCAATTCACGCAGCACAAGCACCCGCACGGCAGTAGGCTTGACTTCCCGTTGCAGCAATAGCTGTTCCGCAGATTTTTCGTTCATGTCGCAAAAATAGAAATAATTTCTTGCACGCGCTCGGTGCACTTCCCCGAAAAATGTGTGCAGGGCAAAATCAGATGAAGTCGGACGTAAAATTTCAGAAGTCAGGCATTTCCGCGGCGTCCGGTAATGGCAATCAGAACGCAGAGCAGCGTGACGCCCGTGTCGGCCAGTACGGCGGCCCAAAGTGGCGCGTATCCCCACAGACCCAAGAGCATGACAAAACCCTTGGCGCCCAGGGCGATGACGATGTTGATGATGGCCTTTCGGTGCGTGAATGTGGCTATGCGCAGTGCGCGGGCCACGGCGGCGGGGTTGCTGTCCTGTACCACTATATCGGCTGTCTCGATGGCTGCATCCGAACCGTGCTGCCCCATCGCTATGCCAACGGTGGCTGCTGCCATGGCCGGCGCATCGTTGAGGCCGTCGCCTACGAAGGCCACGCCACCCCGGATGCTTTTCTCCGTTTCGGCGATGTACTGCTCCTTGTCGCCGGGCAGTAGGTCTGCGCGAAAATCGTGCACGTCCAATTCGCGGGCCATTGCAGCCACGGCGGCTTCGCGGTCGCCCGACAGGATGCTGATCCATCGCACACCTAATTTTCGCAGGGCAGCAACGGCTTGCCGGGAGGTGGGCCGCAGGGTGTCGCAGAACGCCAGACTGCCCACGAAGCGACCGTCTACGGCGCAATATATCAGCGTTCCCTCGGCGTGGTGGGCCGGCGTGGTTGGCTGTGACAGCGTCGCTGCTTCCTGTTCCTCAGGTAGTTGTACGCCATGGTCTTCCAGCCATTCGATGCGGCCGATGTGGATGCGCTGTCCGCCGAGTTGTGCCGTGATGCCGCGTCCCGGTTGCTCCTCCATCCCTTCGGCGTGGGGCCAGGTCGCCGTTTCCGTTGCCCCAAAGCGTTCTTCGGCTGCCCGCCAAAGGGCGCGTGCCAC
The DNA here is from genome assembly GCA_004558535.1 of Bacteroidales bacterium. Taxonomy (GTDB): domain Bacteria; phylum Bacteroidota; class Bacteroidia; order Bacteroidales; family Bacteroidaceae; genus Alloprevotella. The sequence continues at coordinate 1,252 of SFCP01000125.1, read as the reverse complement.
AGGATGGGTGGATGGGCGCTCGCAGATAGCGGCCAGACGCAACAAATCGGCCGCCGGCATTTCCCGAGTGGGATGTATTTCGCGCAGTTGCAGTTGTCCTTCTGTCAGGGTGCCGGTCTTGTCGAATGCCACGCCTTTTATTTTTGCCAAAGTGTCCAGGCTTTGTCCGCCCTTGAAGAGTACGCCGGCTGCAGAGGCCGAACCGATGCCGTGGTAGTAGGTCAGTGGCACACCGATAAGCAAGGCGCAGGGGCAGGACACCACCAGAAATACCAAGGCGCTTCGCACGTCGGTCATTGTCAGGGCGCCGTGGCTCCACCAAGCCCATAGTAGCACGGATAAAGCCAAGACAACGACCGCCGGCGTGTAGTAGCGGGCGAACCGGCGGATGAAAAGTTCGGTGGGAGCTTTTCGTGCAGCAGCTTCCTCGACCATGCGCAGGATGCGGGCCAGCGCGCTTTCGCTATAGGGGCGCAGGGTGCGCAGCCGCAGGGCATGGGTGGTGGCTATCATGCCGGCGCTGACCTCTTCGCCCTTCCGAATCAGTCGCGGCAGGCTTTCTCCTGTCAGCGCCGCCGTGTCCAGTTCGCTGTCGCCGTCCATGAGCAGGCCGTCTATGGGGACGCGTCCTCCCACGGGGACGTGGATGATGGTGTCGGGCTGCACAGCTTCGGGCGCGACCTCGCGGAGTCCATCGGCCGCCTCGATTGTGACGCGTTCGGGCCGCAGGCGTGTCAGTGCCTCGATGCTGCGGCGGGCTTTCCCCACGGCGCGCTCCTGAAACCGCTCGCCGATGGCGTAGAACAGCAGCACCGCTACACCCTCTACGTATTCACCGATGGCAAAGGCGCCGATGCCGGCCAGTGTCATCAGGGTAAATTCGTTGAAGAAGCTACCTCGACGCAACTCGCTCCATGCTCCTTTTAATACAGGCCAACCTACGGGCCATGCTGCGGCGGCATACATCCACCAGCTGCCCAGCCATCGGGCAATCGTCGGGTTGCCAAAATGACCCGCCGCCCAGGCAGTGAACAGTAACAGCAGGGTAAGTGCCGGTGCGCCCCATTCGCCGAAGAGGCTTTCCTTGTGGGGTGCATCTTTGTCGTGGCAGTGGCAGCAGTGGCAGTGGCAGCTGTTTTCTTCGGACGCTTTGGTCGTTGTCTTTGGGGAGTGGGAGTGACAGGAATTCATGTTATTTCATTTTTTCTCGGCAAAGGTAGAAATATTCTCTTGCAACCCGGTTGCAAAGGTC
>SFCP01000008.1 GCA_004558535.1 Bacteroidales bacterium | reverse complement strand
CCGGCTGCCTCGGCGAAACTAAAAAGCACTTGCGAAAAACTATCCGGCACTTGGAAAAAACTACAAAGCACTTAGAAAAAATTATCCGGCAGGTAGTTGCCCCCTCTTCGGGCCTGTTTTTCGGCAAATCGGGGCAAAAAGAAACCGAGGAAGTCCTGTCTTAGCGGGAAGTCCTCGGTATTGCAATGCAAATATACAACATTTTTCAGCGAAAAGCAAATCGGCCAAATTGCATTTTAACATTTCGCCCGCGGCGCCTCGGAAGAGCCAAAAAAACACGCCCCTCGTGAATGCGGCTCCCGCCTTGCACGACTTTAGCAGCCGCCCAAGTTAGGCGGCGTCTCGGAAGAGCCAAAAAAACACGCGTTTCATGAAAAAAAACACGCGTTTCATGAATTCTGCTCTCGGCTTGCACGACTTTGGCAGCCGCCCAAGTTAGGCGGCGCCTCGGAAGAGCCAAAAAAACACGCGTTTTTTTGGTTCTTCTCTCGGCTTGCACTAACTTTGCAAAGCACCCGGTTCATGCAGGATGCCCAAATATCCTCGAAAACCTTAAATAACACCATACCATTCTATGTATCAAAACAAGTATCCCCTACGTATGCTGCTCTTGCTGCCCCTGCTGTGCCTCAGTGTCGCAGTTGCATTGGCACAAGCCCCTTTCCAGCAGGGAAAGCTCTACCAAATTCAGTCAAAAGACCGAGGCGCGCTCGTCGTGTCCCTACAAGCCGACCACAGTCTGCGCGCCGAGAAATTCAATCCGGCCAACACGGCACACTATTGGAAACTCTCGGAACTTTCGGGCAGTTGGCGCTTCATCCATCCCGCCACAGGACTGGGCCTGCGCTGCGCCGGGTCGCAGGTGGAAGTGGGCGAGAACAACGGCTCCGACGAAGCGCAGTTGTGGAAAGTGGAAGGCGACCTGCTCATACCGACCAACAATCCCGAATGGGCCTTGGCCTTGGGCGAAGGCGGCACGCTGACCATGCTCCCCAAGGACAAAGCCCTGCACAGCAAGGCGGCGAAATTTGCCATAACCCCTTCGGCCGCTGCCGGCTTTGACGACGCGCTGACCTATCGCATCCACGCGGCCGGACAACCGCGGTTGGTGCTCGGCAACAGCGACTCAGGCGAAAACAATGCCCGCATCGTGGCCGAAACCGTCAACCCTGATAACCGTGGGCAGTACTGGAACGTCAAGACCATCGACCTATTCACCTTTGCCGTAGAGAATGCATTCTACGGACAGAACTTCGACGATGGCGGCGACAACACCGGCATCGACTACCTGCTGCAATGGCCCGCCACCGTGGGACAATGGAACAACGCACGCTTCCACTTCGAACCGGTGGAGGGACATGCCGACACGTACATCCTGCGCAGTGCCTCCCAACTGCCCGGCAAACAAAAACAAATGTATGCCCTGCGCGGCGGACAGCTCAAAGCGGTGCCCTATGATGCCGCCGATGCCACAGCATGGCTGACTTTCGAGACCGTGGAGAAGCCGAAAATACAGGCGCCCTACTGGGAAGACGAAACAATCTTTGCCGAAAACAAAGAACCTGCCGTGGCTACCTACATGCCCTACGAGAGTGAAGCCGCTATGCTGGCCGACCGTGCCTACTACGACACACCTTGGACCACGCCGGTCAACAATCGTTATCTCAACCTCAACGGTACTTGGCGCTTCCACTTTGTGAGCGAGCCCTCGCAGCGCCCCACGGACTTCTACAAGGCGGACTACGACGTGAGTGGCTGGGACACGATCCCCGTTCCCTCCAACTGGGAGATGCAGGGCTACGACCGTCCCATCTACGCCAACGTTGAGTACCCTCACTCCAACACTCCTCCCTTCATCAAGGCTCGTCCGGGATTTAATGACGGCGGTGCCAACTACGGCATCAATCCTGTGGGTAGCTATGTACGCACCTTCACCCTGCCCGAGGGATGGCAGGGCCGCCGCACGCTGATTCATTTCGGCGGTATCTACAGTGCTGCGTTCGTATGGCTCAACGGTGAATACATAGGTTATACCCAGGGCGCCAACAACGTGACGGAGTTCGACCTGACCGACCATCTGCGCAGCGGCGAGAACCGCCTGGCCGTACAGGTGTTCCGCTGGAGCGACGGCTCCTACCTGGAGTGTCAGGATATGTTCCGCATGAGCGGCATCTTCCGCGACGTCTACCTCTACAACGTGCCCAACGTGAGCATCCGCGACCACTATTTCACCACCCACCTCAGCGAAAATCGACAGAACGCCGAGCTAAACGTACAGCTCTTCTTTGACAGCCATGGTACTGCCGACGAAGCGAAAAAGCAAGTCGAGGTATCGCTCTACAACCCCGAGGGAAAACTGATTGGCAAGGAGCAAGTGTCGCCTTTCTTCTTCAAGGGAGCAAAGACCGAGTGCGGACTGACACTCTCCTTCACCAACGTGAAACTGTGGAGCGCGGAACAGCCCAACCTCTACACCATTCATGTCGTGCAACGCGACGCCCAGGGCAACGAAGAAATGGCTTTTTCCGAGAAATACGGATTTCGCGATGTAGAAGTACGAGGTTCCTTGCTCTACGTCAACGGCAAGCGTGTCCTGCTCAAGGGTACGAACCGCCACGACACCTCGCCGCTCCACGGTCGCGCCGTGACAACCGACGAGATGCTGCGCGACGTCATGCTGATGAAGCAGAATAACATCAACACCGTACGTACTTCCCACTATCCCAATGCCGCACGCCTCTACGCCATGTTTGATCACTACGGCCTGTACTGTATCGACGAGGCAGACCTTGAGGATCACGCCAATCAAAGCATCTCGGACCGCGCATCGTGGATCCCGGCTTTCACCGACCGCATCGAGCGCATGGTAAAGCGCGACCGCAATCGTGCCTGCGTGCTGATGTGGAGCCTGGGCAACGAGGCTGGCAACGGCGAGAACTTCCGCTATTGCTACGACATGGCCAAATCGCTCGACAACCGCCCCGTACACTACGAGGGCACACGTTCCGCCGGCTCCTACGGCGGCGGCAGATTCTCGGACTTCTACTCCAAGATGTACCCCGGCATGGCCTGGATGAACCAAAATACCAGCGGACTGGACAAACCGATGTTCATTTGTGAATACGCCCATGCCATGGGCAACGCCATCGGCAACCTGCACGAATACTGGGACATCATCGAAAACTCGAACGCCTGCATTGGTGGCTGCATCTGGGATTGGGTGGACCAAGCCATCTACGAACCGAAGGAAATCAAGCAAGGAATCTACCGCCTGCACACCGGCTACGACTTCCCCGGACCGCATCAGGGCAACTTCTGCTCCAATGGTATCCTGCCAGCCACCCGGCACGAAAGCGCCAAACTGGCTGAGGTCAAGGCGGCACATCAGTTTGTGAAGTTCCTGATGCTGTCTGACTCTCTGGAGGACAAGGAAGCCCACCTGCGACTTACCAACACCTATGCCTTTCAGGACTTGAGCGATTTCGACCTTATTTACGAAGTAGTGCGCGAAGGAAACATCGTAGGTAGCAAGCGCGTGAAACTCCCTGCCGTTGCGCCCGGCACATCCCACGACTTCACGCTGAAACTGCCCAAGGTCAACCTGAAGAAATCCAAAGATAAAGGCGAGGAAGTGCTGCTCAATTTGCGCGTAGTCTATCGCGAGGCGCAGTCCTTCTGTCCTGCCGGCCACGAGGTAGCACATGCACAGATGGTACTGCTCGAACGCGGCAACCTGCCTGCCCTTACGCCGAAATCCAAATCGCCCGGCGTATGGGGACAAACCCTTGCGATGCACGAAACCCGTATCTTCAACGAAAACATGAGCATCAGCGTCGACAATGCCACAGCCCAGCTCACCTCCTTGGCTTTCCACGGCCGCAATGTGATTGCCGAGGGAAAAGGATTCCTCTATGACAATCACCGCTGGATTGAGAACGACCGCTTCGCCGACACTTCCAACGGACTGGAGGCCAAGGGCGACGTACGGGTGACCGAGGAGAACGGGCTGACCGTCATCAAGACTTCACGCCACGGCAGCCTGTGCGACACCGAGGTGGACTACGTGCTTTATCCCCAAGGCATCGTGGACATCGTAGCGCGCTTCGTTCCCCACACCGCCGACTTGCGTCGTGCCGGCCTCGTCTGCGCCATCGACAGCAGCCTCAATCATGTGGACTACTACGCCTACGGACCGATGGAAAACTACTGCGACCGCAAGGACGGAGCCATGGTGGGACGCTATAGCACGACTGTGGCCGAAATGCCCGAACGCTACGTGAAACCGCAAAGCACCGGCGGCCGCGAAGGACTGCGCGAACTCATTCTACGCGGCGCCGACGGCTTCGGCCTGCGCATACAGACCGAAGGCAACGTGGCTTTCTCGGCCCTGCCCTACACGGACGAGGACTTGATGAACGCCAATCATTTCTGGGAAATGCAGCCGCGTCCCTACACCGTGCTCCATCTGGACGCCTGGGTACGCGGTGTGGGCAACGCTTCCTGCGGACAGGACGTAGGCACCCTGCCGCAGTACTGCGTACCGGCAAAACCGCTTACCTATAAGCTCCGCCTCAGTCCCCTGAAATAGGCGAAAGTAACGCCTGCAGCGCGATGCCGAACGAGCTGCCGCTATCTGTAAAAAACGACCTGCGACTTAGAGACAACTAAGCCGCAGGTCGTTTTTCCTATGTACCGCCCGGAGGACCGCCCATCCTCTCCCGGACGAAACTGCACCGGGCACAGGTGAACCTTCCCGGGCGACAATTCCCGCCAAAGGCAAGCAAACTGACGGCTATCTCCTCCCTCCAGTGCAGGAGGCAGCAGCACGAAGTCCGCCAAAGGCAAGCAAGCCGGCGATCATCTCCTCAGTAAATCTCCAGAGCGCCCTGTTCGCCTACATCATAGACCTCCCAACCGCAAGCAGCGGCTTCGCGGCGATACTTCTCCCGCCAATAATCGCCCAACGAAGCGTCCAGCACGAGACGCTGCGGCCGGTACCATTTCCGCAAATGGGAGAGCGGGCTCGTACTGCCGCGCGCCAGCAGCAATACATCGACTGCCGCAGGTTGCGCCGGGCCGGCAGACGCCACAGGGCGGCGGATACACACCATCTGCAAGCCGGCGGCCCATATCGCATTGCCACGTACCACACAGGCATCCCCCGCCCTGCCAAACGAAGTGCTGTCCGCCGCCACGATCAGCCGCGGTTCGTCCACACCGCGACGTGCCCAGTAGCCCTGACGAAGCTGCGCCACGCATCCGGCGGCTTTGGCGCTGTCTGCCGTCCACAGGCAGCCCTCCGGCGAACCGACCAAAGCGTGCACCACAGGCACGGAGTAATTATGATACACGACCAAGCGAGGCAAAGGCTGCCGCGCCCGCACCGCGCCATAGCCGACCCACGCCACCAACAGGGCAGCCGTGCCATACAGCAGGCGGACACGCCGCAGCCGCACGTAGCCCCACATCACCAGGAGCAACAGGTAAACGCACACCACGTCCACCGCATCGGGACAGAGCCGGACAGACGAAAACGGCAGGGCGGACAGCCACTCCAAAAAGGCCAGAAGTCCCTCCAGACTCCACCCCAACGCTCCCACAATGAGACTGCCGAAACAGGGAATAAGGAAAAAGCACAACGCCAGCGTCAGAATGACGTAGGAGAACGGCACTACCACAAAATTGGCCAACAGGCCGACCAACGAAACGGTCTGGAAGTAGTAGGCCACCAAAGGTGCCGTGCCCAACTGGGCCACCAGCGACACGCTGAACAGACCATGCAGCGCACGCAGCCAACGGAAACGGCGCCAAGCCGCAGGAAGTGGCACGCTGCGGGCAAACATGATAATCGAAAAGACGGAGAGGAAGGAAAGTTGGAAACCTATGTCAAACAGATTCCAAGGTGAAATCAACAAGAGCAGAAGCGCTGCCAACGCCAGATTGTTCAGGGACGACGTCTGCCTGCGCAGGCAGGCCGCTCCCTGCATCACGGTCAGCATGATGGCTGCCCGCACCAACGACACGGGAAAGGCGGTCAACAGGGTAAAACCCCAAAGCAACGCCACCCCTACCACGCTGCCCAACAGGTAGGTCCAACGCCGCCGACAAGCCCGCAGCACGACCCACCCGTACAGGGCAAACAAGATACTGAGGTGCAGGCCGCTCAAGGCCAGTATATGATTGGTGCCGGTACGGGAAAAGACCTCGCGCAGACCGGAATCAATCTCCCGCCTGTCACCCAATGTCATGGCGGCAGCAATGGCGGCCTCGTCCTTGCCCAAAAACGCAGAATAGCGATGCACCAGTTCCCCGCGCCACCGCCGCAACCGCTGCGTCCAAGGCATTGACGCCCCGCCATCCGTTTCCGATGCGAAGCCCCCACGGACCGGCGTTGCCTCTCGGCACGGCTGCCACGCCTCGTCTGCCACATAGGCTTCCCCACTCACGCCCTGGCGACGCAACCACGCCGCATAGTCAAACGAATCGGGATTGCCGGCATGGCGCGGCACGCGTATCTGCGTCCAGACCAGCAACTCATCGCCCGGTAAGGGCATTTCGTGGCGTCGCCAGGCCTCTTCAACAGCAGCTTCCCGCTCGGTATCTTTGGGGGATGATGCTTCCCCGGCGGTCCCGGCAGCCGGTACTGTAAACCGGCCCGCAGCAGCTGTGTCCGGCCTTGCCAAAATCAACTGCACCTCGCGTCCCGCCCCGGCTCCGGATAGCACTTTGGCCCGCACACGCCAGACTTTCTCAGCCTCGCGCGGGTCGTCCATCACCATCACCCTGTAGGCCGCCTCGCCCTCGGGCCACACTGTGCGCCACGAACGCCACGCGCTCTCGGTCAGCAAGACACCAAGCACGAAAAAACCGCCCGACAGCGCCAACGTGGCCCACACGCCACCCGAAAACCGCCATCCGGAACGCCACAAAAGGGCGACAGAAATCCCTGTCAAGCCAGCCAACAGCCCCCACCACACCCACACCGGAAACGCAAGCGGAGAGAAATACGCCTCGCCCGCCACAATTCCCAGAGCCAGCATGATGAGTACCCGATACAACGGATTTTCCTGCAACCACGTCGCTACAGATTTCTTCGTTCGCATGGTCAAAAATGTATAGGTACGTTAATTAGCATTTGCATTTCGCCGAAAAATGTAGTATATTTGCCTTGCAGTAGGAGGGTAGTTGCCGCAAGCAACTGCCCTCCTGCTTTTTACTGCGTCCTGCCGGCTTTGTAGCGATGATTTTATCCCGGTTTCCGATTAAATTAGGTACGACTTAGGAAAAACTAAGTCCTTGATAGAAAAAACTAAGTCCCGGATAATTCTCCGCAAGTCCTTTTCAGCATTTCCCAGCCTCCTTTCAGCGCTCGCTTGCGGGCATAAAAATCCCTAAAAAGCACTAATCTTTCTCAAGGCAACAGGTGCAAATTACAGGTTTCTGCCGCAAAATTCGGGGAGATAACGGCGTGTCCGCACCCACCTATCCCAGAAAATCGGGCGGTCGCCGGTACATCTAAAATAGAGTGCCGGAAACCGCGCGCAGGAGAGGGTCATTGGCTATTTTCCACCCGACGGAACGAACGATTCATAGGTTCCATCGTCAAAAAATACCCGAATTTCCTTGATTTTCCGCCTCGGTTTGTCAATAGATTTCGTATTTTCCATTTCCCGGGCGTAATTGGACCGATTTACATAGCCTTCGTGGGGCATTACGGGCGATTTTTGCATCATCGAAGGGTGCTGAACGGGGCCAGAAAAGGCGGATTCGGGAAACATTGAGGGCATTCCGTTTATCTCCGCAGGCACATCTGCGCCTCTTCCCGACACCACTTGCTCATTTCCGGCCGACTCTGTTCCAGCAGCGGCTTCTCCCTCCAGCATCGTGCCCTCGCCAAAAAGCAGCCAACTGACATTGATCTGCGGAAATACGCGATGGATCGCCACTACGTGGTTGTTCGTCGGATTGGTCCGACCCGTAAAAATGCCGGAAAGGGACGCCGGCGAAATGTCCAGACGCGCCGCGAAATCCTGCTGCGACAACCCGGTCCACTCCATTACTTTTCGGATTCTGTCTTTCATATTTTTTAATATTTCGTTCTTACGTATTCTAATGTATATAGGAAAGGGAGGGCGAGCATCCCCGCAGCCCTCAATGCCTTCTGGTCACAGCGACAGCCCAAAGCAGGTCCATCACTCCTCATCCGGCAGATCACCGGCCGCGTCACGTCTATGGTCATGCACCCCGGGGAGAACCCCCAAAGCACATCCCAAGGAGAAAGTAGCGGATGGCCGAAAGAACTTTTTTGGGGGGCGTACCGATTAAGCACATCCGCCCGACAAATATCACAAGGGCCTCATAGCATCTTTTGCGCAGCTGCCGCCCGTCCATAAATTACGAGGAAAAAATACCACGCAGGCGGACGACATTCCTGTCAAAGCGGAAAATACGCCCAAATGCAGCTTCGTAAAAAGTTTTACAAAGATACATCTATTTTTCGGACCGAACAAATTTTGTAAATTCAAATATAAAAATTCATATCCAGCCGGTAGCGGCTTGTAAATCCGACATACTTTACATTTGCAAAGATATAGCGCAAATTATCTCCTATATTCGTGAATTTACATCCGAAAATCAAGTTTCACCAAATCCTTATCAAAAATTCCTTTTCAGGTCTTTGATAAGGGCTTATTACTGCCTAAGAAGCTTTTGAACGCGTTTTCAGCGAATTATGTGCCTATTTCGGGCTTTTACACACCATTTATCCGAAACAAAATCACCTAATACAGGTCTTTTACACGGGTTTACGTGGAATATGCAGGGTGGAATATTTATGCAATTTCGATTTGCGTTTTCATTTACATAGGATTTACTTTTATGATTTACATACACGGTTGCTCCTTGGTACGCCTTTCTAAAATCTACACTTGCACTCTGTGAATTTGAAAAGCTACATATTTACATTTACAGCTACACAATTATAAACGTTACTCTTTCTTAATTAGTTCCAGGTAGGACTTGCGAACTGGCAGGAACACCGAAAATTTGAACAAATCCCACCCGCTGGCAATTAGGAACGCGCAGCGCGATTCTCAGCGCCTTAAAAACCGCACAGAAACCTGTTATACAACGACTTAAATACTAAAAAGCGGGAAACGGAAAAGCGAGCAGAAAAATCAGAAAGCAGCTGTTTTTCGCCCATAAAGGGGCAAAAACAAGGGTACTGGAGCTCAGAAATCCCCCAAAGCAGGTGATTTTTCGGCCCTCGGAGGGGAAAATTCGCATTTGTACGACACCAAAAACGAATCAGGCGGGGCAAAAAGCCGGGCAAGTGAGGCGGAAAAGCGGTTGGGAGGAGCGGAAAATGTGGTTGGGAGAGGAGGAAAAGCGGTTGGGAGAGGCGGAGAAACTGGTTGGAAGAGGCGAAAAATTGGCTGGGAGGGGCGGAGAACTGGTTGGGAAAGGCGAAAAAGTGGAGAAGCAGCACCGATGAGCAGGTCGCTTGCCCGCGCACGGCACTCCCAGATTGGCAAGTTCTTCGCCGCATCCATGGCACCTGACTCTCTAAAAGTTCCCGTTGGGAAGCACGCAGATCAAAACGTAGGCCACTGGCTGCCACCGGCCGGCATTCTGCAGCTTGCCGGGAACGCCCCGATTATTCGCGCGGAGCGACTGGTGCTGCGCCCCACCCTTGCGGACCGACCTACCTCACGGATCGCTGTGCTGCTCCCCTACCCGCCTCGCTCCAGCCGGCATTTCCACACGCGGAACGCCCGTTTTGCGCTTCCAGAAGAGCAGACCCTAAAAAATGGAAAAGAGGAAAATTCTTTCAAATTTCCTCTTTCCCATTTTTCAATAGCTTCGCGCCAGAAATCTTCGGTCCGCAGCCTCATCCATCAGCCGGCGCCGCCAAGGCGGCGCCTTTCCGCTTCGTCCTGTCGCCCTATCGCACCAACTAATGCAGGATGAAGTAAATCAGTTCGCGCATTAGTTCGCCGGCAGCAATGTCAGAGTTTCCCACACCCTTGGAGCGCGCATCCGTACGTCGCAGTTCGTCGATTATCTTCATCACTTTCGTGCCCGTATAGCGTTTCATGGCCGGAATGATCGAGCGTCGCGCCTGCCATTCCGTCACTCCAACCCACTCGGCAACGCCTCGATCGCTTTTATCCGGCGCATAGTAGGCCAACATCAGGTTAGAATAGAAGCGAAACAGCATCGGAAGGGTCTTTTGGATAGGGTAAGCTTTCGGATTCTTGTCAAAGAAGTTCGCAATTTGGTTAGCCCGTAGCACGTTTTTCTCGGCCAAAGCGTCCTGCAGTTCGAAAATATTGAACTCCTTGCTGACTCCGACGTGGCTTCTCACCAGGGCTTCCGTGATAGTCGTTTCCCCTTCGGACAAGGAAAGCGCCAGTTTGTCCAACTCGCTCGCCAGTCGATTCAAGTCAGCCCCCACGTACTCCGCCATCATAGCTGCGGCATTCGGTTCCACCGTCAGTTTTTTCCGCTTCACGTAATCGCGGATAAAAGTAGGGAGCTGTGTCTCGCTCAGCTTTTTTGATTCGAAGAGTACACCCGCCTTTTCGATTGAAGCAGCAATCTTTTGCCGGTGATCAAGAGTTCCGTTCTTGTGACAGAAGATTAGGACTGTCGTAGGCTGTGGTTGTTTCAAGTAGAACTCCAACCGTTCCAAATGCGCAAGGTTCTGTGCCTCCTTCACCCATATTACGGTGAATCGTGCGCCCATGGGGTAAGCTTTGGCCGCCGTCACGATTTGCTCGATAGTCGCATCGGAGCCGAAAAGCGTCACAAGATTAAAATCGCGCTCTTCCGGTTTCAGCAAAGTGCCGACTATAAATTCCGAGATACGGTCTATGTAATAACTTTCAGCTCCCATCAGATAATAGATGGGAGCTATTTTTCCGGCCATGACTTCCCGTACGACGCTCTCGTAAGTCAGGCCGTTTTTCTTCGTAGCTGGATAGGCTGCCATGGCTGTTTTACCAATCGAACTTCAGGTGTCGCACCGTCTTGCGCTCACCTATAATCAACTTCATCGCCTCGATACCGATTCTGACGTGCGTTTCGGCAAACGAGGAAGTCACGCGGTTGTCGCTTTCTTCGGTTTTGATTCCCTCGGGTACCATGGGGTTGTCGGAAACGAGGAGCAGGGCGCCCGTAGGTATGTGATTGTAGAAACCACAGGAGAAGAGGGTGGCCGTTTCCATGTCGACGGCCATCGCACGTGTTTCGCGCAAATAACTCTTGAAGCGTTCGTCGTGTTCCCACACGCGTCGGTTGGTCGTATAGACGGTTCCGGTCCAATAGTCACAGGTGTTGTCGCGCAGCGCCGTCGACACAGCTCGCTGCAACATAAAGGCGGGCAAGGCCGGCACCTCGGGCGGGAAATAATCGTTGGAGGTACCTTCGCCTCGGATGCCGGCAAGTGGCAGTATGTAGTCGCCAAGGTGCGTCTTGTCCGAGATGCCGCCGCACTTTCCGAGGAAAAGGCAGGCTTTCGGCTTGACAGAACTGAGCAGGTCCATGATAAGCGCAGCGTTCGGGCTTCCCATTCCGAAATTAATCATGGTTATGTCGCCTGCCGTGGCTGCCCGCATATTTGCATCAAAGCCTACGGCGTTGACACCCGAGAGGCGGCAAAAAATATCTACGTAGTTGTTGAAATTGGTCAACAGTACGTGGTCGCCAAAGTTTTCCAAAGGCATTTTGGTGTAGCGCTGCAACCAATTGTCCACGATTTCTTGTTTGGTCTTCATAAACTTAGTATTTTTGTTCGGCTTTTGGCGCCTGTCCGGCAACCTGTCGGTTTCTCCGGGAAAGGAGAAAGCGGCGCGTAGCTTCGGATAAAGTTTCGATAACGCCGAGGCCGTAGCCTCTACGCCATGCAAAAATAAGAAAATGATTTCATTAAATCTACCCACGTTCCAGATAAAAACAACTCACCGCAACGGACGCACACAAATCTACGACTTTCTGCGCCGGCGCTACGTCACGCTGACGCCCGAGGAGTGGGTACGCCAGCATTTCACGCACTTTCTGGTGGACCACTTGGGCTATCCGGCCGCCTTGTTGGGCAATGAGGTGACGATCGACGTAGGTGGTGTGGCGCGTCGGTGCGACACAGTCCTCTATCGCCGCGAGGGGGGCACGCCGCGCCTGATTGTGGAGTACAAGGCGCCCGACATTCCTATCAGCGAGCGTGTCTTCAATCAGATTTCTGCCTACAACAGCGTGCTACGTGCCGACTACCTTATCGTAAGTAATGGTGTGGAGCACTATTGTTGCCACCTGGATTACGTGCATCGGACTGCGGAATTTCTACCCGGCATCCCGCGCCACGCAGAACTAAAATAGATTTTTTCGACAAGTCTGATGTTCTTTTCAAAAAGCCAAACGAAAAAATTCTCACTCCCCCAGCAGCTCAAAAGTAAGCAACAGCGGCAAATGGTCGCTCACGCCGCCTTGATAGAAGCGTCCTAAGTAGGTGCGATACGGCGTCACTTCATTGTACCCTCCTTTTACTTCTTGCAAAAGGAAAGGTAGCGCCAGTATTTCACAGGCACAGTGCCCCACACGTGGCTTTCCCTTTCGCCGGAAAGCCTCTTCGTTCAGCAGGATATGGTCCAGGCGATTCCAATGTCCTTTATATTTATAGGTACCCCGCACGCGGCCATCGTCAGCCGTGAGTTCGGCCGACAGGTTGACGAAAGCGCAGGAAGCGGCGGGCAGATTTTCGTTTTCCCACAAGGTTTGACATTTCGAAATCGGCAGGGCGCGAAGCCCCTCGCACAGTGAGCGGTCGGCAGGTTCGTCATTGAAATCCCCGGCCACAATCATCAGGAAGTTGCGACGCAGACAGCGCAGGCTGTCCGCCAAGCAGGCGATACGCTGTGCCGCCCGAAAGCGATAAGGTGCCGTCCGCTCCGCCCCACCCCGCCGGCTGGGCCAATGCGCCACGACCACGTCGAGCGTATCGCCCGTCGGGATGCGTCCCGCCACGTGCAGGATGTCGCGTGTGGGCCTTTCGCGGCCGGCGGTGTAGCCGAGACGCAGTGTGTCGACGGCAATCGGCTGAAATCGGGCCGGCTGGTAGAGCAGCGCCACGTCCATACCGCGGCCATCGCGGCTTTCCGTAGCGATGAATCCGTACCCCAGGCGCATCAGTCTCGTGCGGCGCGTCAGGTCGCGGAGCACGCTGTCGTTTTCCACCTCGCAGAGCGCCACCAGGTCCGCCGGACGCTCTCCGCCGGCTGCTGCAATGACGCGTGCCAGCCCCGTCAGTTTCTTGCGGTAGCGCAGACTGTCCCACGCGCAGGCGCCGTCGGGCAGGAAGTCGGCATCATTGCAGCCCGCATCGTGCCGCAAGTCAAACAGGTTCTCCACGTTGTACTCCAGCAGCTTCATCTCGACCCGCTGCGCACCGGCCGCGACCGCCGCCAAGCCGCACAGCACGAGGCAAAGCGCCCGCGCTGCAGCGCGCAGGCCACCCGGCGTCCGCCGTCTGCTGAGGGCCGTACTATTCATGGTGATAGGGTTCGCCACGCAGGATGGTCATGGCGCGATAGACTTGTTCCACAAAAAAGAGGCGTACCATCTGGTGTGAGAAAGTCATACGCGACAGCGACAGTTTCTCGGCTGCACGCGCATAGATGGCCGGCGAAAATCCGTAGGGGCCTCCGACGACGAACACCAGACGCTTGGAGACGGTATGCTGTCGCTGTTGCAGGTAAGTTGCAAACTCAACGGAGCGAAATTCGCGTCCTCCCTCGTCCAGGAGTACGAGGTAGTCGCCCTCGCGCAGGGACTTGGCGATGAGTTCGCCCTCGCGCTCCTTCTGTTGTGCTTCGCTCAGGGCCTTTGTGTTCTTGATTTCGGGAATTACCTCGATGGCAAAGGGCACATAGTGGCCCACGCGTGCGGCATAGTCTGCCACGAGTGCTTCGATATGTTTGTCGGTGGTTTTTCCCACCACGATAAGTTGGATTTTCATGCTGTTGGTCGCAGGGAAAGGTGGGTTTGCATCCCCCCGGGTGGGGGCGGCATGGTTCGCGATGGGCGCAGCGCCGGTGTAGCCCTATCTAAGAAGAATGGCGAGTCCGGGCAAGGACCCACCATTCCTTATATAATATATCTGTCGGGCCGCCGGAGGCTGCCGCATAGGTTATGCCTTGAGGGCCCGGCGCAGGCGGCGCTTGGGTTTTTCCTCGGCGGGTTTTTCTACCTTGATGCCGGCCAATTCGGGGTCGATCATGATGCGTCCGCAGTACTCGCAAACGATGATTTTCTTGCGCATACGTATATCCAACTGGCGCTGGGGCGGAATTTTGTTAAAGCAACCGCCACAGGCGTCGCGCTCCACGTAGACCACGCCCAAGCCGTTGCGCGAGTTCTTGCGGATACGTTTGAACGCAGCCAGCAAGCGCGGTTCGATGGTCACCTCGAGAGCCTTGGCCTTCTCGCGCAGTTTTTCCTCCTCGGCTTTGGTTTCAGAGATAATCTCGTCGAGTTCCGATTTCTTCACCTCCAGGTCCGAACGACGGTCCTGCAGGTTGTTTGCGGTAGTCGCAATGTCAGCCTGCTTGGCTTCGATGTTGCGATTGGCCTCGTTGATTTTCTTCGTCTGAAGCTCTATTTCCAAACTCTGGAACTCTATTTCTTTCGAAAGCATGTCATACTCGCGATTGTTCTTCACATCGTTAAGCTGTTCGCGGTATTTGTTGACGGCTTCCTCGGCGACGCGGATTTTTTCCCGGCGTGCGGCCACATCTGCCTTCAGTGCTTCCACTTCTTCGTTGTACTTGGCCACGCGGTGGGTCATACCTTCGATTTCGTCCTCCAGGTCCTGTACTTCCAGGGGGAGTTCACCGCGCAGTGTCTTGATTTTGTCGATTTCCGAAAGCATCGTCTGCAATTGGTAGAGGGCTTTCAGTTTTGCCTCGACCGACATTTCCGTAGCTTCTTTCTTTGCTGCCATAATTTATATTGTTGATTGTTTTGATTCGGGCTTGGGGGGAATGAATATTCCGCGGCATACCGAGAGCCTTCGTGCCGCCGGTCAGCACATATAGTGCAGGGGGTTGGTGCAACAGGCGGTCTGCTCGATGCGGAGGTCGGGAAATTCGCGGCGCAACAGGTCGGCCATCAGGTCTATGGTGTAGCGCTCGCTTTGATAGTGCCCCAGTGCGGCCAACCAGAGCTTGTTCTCGTAGCCGAAGAAGCGGTGATAGCCGATTTCGCCGGTCAGGTAGACATCGGCGCCCACGCTGACGGCACGGTCCATCAGAAATTCGCCTGCTCCGCCACAGAGAGCCACACGCCGCACGGGCCTTTGCGGGCCGGCATTGTGGAGCAGGCACTCGACGCCAAAGGCTTCCTTGACCCTACGCAGGAAGTGCAACGGTTCCTCGGGCTCGGGCAGTTCGCCCACCACGCCGCTGCCACTGCGTCCATCGGGAGCGGGCTGCAGGAAGTCCACGTCAACGAGTCCCAACTGCTCGGCCATGCGATAGTTGACGCCGCCGGCGGCATTGTCCAAGTTGGTATGGGCGGCATAGAGCGTCACGCCGCTGAGTATGGCGCGGCGCACGCAGCGCTCCACCAAGGTATCATCGGCCACGCGCTTCAGTCCGCGAAACAACAAGGGGTGGTGAGCCACCACCAGGTTGCAGCCTTTTTCCACAGCCTCGGCAATGACCTCCTCGGTCACGTCCAAACACAATAAGACCCCTGATGCTTCCGCAGCTGTTAGTCCTACTTGCAAACCGGCATTGTCATATCCTTCCTGCAAGGGCAGCGGCGCGAACCTTTCAAGGGCCTCGGCGACTTCCTTTATGATCATTTTTCCGAATTTGCGGCAAAGGTACAAAAACTTTTTTGAATTAAGAAATTGAGGCAGGGGATTTAGCGGCCCATGTCGGGATTTGCCGGCCAAGGGGTTGCCCCCGATGGACGACGACAGGCTCGCACAAAGCCGGCAGTGCAGCTTAGTTGCGATTTTGAGCACTCCGAGCAGACGAAGCGTTAACGCAGAAACGGCGGATTTGGATTTCGCGAAAAATTGTAGTAAATTTGTCTTGGCAAAGTGGGAAATCCTCGTCAATGCGGGGCTTTCCCGCTTTTTTTAGGTCCGAAAGGGGTGCTTTTAGCCCGCCGATGGGCACAATTAGGCAGGAGATAGAAAAAATTACAAAGCCGCGAGAAAAAATTAGCGGCGGGATAGTTTTGTCTAAGTACTACCTGCGAACGACGCGGTCCGCCGACAAAAGCAAACGAAAGTTATATCTGTTAAATCTGAAGCACCGGAGGACGTCCGCCACCGGCAGGCAACACACAGCTTCCACCTATACAAACTTCACGAAAGGGCAGATTTACCTTTCATTTTGCCAAGAGAAGTTTGCATTCCAAGGACAGAATGTTAAATTTCAGTGACTTTTCCGCGCAAATCTTGGCAGCCGGAAAATCTTTCCCTAACTTCGCATGCAGAAAGAGCGGAGGAATGCACCCCGCCTACGACGAAACCCTGCATCAGGCAGGGACCGACCAACACAAAACACTTACATACATCTCACAAACAGCACAGATGGTATTCAAGCAGATGTATCTGAAACAAGAAGGATAAAGGTAAAAAGATTTGTGAGACCATTTTAGTTCTACACAAGGTAGAAAGAAGAGATTTAGGATAACGAGGGACGAGTGGCTCAAGGCGAGCCGGTGGGCGATGTGTGGCTTTCGGGTTTACCATCGTACCACTTTCAGGGAAAGGGGGCGCAAGCCCTTTTTTTGTACCCCTTTCCGTCGACTGGCTGCCTGCACCGACAAAATCGAAAGGGGGGGCGCAAGCCCTTTTTTTGTACCCTTTTCCGTCCCCGCTGCCCGCCTCCCCTCTCCCCCGGGAAAGCCTTGCGAAGCGAAAGGTCAGGGACGGGCAAAAAAATAGCCCTACCCTTTTTCGGCGTTTCCCGATTTTTTGCCGTACATTTGCATAACGATGGAAACGACACAAGTGAAACAAAATTCATGGCAGGCGTGGATGCTGGCCGCGCGGCCCAAGACGCTGACCGCAGCACTTATCCCAGTGCTCACGGCCACGGCTTTGGCGGCTGCAAAGGGGAAGTTTGCCCTGCGCGAGGCCGCCCTGTGCATCGCCTTTGCCGCCCTGATGCAAATCGCCGCCAATTTCATCAACGACCTGTTTGACTTCCTGCGCGGCACGGACGGCGCGGAGCGGCTGGGCCCCGAGCGGGCCTGTGCCCAGGGCTGGATTACGCCGCGCGCCATGCGCGTAGGCATCGCCGTGGTGCTGACAGCAGCCTGCGCCGCAGGGTTGGCACTGCTTGTCGGCGCCTCAGAGCCCCTAATATTAATAGGAGTGGGCGCGGCGTGCGTCGTGTTTGCCTTCCTCTACACCACCCTGCTGAGCTACTGCGGCATGGGCGACATGCTGGTCTGGGTCTTCTTCGGCCTTGTTCCGGTATGGGGCACCTACTACGTACAGGCAGGCGACCCCTGTCCCGAGGTGTGGTGGCTCGCGGCGGCCTGCGGCCTGCTGATCGACACCCTGCTGGTGGTCAACAACTACCGCGACCGCGACACCGACCGCAGTGCGGGCAAGCGCACGCTGGTGGTCCTCTGCGGCGAGCGCTTCGGCAGCCTGTTTTACCTGCTGCAGGGCGTGGCAGCCTATGTGTGCGCAGCCATGACGGCCCTGCACGGCCACCTGTGGATGGCGGTGCTACCCATGTTCTACCTGCTGCCCCACTACCTGACTTGGCGCAAGATGAATGCCCTGTACAAGGGGCGCGCCCTCAACCGCATCCTGGGCTACACCTCGCGCAATATGATGATGATGGGACTGCTGATGGTGGCAGCCCTGCTCACGAAATAACCAACTGCTCCTTCCCTCATGCAAACGGATAAATTCAACGAACTGGGCGAGAAACCCGTGGGACGCCTGCTCCTGCAATACGCCGTGCCGGCCATCATCGCCATGACGGCCGCCTCGCTCTACAACATCATCGACGGCATCTTCATCGGCCAGGGCGTGGGCGACAAGGCCATCATGGGCCTGGCGCTGACGGCACCCATCATGTCGCTGACCGCCGCCTTTGGTGCCATGGTCGGCGTGGGGGCAGCCACGCTGATGTCCATCCGGCTGGGACAGAAGGACTATGCCTCGGCCGGCCGCATACTGGGCAATGTGATCCTGATGAACGTGGCGATGGGCCTGCTGCTCGGTGTTGTGCTCCAGGTCTTTCTGGACCCCATCCTGTTCTTCTTTGGTGCCAGCCAGGATACCCTGCCCTACGCCCACGACTTCATGACAGTCATCCTGACAGGCAATGTGGTGACACACCTCTACCTGGGACTCAACGCCATGCTCCGCTCGACCAACCGGCCGAAGCTGGCCATGTACGCCACCTTTGGCTCCGTGGGCATCAACGCGCTGCTGGCGCCGCTCTTCATCTTCGTATTGGGCTGGAGCATACGGGGCGCCGCGCTGGCCACCATCGTGGCACAGTGCTGCATGCTGGCCTGGCAGCTCCGCCTCTTTTCCGACAAGCGCGAATTCATACACCTGCGCCGCGAAATCCTGCGTCCCGAGCCGCGCATCATGCGCGATTCGCTCACCATCGGCCTGCCGCAGTTCCTCATCAACGCCTGTTCGTGCCTGGTGGCCATCATCATCACGCGCTCCATGGCCAGCTATGGCGGCGACGTCTATGTGGGCGCCTTCGGCATCACCAATCGCCTGCTGATGTTCGTGGTTTTCGTGGTAGTGGGACTCAATCAGGGCATGCAGCCCATCGCGGGCTACAACTTTGGCGCCGGACGCTACGACCGCCTGGAACGGGTCATCCGGCTCACCATCTTGGTGGCCTCCTGCTTCACCGGCCTTGGCTTCCTGGTAGGAATGTTTTTGGCTGAGCCCTGCGTGGCCATCTTTGCCAAGGATGCGCCCGACCTGATACACGAAGCAGCCCACGGCCTGCGCATCGTGGTCCTCTTCTTCCCCGTTGTGGGCATGCAGATCGTGTCGACAGCCTTTTTCCAGAGCATCGGTTCGCCGGGCAAGAGCATCTTCCTGAGCCTGTCGCGGCAACTGATATTCCTGGTGCCCGCCCTGCTGCTCCTGCCCCACCTGTTTGATACACCCACCGACGGCGTGTGGTATGCCATGCCCTTGGCCGACGCGCTGGCCTCGCTGCTGTCCTTCACCCTGCTGGTGCAGCAAATCCGGAAAATGCGCCGCGCCACAGCCTCCGCAGCCTGACGCCCTCCCCGACAAGCACGAGGCAGCCCGGCCTGCCTCACCCAATATTTACTACAAAAGGATCTCACCATGGATATCGAGAACCACATCACCTCCGCCCCCTTTGTGAACGACAGCACGCCGCTGCAAGGCCTACCCGACGGTACCCCGGCAGCGACCGAAGCACCCTTTGTCATCAACATCGGCCGACAACTGGGCAGCGGCGGCCGCGAAATCGGCCAGTGGCTGGCGCGGGAAATGGGCATCGCCTACTACGACAAGGAAATCCTAAGCCTGGCGGCCGAGGAAAGCGGATTTAATCCCGAATTCTTCGAACGAAACGATGAGCGAAAGGGCTTCTTCCGCTCCGTATTGGGCACCATCACCCCACTGATCAGCGCCGGCGGCGATTTCTACGGCAACTCACTGAGCGACGAAAGCCTGTTTCGCATACAGAGCGAAGCCATCCGTAGTGCGGCCCGCCGCGGTTCGTGCGTCTTCATCGGACGCTGCGCCGACTACGTGCTCCGGGATTTCCCGCGCTGCGTCAACGTATTCATCGTGGCCGACCCCGCCGACCGCCTGCGCCGCATCTGCGACCACGAAAAGGTGACACAGAAAGTGGCACAACGCATGATGGAAAACGGCGACGAGAAGCGCGCCTCCTTCTACAACTTCTACAGCGCCGGCACATGGGGCGCCGCCGAGACGTACCACCTCTGCGTCAATTCCTCCGTGCTGGGCATCGAGGGCACAGCGCAACTCATCAAGGACTTCGCCCTGCGGAAACTGAGCGAAAGCCATAAGGAGGCTACAGAATGAAGCGTATCGGCCTGCTGAGCGACACCCATGGATACTGGGACGCACGCTACGAAAAATACTTCGCCGAATGTGACGAAATCTGGCACGCCGGCGACATCGGAACCATGGAACTGGCTGAGCGGCTGGCCGACCTGCGCCCCCTGCGCGCCGTCTGTGGCAACTGCGACGGCGGCGACCTGCGCCGACTCTACCCCACGGTGCTGCGATTTCGCTGCGAGGAGGCCGATGTGCTGATGAAACACATCGGCGGCTACCCCGGCAACTACGACCGAAGCATCCGCGGCACGCTCTTCGTACGCCCACCGCAGCTCTTCATCTCCGGACACTCGCACATCCTGAAAGTGCTCTTCGACAAGACACTCAACTGCCTGCACATCAATCCTGGCGCTGCCGGACTGCAGGGATGGCAAAAAGTAAGGACACTGGTGCGATTCACGGTAGACGGCAAGCAATTCCGCGACCTTGAAGTCATCGAACTGGCCCCCTCAGACACTTAGAAATTCAAGAAAAAAGAGAAAACATTATCCACTTAAATACCATTACGTACTATGAAGAAAGACCGACTCTGGGCGATTGCCCTCTCCTTCGTGCTACCGGGCGCAGCGCTCATGGCACAGGACGACTATCCGCTGAACTTCGAGAAGTCGCAAGCCTACACCAACACCGCACGACACCTGGACGGTATCACCCTCTCCGGCTCGGCCAATGGTCCGCAGACCATCAGCATCCCCGCACCGCGGCTGGTGTACACCGACCTGACTACTGCGGCATTCTCGGCCCGCGCCGGAGAACAACTCACAGCTACTTTCAACTACACCGGCAACTGGATGCACGGGTTTGTCTACCTAGACCGCGGCAACGACGGGCAGTTTGACGCCACGCTCAACGCCGATTGCACCATCCCCGAGGGAAGCGATATCATGGCCTTCTCGTACGCCGAAGCCAATCTGGACTCCGGCAGCGGCAAGAACAGCGCCGGGACCTCGCTCAGCGGACCCAACGTGCTCAATCCGCCCGCCTTTACCCTGCCGGCCGACTTGGCCGACGGTTTCTACCGCATGCGCTTCAAGGTGGATTGGGCCGGCATCGACCCCGGCGGCCGCATGACGACATCCAATAGCATCCTGGCCAACGGCGGCGGCATCCTGGACGTACTCATCAACGTGCACGGCGAAAATGCCTCGCTCACCGCCATAGCCGACCACGGCACCGTGACAATGGCCGACGGCACAGCGCTCACGGGAAAGTTGGAAGTGCCCTTCCAACAGGCACTTACACTCCGCGTACATGCTGCCGAAGGCTACGCGCTCGACTACCTGCGTATCCGCCACGGCCATCATCTCGACAGCGAGCAGTACCTGCACGGCAACCGCCAGTGGGACGAAGCCCTTATCCCCGCTTACCTGATGCAGGGCGAGGAAGTGACACTGCCCGCCGACTACGTGGACGG
Organism: Bacteroidales bacterium; assembly: GCA_004558535.1. Classification (GTDB taxonomy): domain Bacteria; phylum Bacteroidota; class Bacteroidia; order Bacteroidales; family Bacteroidaceae; genus Alloprevotella. Next base: position 7,190 of record SFCP01000008.1, on the reverse strand, counting down.
CGACGTGGAGGTGACGGCTGTTCTTGCCCCCAAGCAGGGCGGCATCAGTTCGGACACAGACTATCCGCTGTCCTTTGACAAAGACGCAACGGGCCTGAACGTATGCCCTATCAGCCAGTTCCAAATGACCGGCACGCAGGGCGGCACCACGGCATGGACAATCGACGAGGGCGCCTCCCGCCTGTATCACTTCCTGCCGCAGCAGCTGAAAGTTGTCCCCGGCGACCGCGTGACTACATCCGGAACTGCCACCGATAACCTTAGCGTGTATCTGTACATCGACCTGAACAACGATGGCGAGTTCACACCACTACTGAGCGAAGACGGTACACCCACCGTCAGCAGCGAACTGGTGGCTTTCACCGCCTACAACGGCAAAAACAGCGCGGGCGAAGACGCCAACGATGAAGACCGCAGTTCCCTCTTCTCCCTGCCGGCATTTACTATCAACGAGCTGCTGCCGCCGGGCATGTACCGCGCCCGTCTTGTGACCGACAAAAATTGCATCGACCCCGCCGGCAGCGCCGACATCGCCAACCTAAGCTTGGGCGAAGGCTCGACCAGCGGCGGTATCGTCGACTTCCTGCTCAACGTACACAGACCTACGCATACCCTCGAAGTCTTTACGACCAACGGAAGCCTGAACGGCGCCACCAACACGGGACTTCCCGTCGACCTGCCCGTAGGCAAGGCGCTCCCCGTGGTCCTCGCTCCCGCAGCCAATGGCTATGTGGCCGACGAAGTCGTCATCCGTCACGGCCACAACCTGAAAGGCGAACAATACGTACACGGCAATCGCCAATGGAACGAATATAGTCGTCCCGCAGCCAACTTCACGCTGCCCGCCGACAGCATCGATGGCGACGTTTGGCTCACCGCCAATTTCAATCCTACGGACGAGGCCGAGTATCAGCTTGTCTTCAGCGACGAATTTGACGCCGAGGATGGCACACAGGAGGACAACACAAAATGGATGCGCTGCCAGCGATACAACGCTACATGGAACCGCTGGTGCTCCGACCGCCCCGAAGTAATCTACCACGAGGACGGAAAACTTGTGGCCCGCGCCATCCCCAATCCCGACACGGCAAGCGACAACGTGCCCATGATCACGGGCGGTGTCAAGTCGATGGGCATTTTTGGCTTTACCTACGGAAAAGTGGAATGCCGCGCACGCACCTTTGGCTGGACCGGACACTTCCCCGCCATCTGGATGATGCCCGAGGATCAGAGCGCAGGCTGGCCCAGCTGCGGAGAAATCGACATCTTCGAGACTATCGATACCGAGAACCGCGCCTGGCATACCGTCCACTCCCACTGGACTTGGGATTTGAACAACAAAAATACGCCCCAGTCCAGCTTCAACGAGGGCGTCAACCTGGACCGCTACCATACCTACGGGTTGGAATGGACCGAAAGCACCCTGCGCTGGTACGTCGACGGAAAGCTGGTGGCTACCTACTCGAAATCTACCGACGCATCGACCTTGGAACAGGGACAATGGCCCTTCGACAAACACTTCCACCTTATCCTCAACCAGAGCGTGGGCAGCGGAGCATGGGCTGCCAATGCAGACGTGACCCACACCTACGTGACGCAATTTGACTGGGTACGCGTCTATCAGAAAGAGGGACAGGGCAACACCGTCAACGGCATCCACAGTGTGCACGGCAATGATAAATCCAACCAAGTCGGCGTCAGTGTTCAGCCCGGCGAAGTTCGTCTGAGCAGCGCAAGCCCCGCCACGGTGCTGGTCAGCGATATGAGCGGCCGCATCCTGTACCGCGCCTCGCTGGACGGCGAGAAGAGCCTCCATCTGGGCAAAGGCATCTACATCGTGAACGGCCAGAAAGTTTTAGTGCCCTGATAATAAAAAACAACCGGCACCCAGTTGCCGCTTCTCCACAGAAAATCCCCCGCTCGCAGTCGAACGGGGGATTTTCTTTCGCTTTACTTTACACTTTCTCAGAAGCCGCCGCGCATGCCGCCTCCGCCGGGGCCCATACCGCCGGGTCCCATACCGCCGGGTCCCATACCGCCGTGTCCCGGAGGGGGCATCATCTGACCGGGACGGTCGCTACCACGTCCGCTGTTCTCGGACGGAGCTGTGCTTTTGCCGCCCTTGAAGATGTTGAGCTTGTAGATGAAGTGCACCATGCAATAGCTGTTAATGCCGTTTGTCCACGAGTCACTACGCATCATGGCGTTGATCGTACGACTTACGTTGTCCTGCTGCTGCAGAATATCGTAGAATTGCAGACTTATCGTAGCGGCCTTGTTCTTCAGGAAACTTTGGGAAAGCTGTGCATTCCACAGCACCTCGTTGGTGTTCATCGCAGCGTCGGAGTAGCCACGTCTGGCGTTCATGCGGATATCCGTACTCAGGCTCATGCCCCAAGTGAAGGTGAAGTTGGCGCTCGCACCATAGGCGAAGTTCCACGTATCCATATTGTTGTTGCTTTGCAGCGTGGAACGCGAGTGCTGATAGTTGAGTGAGCCGAGCAGGCCGACGTCAAACCACGAAGCACGATAGGTCAAGTCAAGTTTTTCGCCTATGCCGAGCGTGCGGGTAGTACTTTTCGCAGGATTGGCCGAGGCGAAGATATTATTATAGAAGTCATAGCTCCGCGTGTCGCCCGCGATGCGGCTGACGGCCAAGAGCGGCGCGGCAGCAGCGGCTGAGTTCATATTGCTCACATAGCCTACGGCATTGTTGTAGCTGAGATTCGTAAAGGTCGACACGTTGAAGAGTTTCTGCGCACCCATGGCGGTATTGAACATGAAGTGTCCGTTGCCGCTCCAGTTGCCGTTGATATTTTCGGGACGGGTGTAGCGCACACCTGTGTTCTCGTCATAGACCATGAGGTTGCTCACGCTATTGCGCGTCTGCTGGAACTGCAGTGCTCCCATGATGCCGCGCTGACGGTCGGGGTTGTAACCGTAGTACATGGCGCGCAGCGTATTGGTCCACGAGGGTTTCAGTCCCGGGTTACCCATCGTAACGTTGAGCGGGTCGCTGTCATCGACAACTTCCAGCAAGTTGGTCATCGACGGCTGCGAGCTGCTTCCGCGATAACGGAAGTCAAGGTTGCTCGTCTTCGAGAAGCGATAGCGGAACCGCACTTGCGGCGCAACGTTGAAGACGCGACGCGTCACTACCGTGTCGATGCCCTGTCCTTCGCGCAGGTAAGCCAGCCGTGTCTTCTCGGGATTGAAATCTACACCGGCATTAAAACGAATTGCCTCGGTGTTGTAGCGGATGCCCAGCGTGGCCGTGTGGTCGTAGTACTTGTATGTGGCATACTGGCTGTTGTTCAGGTCTCGCACAGCCATAAGTACGTCGGCTTCGGTGGGCAGGCTGCCAATTATAGGATAGGCATCGGGGTTGCCAAAGTTGGCATACTCGGGCCATAACTGGGCATAGGGAGCATAATAGAGGGAGTCGAGGTTATAGCGCGAGCGGTCGCTGTTGCTATACTTGTAGGAATACTGATAGCGCACCTCTGCGAAAAGATTTTTCACGATAGGCTCCACATATCCTACGCGGATATTGTAGTTCCAGTTCTCGGCAGGCGTTTTGCTGTACTGATTGAGGAATTGCGGATTCTTGCCGTTATAATATTTAATGTCGGAAATCGAGAAGGCATTGCTTTCGCTTTTGGAGTAACCCACCTGCGCACGGAGCGAAACGTTACGTCCGTTTGCGCTCAAGCGACGCATGACGTTGAGACTGGCATTTGCGCCGTTGCTCTTGCTGTCTCCGAGCGAAAGGCGACCGGTACGGTTGACAGCGATGCCCAGCAAATCGGCTGTAGGGTTGTCGAGGAATATACTGTCCAGGGGACTCCTCATTTCATCTATGGCATAGGGGTCGTCATTAAAGGTTGCCGTGCGGGAGTCACCTGCATTGTGGCCGTCACTGTGTGTGAACGAGGGACGGAAAGTGATGCTGGTCAGCGTATCCGGGCTCCACCTCACACGGAAGGCGCCACTCACGCTGGTCGACGAGCTTCCGCTGATGCTATGGGAGTTGCTGAAGGAACTTTTCGAGCCGGTATTGAGGAATGTCTCCGAGGCTGAGGTTTTGATCAGGTCCGTACCTGTATGGCTGTAGCGGACGTTTCCGCCCAATTCCAGGCGTCCGTTTTCCTTCTTGTCCTTTCCGTTTTCCCAACTGAAGTCCAGTCCGGCCTCCTTGTTGGCCACCAGTCCCTGTCCGCCGCCAAATCCGCGCGGACCGCCGAATCCGCGGTCGCCGGTATTGTTGGCAGAGCCGAAGGCCGTCACGCGGCTGTAGTCCGTGAAGCGTGTGGCAAACACCTTGCCGGTATAGCGGTCGTGCGTACCATAACCCAAGTCTACGTTTGCCACCCACGATTCGTTGAGTTGCCGTTTGGTTGAAATGTCGAGCACGGTCGTTTCTTCGCCATCGTCGATGCCGGTCAGCTCGGCGTAGTCGCTTTGTTTGTCGTACGCCTTGATGCGACTTACCATGTCCGTAGGCAGGTTTTTCATGGCTATCTTGGTATCGCCCTTGAAGAAATCCTTGCCGTTGATGAGGAGTTCTTTCACCTCTTTGCCGTTCCACTTGATGGTACCGTCGTCACTGACTTCCACGCCGGGCAATTGCTTCACCAAGGCTTCGAGGGTGGAGCCCTCGGGCACGCGATAGGCCGAAGCATTGAACACCGTGGTGTCCTCCTTCTGCTCCACGCGGGCCGCTACGCCCACGACGGTGGCCGTGCGCAGCTGGTTGTCGGCGGATTCAAAGGCGAGTGTACCGAGCGAGAGGGTGTCGGGCGCAGAGGAGGCTACGCTGAAGTTTTTCAGCAACGTGTTGTAGCCCACAAACGACACCTTTAATATATAGGAGCCCTCGCCGGGCACGCCCAAGGTGAAGCTACCGACGGAGTCGGTCATGGTTCCGCGCACCACACTGCTGTCCGGTCGCAACAGCACAGCCGAGGCAAACTCCACCGGCGTATGGCTCTTGACATTCTCCACTCTTCCCGTCAGGATACGTTGCTGCGCGGATGCCGTAGGCAGCAGCAGGGCCAAGGCAAGGAGCGCAAAAAGGATTCTCTTTCTCATGCAGTAATATTCTTTTTTTGATTCTGTTATCGGTCAGGTAGTGGTGGCGTCTGTCTATAGAGCGGCCACACATCACTTTGGACGCACCAAAGGGGGGAAAGGTTTAATCTGCCGGCTTTGTAAATGGGGGAAAATCTACGAAACCCGCATTTCCCTCGACAAAGCCACCCGCTACGCGCCACAAACTCCTCCCCGCGCCCGGACGCCTCTCCCCCGGCCGGACATCAAAAAGCGCTCCCTGGTTTGGAGAGCGCTTCTTATGGTTATGCAGAGCCTGTCTGTATCAGCTCAGGAAGATCATAAGTACCACCTGCGCCATGAGGATACGCAGGAACATGGCCAGCGGATAGACGGTGGAGTAACCGACGGCCGGTGCATCGTTGTTGGCGGTCTGGTTGGCAAAGGCCAAGGCAGGGGGGTCGGTGTTGGAACCGGCTATCAAGCCCATCAGGGTGAAATAGTTCAACTTGAGTACCTTTCTGGCGATAATTCCCATAATCAGGATAGGTATTACGGTAATCAGGAAACCGGTCCAGACGTAATGCACGCCGTCTCCTATCATGATTGTATCCCAGAATTTTGCACCCGCCTGTATACCTACGCTCGACAGGAAAAGCAGCAGGCCGACTTCGCGTAGCATCAGGTTGGCCGAAGTCGAGGTGTAAGTATTGATCTTGTAGCGGTAGCCGAAGGCTCCTATCAGGATAGCCACAACCAGCGGGCCGCCGGCCAAGCCCAACTTCACGCCCGAGCCGAAATTTATTTGTCCTAAGATGATACCCAGCATGATACCAAAGAAGATGGCGCCCACGTTGGGGTGATTGAGTCGCTTCACCTCAGCACCCACGACGCGCTTCAGGCGCTCGATGTTCTCTTCGGCACCGGTCACCAGGATGCGGTCGCCCACCTGCAGGCGCAGGTTGCGGTCGGCAAAGAGGTCCATGCCGCCACGGGTGACGCGGGTGACGTTGACACCGTAGATGGTGCTGAAATGCAGCTGTCCGAACGTCTTGCCGTTGATTTCGGGCTTCGTGATGACGAGTCGGTGGCTCACGTAGTGGGTCTTCTCCTTGTCGTAGTCGTCCTTCCAGCTCTTGCCCTCGACGCGTTCACCCATCAATGCGCTGATGGGTTCAGCTTCGTCCTCGGCACAGACGAGGTGCACCTGCATATCCAGCTCCAACTGCGTATCGCCGTTGGGCACGAAGGTCTTGCCGTCCTTGATGCAGCGGGTGATGACGAACTGGCGGTTCAGGAAGGAGTGCAGTTCGTGGAGCGAGCGGCCCACCACCGAGGCATTGGTGATTTTGATGACGAGGTGCACGGGCGTGGCGTGGGGATTGCGCTCTTGCTCCAAGCGGATAGCCTCCTGCTCCTTTTCCAGCTTGATGTTGCACAGGTAGCGGATGACGATGGTGGCCAGGATGATGCCCACGACGCCGAGGGGATAGGCACAGGCGTAGCTGGCTGCCAAGTCGGGCAGGTTGTCGCCAAAGGCATCGGCATTGTCCTTGACCACCGAGGTGGCCGCGCCGAGACCCGGGGTGTTGGTCACGGCTCCATACATGGTGCCGACCATCATCGCCAGGTTATATTTGCCCTCGTGAAAGACCAGGAAATACAGGCCCAACATCACAGCGATGTTGAGGAACACGATGCCCACTGCTATGAGGTTCATGCCGACGCCTCCCTTTTTGAAAGTGGCGAAAAAGCCCGGTCCGACCTGCAGACCGATACAGTAGACAAAGAGGATCAAGCCCAACTCCTTCACGAAGTCGATGATTTCCTTCTGTCCCGCGTGGGTAATCAGCTCGCCGTCCGGACCGGCAATGTAGTGGCTGTAGATGTGACCGACTATAATGCCGACAAACAGCACGAAAGTCACGCCGAGCGAAACGCCGCCGAACTTAATCCTGCCCAGCTTCACGCCCAAACTGATCACCAAAGCATAGATGACGACCAAGTGGGCAATGGAACCGGGATTTGTAATGAGGTTTGTTAACCATTCCATTTTGTGTAGGTATTTTTTTGATTTTGCAGTTTGTGCGCAAAGGTAAGGAATATTTACCTTTCGGCCAAATTTTCTCTGCGCGGCCTGC
>SFCP01000124.1 GCA_004558535.1 Bacteroidales bacterium | reverse complement strand
TTGCCGGCAGGCGCCCAGTCCGAATCGGGTGACCTGTTTATTTACCTCAAGGACGGCACACTGGATGTCGTCCCCGACTCGCTGGTAAAGAGCCGGACTTCGGTGGATGGCGAATGGCAGATTACACTGCGCAACGACTCGGTGCTGCACTACGATGCCGCACTGGTGGACCGCATTTCCGATGAAGGACCCGCCACACTGCCCAAATTCACCTCGTTCAAGTTCAACAACAAATACAACGACCAGGTCTTCACCGACGTAATCGCCACCTTGGTGGACGATACACACGTCACGGCCACGGTAGGTGCTATCGGCAAGCGGCTTACGCCCTCGTTTCAGATAGACGACGCCGAGGGAGTGGCCTTTATCGGTAGCGAAAGGCAGGAGAGCAAGGTCTCCCGTCCGCGCTTTGACGGCGACGTGGTCTACACCTTGGGGCACGAGGGCTGGCGAACCATGGACTATCTGAAAATAAGCGACGAGCTGTGGAGCTCCGGCGATGACGAGTACAAGACCGAAAAGGTGGCCCTGACCGAATCGATGCTTTCCACCAATGCGCCGAGCAATTATCCCGAAACAGAGGGCCTGGCGATGATGCTGGATGGCAATGGCAGTACTTTCTTCCACTCTACCTGGGGAACGGGCAGCTACGAGAAGCTTCCTCAAAATCAGAATACTTACATCGATGTGGCTTTGCCGAAACCACTGCAAAGCTTCTTCTTCTATTATATGACCCGTCCGGATGCCAACCGCCTGCCGACATCCTGGTCCATACAGGTGAGCCACGATGGCACAAACTGGACCGAGGTGCTGAAACTGGACCAAAGCAATGGCCTGCCCACAAGTATGAGCCAGGAATACACCTCGCCCGTCATCGAAACGACCGAGGCCTATGAATACGTGCGCCTGGAGCAGACCGGCAGTTCCTACAAGAATTACCTCTGTCTGGCCGAACTGGCCATCTACAAAGTCACCAAAATCGAGGGCGAGGGGCCGACGCTGATCCACCCCGCCGAATATGCCTACGAATGGCGACCCTACGGCCGACAGGTGACGGTCAGCGTGGACTGGCTCACCGACCATGCCACACAGGTGCCCCGCATCGACCTCAACGTGGAGGGCGGGCAGCTGATCTCCAGCAAAGAGGTTTACCTGAACGCTGAAATCATCATCGACGGAGCGGGTGTCTTCCCCGACTTCCGCGACTCCGTACAGGTGAAAGGCCGCGGCAACACCAGCTGGCAGGGAGCCTACGGCAAAAGCCCCTACCGATTGAAGTTTGCCGCCAAGAAGGCCCCCTTCGGACTGACCAAAGGAAAAAGCTGGGTACTCCTGGCCAACAACCAGACGGGATCGATGATGACCAATGCCCTGGCCATGAAAGTGGCGCAGTTGGCAGGCACGGCCAGCGCCAACCACATCATCCCCGTGGAGCTTTACCTGAACGGCGAATACCGCGGCAGCTACAACTTCACCGAACACATCGGATTTTCCAACAACAGCGTGGACATTGAAGACGAGAGCCATGCCACCCTGCTGGAGTTGGACAGCTACTACGACGAAACCTACAAATTCCGCGACAATGCCTACTACCTGCCGGTCAACATCAAGGAGCCGGACTTCACGGAAGCCTACGACCAGGACTACCTGGACCTCATCCAAAGCGACTTCAACGAGTTCACAAGCCTGGTGAGCCGCGCCGACGAAAGCTATACGGACAAGATGAACGTGGAAATGTTTGCCCGCTTCATGTTTGTGAACATGTATGTCCACAATTGCGAGTTAGGACACCCGAAGAGCTGCTACGTCTACCGCGAGGATCTACGCGCCCTGCACGCTCCCTACATCTTCGGACCGGTGTGGGACTTTGACTGGGCGTATGGCTACGACGGTTCCTATGTATATTACATCACCAAAGCCCGCGAGGATTACTTCTCGTCCATCAGCAGGGGTACGGGCGGACAATTCTACACCGCCGTCACACGCAACAGCGACAAGGTGCAGAAAGCCCTCTACCGCGTATGGACCAATTTCCTGCGCGACCATCAGCAGGAAATCCTCGAGTTCGTGGATGACTACTACCAATACGCCAATCCCTCCTTCCTGCACAACGCCGAGCGCTGGAGCGACGGACGCGACTACGCCTCCAGCGTCGAAAATATGAAAAGCTGGTTGCAGGAACACGCCGAGTATGCCTACAGCACCCTGCAAGCCTATGACCTGGAAACACCCGAGACTATCTCGGTCGGCGACGTCAACCTGGACGGCGCGATTACGGCCGCCGATGCCGTATGTGTAATGAATTACCTCGTGGGTCTGTCCAACGAAAGCTTTGACGCCAAGCAGGCCGATGCCGATGGCAGCGGTGCCGTATCCATCAGCGATGCCGTCCGCATCGTGGCCATGGCCATGCGCCAACCCGCCCTCTTGTCGCGCCAAATCAGCCTGCCCGCAGCTGCCGCCAACCTCCGGTGGAACCGCTTCGCCCTGACGCCCGGCATGGAAACCCTCGCACAGGTACAGCTGAACGTGGAGGAGGCAGACTATGCCGCCGCGCAGTTTGACGTAGTCCTGCCCGAGGGCATGCAACTGACCCATATCAGCCTGCCGCAGGGATGGGAAGGCAACAGCGTAAGCTTCGCGCCCATCACAACAGCCGGCAGATCCGACGGCAACCGCTATCGCGTGATTGTCAGCGGCAGCGGCGACCGCCTCTTGCCTGTCGGCAGCGCGACACTGGGCATGTACCTGCAAGCAGAAAGCCTGATACCCGAAGCCACCCGCGTGGTGAGCATCGAAGCTGCCACCTTGGTAAACCGCTTGGGCGAAGACCTGCGACTGGCGCCGAAATCCACCTCGTTTGACATGGAGACCACCGGCATTTCGGGCGCAGTAGAAATGGACGTCAAGGGCGACGACGGTGCGCTCGACGTGGAAAGCCTGGGCGAAGGCACACTGCGCATTTATACCCCCGACGGCCGCCTGTTGCGCACCGCTTCGGTCACCGCGGGCCGGCAATCCGTGGCACTGCCCACAGGCATCTATATAGTCAACCACCAGAAAGTCATCGTTAAATAATCCCCGACGGCCATGAAAACCCTTTTTTCCATTATAGCATTACTCGGCCTGTGCCTCCCCTCGGCACGTGCGGCCGTCCTCACCGCCACGACCGAGGAATTGGTGCCCGGCCGGGAGTGGCAAGTCCACATCGTGCTCGACAACGCCGACAATGACAACCTCACCGCCTTTCAACTGAGCGTCGCGCTGCCCGCCGGCGTAGACTATGTAGCCGGTTCGGCCACCGGCAGCACCCGCCTGACCGACCACAGCCTGTTTGTCGCACAGGATGCAAGCGGCAACCTGCGCATAGCAGCCCTCTCGCCGACCAATGCAGCCCTGACGGGAAACACCGGCGACCTGCTGACGCTCCGCCTCACTGCTGCCGACGGACTGGACAAGGGCAACTACACCCTCACCCTCTCGCAAATCATCGTGGCCGACCGCCTCGGCGAAGAGAAGCCCCTTGCAGGCGCTACCGCAACCCTCAGCAGCAGCGGCACTTCGGGAGAGGTCGCCACGTATCAGCTGACATTCATGCTGGACGACAAGGTATACTACAGCACCACACTAACTGCCGGCGACGCCATTACCCCGCCCGAAGATCCCACCAAGGAGGGCTACACCTTCCTGGGCTGGACGGGACTGCCCACAACGATGCCCGCCGAAGACCTGACGGTCTATGCGGCATTCGAAGTGAACACCTACACCGTCACCTACTACCTGGACGGCACCATCTTCGCGACACAGGAGGTGAACTACGGCGAAGCCATCACCCCGCCCGATGTACCCGAAAAGGAAGGCTACACGTTTAGCGGCTGGCAGGAAGTTCCCAAAACGATGCCCGCCCGCGACATCAGCATCTACGGCACCTATGACGTTCTCTCGGGCATCGGTGCAGTCAATGGTGCAGGCCGCACAGACGAGGCCATCTATACCATCACGGGCATCCGCATCCCCGGCAAACCGCTGCAACGTGGTGTCTACATCATCGGTGGCAGGAAGGTCTACGTGAAATAAAACAGCGCCCGAAGCCCTCTTCGGACAAATTCAATACAACGGGGCTATACCTCTGCGCGCTTACGGAGGTATGGCCCTAATTACCCGTAGTACGCCGTAGCACCCCGTGGCACGCCGTGACACACTAAGCGCGCGGCGCGGCGCGACATGAGCTACACCTGACAATACAAAACCTTCATCCTATGGTCATTTACTTCATCATCGGAGCCGTAGCGCTCACGGTCATCCTCCTGACGGGATTTTTCATCGGCCAAAAAACCAAAAACAACGCCGCGGGCGACAATTTGACAAACAACCTGAATCAACAGATTGCCACCCTGAACGAAAAAATCAAAGAGCAGGACGGCACTATCGCCCAACTCAATAGCCAAATAACCCGCCTCACCGCTGACTGCGAGGTGCAGAAAGCCACGGCACAGCACCTACGCACACAACATGACGCGCTGAAATCCCAATATGAGCAACAATTGGCTGCCGCAAAGGCATATCACCGAACTGAAAACGGCCTACGAAAGGCAAATCGGGGAACTGAAAAATGCACACGACCGGCAATTGGCTCAGGTCAAGGAAAACGCAGACAAGCAAATCGAAACTCTGCGTGCCATGAACCAGAAACAAGTGGAGAGCCAAATGAAACTGATCAAGGAGCAAATGCAGGCTACATCCGAGGAAATTCTGAAAAGGCGGCAAGAGGAATTGGGGGAAAGGAACAAAGAACAGGTCTCGAAAATCATTGACCCGCTGCAGCAAAGCTTCAAGGCCATGCAGGAAGCCTTCGACAAATCCAAGGCACAACAAAGCGAAGCCCTCACCCGCCTGGACGAGACCATCAAGGTAAATATGCAGAAAAGCAGGGAACTCGGAGAAACGGCTGACAGGCTGACACGCGCACTCACTGGGGAGGTAAAGGTACAGGGCAACTTCGGCGAACTGAAACTGAAGCAACTGCTGGAAGACCTCGAGCTGAAAGAAGGAGAGCAGTTTGACACACAGGAAACCCTCAGGGACAAAGCCGGCAAGGCTGCCAAGGGAGACGATGGGAAAGGACTGATACCGGACTTCATTCTGCACTTCCCCAACAACCGCCACGTCGTCGTCGACTCCAAAATGTCGCTCACGGACTACGAACGCTATATGAATGCCGAAAGCGAAAGCCCCGAAAAGACCCAATTCCTGCACGGCCATATCGAAAGCGTCAGGGCACAGGTGCGGCGTCTGGCACGAAAAGAATATTCACGCTATCTGCCCGAAGGTTACAACCGCCTCAATTTCGCCATTATGTATGTACCCATCGAGGGCGCACTGAATCTCGCACTGCTCAACGACACAACACTCTGGCGCTGGGCTTACGACCAGGGCGTGCTCGTGCTGGGACCTCAGACCATGTACATGAACCTGCGCGTACTCGAAATGATGTGGACACAAGTCCGGCAACTGCAAAACCAACAAATGATGATGGACGCCGCCAACAGCGTCATCGAAAGGGTGCAGGACTTCGGCAGCCGCTTTATCGATGTAGAGGCAAGCATGTACGACACAATAAAGAAAATATCAAAACTCAAAATCACGACTGCCGAGAGCGGGCCAAGCATCATCACCGCAGCAAAAAACCTCCTCAAGGCCGGCGCACGGGAGAACAAGAAGAAAAAATCCCTCGCAGAGATGGACAACAGCCTCTTCCTGGACAGCGACACCGCGACCCTGCTGCCCAACGCGCAACCGCAAGGCGGGGACAATCCGAAGCAAACCGGGGAGGGGGCATAAAGCATTTCCCTCGCACCCCATCGCACCTCCTAAGGGACAAAGCCGCCGCGCGACAGACGGCAAGCACTTTTTTGATAAATAAATCAACGTGGCAGCTACGACGAACAACGCCGCCCGCATACATATATCTATGGGAATACGCATAAAGGAAGAAATGGCCGTGGTGGAACAGATGATACGCCTGTACTGCCGGCGACACGAGGGACACGCCGAACTATGCCCCGACTGCCAAGAACTGCTGGATTACGCCCACAACCGACTTAGCCGATGTCGTTACGGCAAGGAAAAACCCACTTGCAGGAAATGCCCCATACATTGCTACCGACCGGAAATGAAGGAGCGCATCATAGCGGTCATGCGATGGTCGGGACCAAGAATGATTCTCTATCATCCGATTGCCGCAGTCAGACATCTGTTTCGCGAAATAAAGCGAAGCAAAAAAGTCTACCCCCGAAGTCATAAATAGGAACGGGATAGGCGCCCCCTTGTGGGGAACAGCCGCCCCCTTATGGGGAACAGCCGCCCCCTTATGGGGAACAGCCGCCCGAAGTCCCCAAAACCGGTTCACCGATGCTTTTTTGATTAAAAAAATACAGCAAATAGTTGGTTGTATAAAAAAATTGCTTTATTTTTGCCGCGTCTTGGGAAAAACAAACCGGGTAATGGTTGCCCGATAGCGTCCCATTTCATTCGAACAGCTATGGCACAAGCATTCTCCTTTTACTTTTACGCATTTTTTTACTTTGCCGGACAAGCGAAGCGGGAAGTTGCGTGCCACACTGAACCATAGGAAAACATC
>SFCP01000123.1 GCA_004558535.1 Bacteroidales bacterium | reverse complement strand
GTTTTGCATGATGTGATAGTTTATGTGATTAAGTAAATGATTGCTTTCTGCCTGCAAAGTTACGCCTTTTGTCGGAAAGTGAAAGCGTGCGTCTTGCTATTTTTGATTTCTCAATAGTTATTAGCGCGCTGTAGCGTCGGACCGCAGCTGCAGAATGGTCGTGGGCGTGTCTGCAGAGCCTCTCATCGGACTTGCCGGCGTTGGCCATTTGCGCACTGCCCGGGCCTGCAGTGCTGCCTGCCGGTCTGCCGGTGCGTGGTCCTCTTGTGCATCGTCCTCCGGCTCCGCCGGTGGGCAGCGGGGCTTGTGGAAGTGCACAGAAGTGCATAGGTAGATTTAACGTAAACTTTCCTAAAGGACCGTTTTGTGCCGGAATTTTCCTATCGGATGCCGGCGCGTTTTGCCCAAGTGCTGACTAATTGCAACCAACCGGGACGTAGAAAGAACCAAGTCCTTTGTAGTTTTTTCCAAGTGCCGGATAGTTTTGCCCGCAGGCAGGACCTAAAAAGGGAGGAAGCCGCACGCTGCGTACGGCTTCCTCCCTTGCAGAGGCAAATATACTACTTTTTTCGGCGAAAAGCAAATCCGGTCTTTCCCGATTTAACATTTCTCCGGGCTTGTTCCGTGGCGGTGCGGGCGGGGTTGCCGCCGCCTGCACCGCCACGGGGTGCTGCCTTTCCGGGGCGGCAGGTGCCGGCCGCCTTATTCGGCGGGAGACAGCACTGCCTTGCTCAGGTCGATGTAGAAGTTGGTGATAGAACCGGTGCCATAGAGCATGCCTGTGGCTTGCAGCGTGCCGTCGGACAGTATCTCAAAGATCAGATCTTCCGTGTCCGTTTCCTTGACGCCGTAGTCCTTCAGTATCAGTTTGTTGCCGCTGATTTCGTAGGGCACGCTCTTGCTTCCGAATTTTCCGGCAGCAGCCTTGGCTTCAAAGAAGGCATAGCCGGGTTGCAAAGTGCCGTCGGCGGTGCGGTCGATGCAGAGTGTGGCCTGCACGGTGGCGACTTCGGCCTCCTCGCCGTTGGTGCCGATGTAATAGAGTCCCGTGTACTTTGCAGCCAGTTCGACGCCGGGCAGTGCGGGCAGGAATTCCTGCGATGCGAGGTCCACCTGCATCAATGCAGCCGTCATGCCGGTGCCGTAATACGTGCCCTGGCCCAGCAGGCGGGCGTCTGCGGTGATAGTGAACTGCAGGTCGACAGTCTGTTCGCCGTAGTTGCCGTTGCCCACGGTGACACCCTTGAGCGTGAGCGTCATTCCCTCGATTTCGTAGGGCACGCAGGCGCTGATGATGTCGCTACCCATGGCGGTGATGTGCAGGGCGGCATAGCCCTCCTTGGCCTGGCCGTTCAGGTCGGCGTCGAGCGCCAGCGTAGCTTCGGCGTCGAGGGTATTGCCCAGGTAATCGGCAGCGAGATTGGCGGAGTAATTGTCGTAAAGTTCGGGCGCTACGGGGATGTAGGCCTGCAGGGCGTTGGCAGCGTCGACGGTGACGTAGCTACCCGTGTAGGAGACGGAGTAGATGCGGGCTTCGTCGGCTGTGCCGGGCAGGTAGAGGCTCTTGCCGTCCTCGCTCAGCGTAAAGGTGAGGTTGGCGCGGTGCGAGCTGCCCGCTCCGTCGCCCATCAGGACGTTGCTGAGGGTCAGGCTGCGCGTGGTGGCGTCATAGAGGTAGCGCTGGCAGTCGCTCACGGCCGATACGTAGCGTCCTTCGTGGTAGATGCTGATGCTCAGTGCGGCATATCCGGGCTTCTCGGCGCCCATCAGGTTGTGGTCCATCCATACTTTCACGCTGTTGCGCGTGGTGGCGTCCTCCTCACAGTAGACACCGCTCACGGCGTTGTTCTCATAGATTTCATAACCGGGCCATTCGCTCTCCTGCACCAGGGTGTAGGTGTGCGTGGCGGGGTCGATGTGGAAGAGGACAGGCTCGCCGCTCACCGTGATGCTGACCAAGTTGCTCTCGATGGTATAGGCGTAGAGACGGTCGCCGTAGCCGGCCACGCCAAAGCCGTCGAGGCTGAGTGCGCCGCCTTGGCCCGTGATGTCGGTGTAGTTGCCGGCTTCCTTACCCTTGGCGCGGAATGTCGGTACGCCGTCCTGGCTCAGCGTGTATTTGAGTTGCGTGTCGCCGGCGTAGCTGACGATGGCCTCGCAGGGCTCACCGATGCTGCTGCCCTTGGTGAAGTCGATTGTAGCCTCGACAGCGTTGTTGCCATAGTCGGAGAGGAAGTACCAGGTGGGGTCTACGCCGCTATCGGGTACGACTTCCACGAGATATTGGTAACCATAGACGTCGCGCGAGGCACAAACGAAGCTGAAAGGTTCCTTGCAGGTGACATAGAAGCGGGTGTTCTCGTGCTTGTCGTTGTTGTAGTCGTGAATATTCACGATGGCCACGTCGCCGGCAAAGAATACGCCGTTCGCGCCGTGGGTCGGCTGGTCTCTGTATTCCAGGTCGGACTCCTCGTCTTCGGCCAATTCCTCCACATGGTAGGAGAAGGTGCCCTTGGCGGCATCGTAGTCGTACAGGTGCAGGAAGTCGTACTTCATCTCATCCGTAGAGGTGCCGCGGCAGGCGCCGCTGGCGCGCAACTGCATGGTGAAGGGAGCTGTCGTGCCGCGCGAGATGCCGTTGCTGTCGGCGGCCGGGGTCAGACCGTAACCGGTGTATTCGCCCACAAAGTCGTAGCCCTCGTAGACGGTCCGCTCCGTGGCGATGGTCGTGATGGTCACAGGTTCGTTGGGCATGTAGAAACAGGGCGCGTCCTGACCAATCAGGTTGTTTTCCTTGGCATCGATGAATATGAAGGAGGGGTCGGCGGTGTAGTCCTTGCCCGTATAGACACCGGTGATGAGGGTCTGGCTGTCATATCCCACCTCGGTGCGAACGAGGAAGTGCACCTTGTGATTGGGCACAGTGCCGGTCCAATCGACGGACTCGTCGGGCGTAAGCAGGTGGTCGTTGTTGATGCAGTCCAGCATGACGATGGTGGCATGGGGGTCGCTCTCGCGAAAAATGGCATAGAGGGTGGCGTCTACGGGGACGTAGCGCAGCGAGGGGAACTCGCTCATGCTGAATTGCGGCTTGCTGCCGTCGCTCAGGCAGAAGCGGAACGCGCCATAGGTGTCGCTGCCGGCGGTGCGTACATAGGTGATGCTGTCCACGTCGTTGGTCATGAACGAAACGAAGGTGCCATCCGTGCGCACGGCGTCCACGCGGTCTACGGCGTCGGCCCACAGGGTCAAGACGGCCACGAAGGCAGATAAAAGCAGGGTAAAGATCTTTCTCATCATTTCAGCTGTATTTTATACGACACTCCGTTGACACTCACTACATAGCTGCCTGCGGGCAACCCCTCAAGGCTCAGACGATAACTGCCTGCGGTTTCGGCGCTGCGAAGGGTGCGGCCGTCGGCCGAAAACAGACTGACGTGCGAACCGGCGGGCAGATTGCCGAACGTGGCCACGCGACCGCTCAGTTCGGGACAGGTGCCGGCGGCTTGCGTCGACCGGATGCCGAGGGTTTCGCTAAAGGTAAAATCAACTACGTCGGCTTTGGCAAACGTCCAACGCGAACCGTGGTCGCTGAAGACGACGTCCGTCTCGTTAAAACTGGTCTTCAGGTCATCGCGCAGGTTGATCTGCGTGGTGGAACCATCCTGCAGCTTGACGATTACGCTCCGATAACCATCGGCCCAAGCCGAAACGGTACAAAGCAAGGCGGTCAAGCCGGCAATAAAACTTTTCCGAATGTTCATATGTAGGTTAGTTTTTGATGAATTTCGCAGGGAGAATGCACCGTGCCCCATCCTTATAATATTATATAGGACCAAATTCATCGGCAGACGGGGAAAGTGGGCACCAGAAAGCCGCAAGGCGCGCTTTCGGGCGCAAAGTTGCAAATTATTTCGCAAAAAGTTGTCAGGCTGAAAGCTTTTTTGCTTATTTTCTTGACGAATGTGGCGCTTTTGTCGACCGAAGGGGAACGGGGAAGGGGCAAAAAAAGGCCGTTCGCAGCAATGTGCGGACGGCTATGCGGGATGTTCGTTCGGGCAGCCGGCCGAAGCCGGCATGCCGAGGCTCTTTATTTATTCTTCTTGGCACGGCGGGCTTGCGCGGTGGGCTTTTCGCTCTTCACGGTCCAAGTGCCGGGCTGATAATTGATGACTAAATTTTTGCGCAGGCTCTGATGGTCCACCTTGGAACGCAGTGCAAGCTCGGGCACCGGGAACTGGAAAAATCCAAAGGGGTTGGTGGAATTGAAGTCGGGCAGTTGAAGTTCTTCCTTGCGCTGGATGCGTGTGACGGGAGTGGCTTCTACGCGCACGACACCGGCACTCAGCATGTCCAATTCGCGTGCGGCTGCCAACGAAAGGTCTACTATGCGGCCACGGCCAAAGGGTCCGCGGTCTGTTACCTTGACTACAACTTCGCGTCCGTTCTGCACGTTGCGCACTTTCAGCAGGGTGCCGAACGGCAGGGTGCGGTGGGCGCAGGTCAGGCTGTCGCGGTGATAGCGCGAACCGTCACTGGTGCGGCGTCCGTGAAACTTGTTGCCGTAGTATGAGGCTTTCCCCACTTCTTTCTGCTGGGCCGAAACGGGCAGCACGGTGAAAGCCATCATCAGACTGAGCATAAAAAATACAAATCTTTTCTTCATCTTCTGTAGTTTGTCACGAAAGAATCTGCGGCCCTATATAATATAAATAGGAGTGCTTCGCCGTTTGGCAGGAAGCAGGATGGGGAGCAAGCAGGTCGCTGCCGTGTGGGCAGAGAGTGCCGCCGAGGGGGCTTACAAAGCCGGCGGCTGCGCCGCCGAAGCCGGCAGG
>SFCP01000122.1 GCA_004558535.1 Bacteroidales bacterium | reverse complement strand
AGCCAAGGACTCGATGATATACGAGGCGGGGACGGGGTTCGCCTACCTGTATGGCGAGGCCCGGGTGAACTATCAGGACATGGAGCTGGACGCTGCGCGACTGAGTATGTGTCTGGACAGCAGTATGGTCCATGCCGACGGCCGACGCGATACGACGGGCGTGCTACAGGGCAAGCCGGTCTATAAGCAGGGGGCGGATGAATACGAGAGTGAAAGCATGTCCTTTAATTTCAAGACGAAGAAGGGCTTCATCAGCAATGTCTCGACAACGCAGGGCAACGGCTTCCTGGTCAGCGAGCAGTCGAAGCGGACAGACGACGGTACGCTCTACCTGCAGCATGCCCGCTATACGACCTGCGATGCCAAACATCCTCACTTCTACGTGAAGCTGTCGCGTGCCAAGGTGCGCCCCGGCAAGGAGAGCATCTTCGGTCCGGCCTACCTGGTCGTGGCGGATGTGCCCCTGCCGTTGGCTATCCCCTACGGCTTCATCCCGATCAACAAGAAATACTCCAGCGGTTTCATCATGCCGACCTATGGCGATGAGACCATCCGCGGTTTCTACCTGCGCGACGGCGGCTACTATTTCGCCCTGAGCGACTACATGGACCTGAAGGTGTTGGGCGAAATCTATACCAAGGGCTCGTGGGGACTGAGCGGCGAGACCAACTACCGCAAGCGCTACCGCTACAACGGCAACTTCTATGTGAGCTACATCCGCACGGTGGAGGGCGAGAAGAATATGCCCGACTATTCCGTGACGAAGAGCCTCAAGGTGCAGTGGACGCACTCCAAGGACAGCAAGGCAGGCGGCAATACCTCCTTTTCGGCACGTGTGAACTTCGCCTCCGAGAACTATGAGCGCAAGAACCTGGAGAGTATGTACAACCCCCTGTCCTACACGCAGAGTACGCGCGCCAGCTCGGTCAGCCTGTCGCATACCTTCCCTAACATCGGACTCACCATCTCCGGTTCAACGAACATCACGCAGAATATGCGCGACTCTTCGCTCGCAGTCACCCTGCCCGACCTCTCCATCTCGCTGACGCGATTCTATCCCTTCCGCCGGAAAAGGCAGGTGGGCAAGGAGCGCTGGTATGAGAAGATTTCCATGTCGTACACCGGACAGATGTCGAACAGCATCACGACCAAGGAAAACCAGCTCTTGAAATCCAACCTCGTCAAGGACTGGAACAACGGCATGCAGCACCGCATCCCCATCGATGCCACGTTCCAATTGTTCAAATATATCAATGTGTCGCCGAATTTCTCGTTTCGCGACATCATGTATGCCCGCAAGGTGAAGCGCAGATGGGACAAGGACCGGCAGCGCGAGGTGTGCGACACCACGTACGGCTTTTACAACCTGTATGATAACACCACGCTTTATGGTTTCTACAAGCCGCTGAAATTTATCTTTGGCGACAAGGTCATCGCTTTCCGCCATGTGATGAAGCCCTCCGTCTCCTTTACCTACGCTCCCGACTTCACCTCCGAGCGCTTCGGCTATCAGGACAGCTACGTGAGGACGGATGCGCAGGGCAATGTCACGACGGTCAACTACTCCCCCTATCAAGGCGGCATCTACGGCTATCCCTCCTCGAAAAAGCAGGGCATGGTCAGCATGTCGCTCTCCAACAACTTGGAAATGAAGGTGAAGAGCGACCGCGACAGCACCGGTACTCGAAAAATCAGCCTCGTCGACGAACTGAGCGGTACGCTGTCCTACAACTTCGCGGCCACGACGCGCCCCTGGAGCGACCTGTCCACGCGGTTGCGCCTGAAGCTGACGAAGAACTACACCTTCTCGATGGCCGCCGTCTTTGCCACCTATGCCTACAAGTTTGACGAGCGCGGCAATGTGGTGGTGGGCGACCGCACGGAGTGGAGTTATGGACGCTTCGGCCGATTCTCGGGCATGTCGCAGAACCTTTCCTACACCTTCAACAACCAAACGTGGCAGAAATGGAAAAGCAAGTTCAAGGGAGACAAGACTACTGCTGCACGGACAGACGATGACGGCGCAGAGGAGGGGCCGGATGATGGCGAAGATGCCAACATAGACCCCGATATCAAGAAATCGCAGCGCAGTGCCAAGAAGCAGCAAAAGGCCAAGGTCGACAAGGACGGCTACCTGACGTTCTCGTTGCCGTGGTCGCTCACGGTGTCCTACGGCGTGACGATGTTTGAGGACAAAACCAAGCAGATAGACGTGCGCCGCATGCGCTATCCCTATTCGTTCACGCAGACGCTCAACTTCTCCGGCTACCTGCGCATTGCCGAGGGATGGAACATCTCGTTCTCCTCGGGCTACGATTTCAATTTCCACAAGCTGTCGATGACCACTGCCTCGCTGTCGCGCGACTTGCACTGCTTCGAGATGTCCTGCTCGGTCGTGCTGCGCCCCTATTCCTCGTTCAACTTCTCCTTCCGGGCACGGGCCAACGAATTGGCCGATGCCTTGAAGTGGGACAAGCGCAGTTCCTACAGCACAAATATCGATTGGTATTAGTCGCGGCGAGACTCTACAATACAAAAACAAACCCCAAAAAACATAAAGACCAAGATGAAAACACGTATTGCCACTTTGCTGATTGCTTTGTCCGCCTTGACCGCCTGCAGCGACGCTTCGTTTGAGGCGCACCAGTCTTTCTTCTATCCGCAGAAGCCCGAGGGCATGTTGCTCTACGCCGACCAAACCACGGATACGACCAATGTCTATTCGCTCGACTCGTGGACGGCAACCACCGAGGGAGACTGGTTTGACATCAGCCCCAAGGAATGCACCATCCCCGTGGGAATGGCCAAGCTGACCCACATGACCCTGACCACCACGCCCAACCTCTCCGGCGTGAACCGCTCGGGACGGATGGTCGTCAAGTCGCACGACACGATCAGCCAGCTCGCCTGCCAGTGCACGTGGTTGAACATCATCTACCCCTTTGCTAATTATACCTACGAGGGCGAGGAGGAAAGCTATGCTACGCGCAAGGCCACCTTCTCCCAGACGCTTCCCTTTGATGCAGTCAAGACCGAAGTCCGTTTCCATACCTACAGCTCCGGTGCAACGCTTCGTTCGGATGTAGAGTGGCTGCAGCCCGCAGAGACAGCGTTCCCCGAGGCCGGCAACTACACGGTGAAGGTGCAGGTGCAGCCCAATGCAGCCAAGGAAAAGCGCGTAGGGCGGCTCACCCTGTCCTCGGCCGGCGTTTCCAGTGTGATTACGGTGGAGCAACTGCCCGAACCGGAGCAATAAGTAGCCGACAGCCATGAGAGCAAGGTGGATATTCTCCTGTCTGCTGCTATGGGCCGGCCTTTCGACGGCTTGGGGACAGACGGCGGGGGAACGTGAATTGAAAAAAGTAGCCGACAGGTACCTTTCGGCGTGGCGTACAGACAATTATCGCCCCAAGGACCCGCTGCGCTCCGACAGTGTGCGCGTGGACGAAGCCCGTCGCGAGTTGCGGGTCTATGTCAATGAGCCGTTTTGCGCCCAGCCCTTTACCCCCGCCACGGTGGCAAAGGTCTATCGCGAGCTGCCGATGCGCTTCCCCCAGCCCTACAATGCCTATCGCCTGGTGGTGATGGGCCGTGGTGGCAAGGAACTCAGCGAATATATACCCAACTATTTGCGCGAAGACGGACAGGATGCTTCGCGCCTGTGGGGCGAAATCAGGCACAAGGGCAATCCGTGGGTGACACGGCTGTCGCGTCCCTACGAAGTGCCGCACGGACTGGAGGGGCGTCACCTTATGATCAATCCCAGTCACGGACGTTATTACAGGAATGGTCGTTGGCGTTGGCAGCGGCCTTATCTGTTTTGCACGACCGAGGATTTGCTGACGCATAGTTTCGTATTTCCCTATCTTATCCCCATGTTGGAGCGGGCAGGAGCCGTGGTGTATACCGCTCGCGAGCGCGATCCGCAGCCGCTTTCCGTGGTGGTCGACAACGACACGCCGCAGGATACGGCTGCGCACGCATACTTAGAAATCGCTCACGAGGACGAGGTATGGAGCCCGGCCGGAACTCTGGGTAGCGGCTTTGCCATGCCCGCACTTCCCATGCCCGACAGCGTCAACGCCTTCCGCCTTGGCACTGCGCGCTGCATCCCGACCACTTCGCGCCGTTCGCGCCATTCCTCCGTCACCTGGACACCCCACATTCCCGCCGAAGGGCGCTATGCCGTCTACGTCAGCTACGCCACGTTGCCGGGTAGTGTGAGCGATGCGCATTACACCGTCTACCATCGGGGCGGCCGCAGCCGTTTCCGGGTCAATCAGCAGATGGGTGGCGGTACGTGGGTCTACCTCGGAACCTTCGATTTTGAAGCCGGCAGCAACCGCTCCGGCCGCGTGGTGCTGACCAACGAGAGCGACTACCGCGGCGTGGTCACCGCCGACGCCGTGCGCTTTGGCGGCGGCACAGCCATCAATACGCGAGGCTCGGCCGGCACCAGTGGGATGCCGCGGTTTCTGGAGGGAGCGCGCTATCATGCACAGTGGTGCGGCCTGCCCGACACGCTCTACAGCATCGGCGACGGTACAAACGATTACAACGACGACATCCGCTCGCGCTCTTCACTCCTCAACTATGTAGCCGGCGGCAGCGCCTATCTGCCGGCTCCGGCGGGGCTTCGCGTGCCCATCGAGGCGTGTCTGGGCCTGCATTCCGACGCCGGCGCACGTGCCGACGGCACCATCTATGGCACCCTCGGCATCTGTACGACGGTCAAGGGCGACACCCTGCCCACTTATCCCTCGGGACTTTCGCGCATGGCCTCGGCGGATATGATTGGCATGTTGATGAACGGCGTGACCGAGGACTTGGGGCGCACGTGGCACTGCACATGGACGCGCCGCGAGCTGTGGGACCGCAGTTACGGCGAATCGCGTACGCCCGATGTCCCCGCCGTCATACTTGAAATGTTCTCGCACCAAAATTTCCGCGACCTCGTCTATGCCCACGACCCCCTGTTCAAGCAGAGCATGGCCCGCGCCATCTACAAGTCCCTGCTGCGCTACGTCAACAGCGAGCACGGCATTCGCAATGTCGTCGTGCAACCCCTGCCCGTGCACCGTTTTTGTGCACAACTCACCCCCGATGGCAAGCAGGTGCTCCTCAGTTGGTCGCCGACGGCCGACAGCCTGGAGGCTACGGCCAGTCCGACCGGCTACGTGGTCTATTGTCGCACCGCCGACGAGGATTTCGACGAGGGACGGCTGGTGGAGCGCGACACTGTTCTCACCCTGCCCTTAACACCTGGCTTGCGCTATGATTTCCGGGTGTCGGCCGTGAACGACGGCGGCGAGAGTGCGCCCTCCGAGGTGCTGTCCGTTTATAGCGCTCCCGACGCTGTGGGCCGTGTGCTCATTGTCAACGGATTTTATCGGCTGAGCGGACCCGCCCGCATTGCCACGGCCGACAGCGTGGGCTTCCTGCTCCGGCGCGACCCCGGTGTGCCCGATGGCTACACCGCTTCGTTCTGTGGCGAACAGTTGGATTTCAATCCGGCCAAGGCAGGGCGCGAAGGCCGTGGTGCTTTGGGCTATTGCGGAAATGAGCTGGAGGGAAAAATTATCGGCGGCAACACATTCGATTATCCCGCCCTCCACGGTGCAGCCATTGCCGCGAGTGGCCGCTACAGCTATGCTTCCACCTCGCGCGAAGCTTGGTTGGACGGCGTGGTCCGTGCGGCTGACTACAACGTGGTAGATTAC
The DNA here is from genome assembly GCA_004558535.1 of Bacteroidales bacterium. Taxonomy (GTDB): domain Bacteria; phylum Bacteroidota; class Bacteroidia; order Bacteroidales; family Bacteroidaceae; genus Alloprevotella. The sequence continues at coordinate 1,739 of SFCP01000122.1, read as the reverse complement.
ATCGCGGGAGCCGAGTGTGACGTGCCGCACAATCTGCGTCCGTTCAAGGCATTCGATGCCGCCACCTGCCGGGCCCTACAGATGTATTTGCAGGGCGGAGGCAGCCTGCTGCTTACCGGGTGCTACGTGGCTTCAGATATGCCGACGCCGGCCGAACAGACCTTCCTGCGCGAAGTGTTGAAGTACAATGCCGGCGGCCGGGCGCTGACCGAAACTTTCGGCCCGTCCCTTGGCCCGACGGCATCGCCACTGCCGGCTGATACTGCCTCCTCGGCCCCCCGGCCTCTGGCTTTGACGACCACCCCGCTGCCCGTCAGCGGACTGGGCCTGTCCATTCCCATCCGCTACGGAGATCCGACAGCCTTTACCGCCTTTGCCTATCCCGACGGCCGGTCGGCCGGCATTGCCTACGCCGGCTCGGATTACCGCCTTTTGGCCATGGGCTTCCCCTTCGAGAGCATCGCGGAAGCCCCGATGCGAGAAGTTGTCATGCAGGCCCTGCTGAAGTATTTGGTACCATAGTTTTTTTCTTCCCGATGACATTCCTCTCCGTACTCTTCCTTGTGCTGCCCTGGACCGTTTCCCAGCCTGCGAGGCACGCTTCGGGGCAGGTTTCGGCCGAAGTGGCAGCCCCCATCCCCGTTTCGGACAGTTTGGCTTATCCCGCATTCAGTCCCGGAGAGGTGGTGCCCGAAGCCTATCTGAGTCGGCGGGGCGCGGCTGCCTTTTTCCGCATTTCGCCGGTGCCCGACAGTGTCTTTGCGGTGATGCAGGGGCGGAGCTACAAGGCCGATTGTACCACGCCGTGCGGCGAACTGCGCTACCTGCGCCTGCTGCATCGCCGGTCGGATGGCGCAGCCGTGGTGGGGGAACTGGTGGTAAACCGCCTCATAGCCAACGATGTGCTCGACATCTTTCGCGAACTCTATGCGAACGGTTATCCCATCGAGCAAATGCGGTTGGTCGATTACTGGGAGGCCGACGATGAGCGCTCCATGGCGGCAAACAATACTTCTGCGTTCAATTTTCGGAGGGTTTCGCATTCCCGGCGCGTGTCAAAGCACGGTCTTGGAATGGCCATTGACATTAATCCGCTCTATAATCCCTGCCGGCGCGTACTGAAAAGCGGAAAAGTCGAAGTAGAGCCGGCTGCCGGTCGTCCGTATGCGGACCGGAACAAGGCTTTTCCGTATAAGATAGAGCGGGGAGATTTGTGCTACCGCCTGTTCCTTGCCAAAGGATTTCGTTGGGGCGGCGACTGGAAACATACAAAGGATTACCAGCATTTTGAGCGATAGTATTCCTGTGGAAATTAGGTTGTCCCCTTGATTTCAAAAGAGTTGCGGGGCACGGCAGCTTGCGCTTTGGGCGAGGAGGCCGACTTCAATCTTTTTTATAAGGAAGCACGCTGCATAGTCCAGTGCAGGCAGGATGTGCTTCGCCACGACATTTTCGACAGCTTTGACGTCCCCCGGGTCCAGAAAGTCGTACTGCAGGGTGATGCAGCCGCTGCTGAGTAGCAGTGCGCGCACGTACCTCACGTTCAGGTTGGTTTCGTTGATGGCATCGAGTGCGCAGGCGCGTTCTTCGGGGGCAGTTCGGTGCAGGCAGGGGATGCTGAAGCGCAACAGGTGTGTGCCTGCGCCCGGTTCGTAGAAGAAGTATTCCCGGCCGCGAAAGGTGAATTTCCAGCCCAGCTTCGGGATGTGCTTCAGGTGGGTTGCCGTTTGCCCGATAGC